>NZ_CP127015.1:3478750-3835625 GCF_035199985.1 Nguyenibacter sp. L1
GTGGCCAGCACATGGCCGTCGCGGTCGCGCACCACGCTCGCGGCGCTGCCGTCCGCGCCCATCATGGCGTCGGTAAAGACCGCATGCCCGCCCTCGGCGAACGATGTGGCGTGCAGCCCCGGCTCGGGCGTCAGCCTGACCGGCGCGCCGCCGCGCAGCCCCAGCCGATAGACCGCGTTCTGTATCCGGTCCGGATTGGCTGTGACGGTCACCGTTCCGCCCGCCGCGTCCACATCGTCCAGCGAGACGAAGGGCAGGTCCGGCGGTGTGATCGCGTGGTCCAGCGTGCCGTCGGCATGGCGCAGTTCCAGCCGCCATGCGCCGCCACGCTCGGCTGCCCACAGAAAGCCGCTGCCGTCCGGCAGCCAGCGCGGCAGGGCGTGCCCGCGCCCCTCGCCCGAGGGCGTGATGTTGATCCAGGCCGGATCATGCTCGGTCAGCAGCGTCGCGACCCGGCCGGTGGCCGGATCGACGCGCAGCACGCGTTCCTCGGTCTGCGCGCGGTTCAGCACCACCAGCGACAGGGCGCCGCGTCCTTTCGGCCAGACCACCCGCGCCAGATAGGGGAAGGCATTGCTGTCCCACGCCACCCAGCGCGTCGGCCCGCCCGTGCGCGACACCAGGCCAAGCCGAACCCGCGCATTCGCCGTCCCCGCGCGGGGATAGCGGAATTCGACCGGCGGGGTCGCGGGGTGCTCGGGGTCGGCGATGTAATGGCGCTCGACGCCGGATATATCGGCTTCCTCGTACAACAGCGTCTGCCCGTCGGGCGCCCACCACAGTCCGTCCGGCCGGCTCAGTTCCTCGGCGGCGGCAAATTCGGCCAGCCCGTGCGTCAGCGTCTCGCTGCCGCCGCGCGTCAGCCGCACCGGGCGCCCCGTGGTGCGTCCGGTGCGCAGGCCGATCACATACACGTCGTTGTCGCGCACCGCCGCGACCTGCCGTCCGTCCGGCGACAGGCGCGGCGCGATCCAGCCCCGGCCCGGCAGGTCGGTGACCTGCCCGCCGGCGACCGCCACCTGCATCAGCCGGTCCCCCTGGCTGACCAGCGCGGTGGTCCCGTCGTCGGACAGGGCGAAATCGGTGATGCCGGTCAGTGACATCCGCGCCCGCTCGCGCCGCGCCTTCTCCTCGACCGAGAGTTTTTCGGGCCCGTCCGCCGGCCGCGCCAACTCGACCGCGCGGCTGCCGGCCAGGTCATAGCGCCACAAATGCAGGCTGGTCTCACGCGGGCCGCTGCGCAGGAACAGCACCGATTTCCCGTCCGGCGTCGGCTGCGCGTGGCGCGGCAGGCCCAGGGTGAAATTCCGCGTCGCCGCCAGATCGGCGTAACATTGCCCTCCGCTCCCGGACGCGGCGTTTGCCGCCCCTGCGGCGGCGCCGGCCGCCAGGACCAGCCCCGGCAGGCCGAGCGCCAAATATCGTCCCAGGCGCCGGGCGCGCCCTCTTTGCAGTGCGTTCTTCATGAATGGTCCATGGTTCGTTCAGATCGACGGAACGATGAAGCCCCGCACCACGCGGCGCAAGCGGTCACACGGCGGCGAAACGAAATCGTCCGGGAAACGGGATCATCCAGGCGCTGCCGGCCCCATCGCCATCGCGCGGCTTCATCCCCTCACCCCCTCACCCCCTCGCGCCGGACGCGCCGCTCGGATATGAGGCTGCTGTCCTCACTGATCGAAACATCCCCCATGTCCAGCCCCTTCGTCCGCCTGCTTCCCTTGATCGCCGCGATCGCCATCCTGTCCTGGGCCAGCGCCTATCCGGTGGTGCGCATCGCCTTGCGCGACCTGCCGCCCGTGCCCCTGGCGGCGATGCGCTACAGCGTGGCGGCGGTGCTGGCGGCCGCTTGGCTGGCCTGGACGCGCCCGCCGCTGCCGGCGCCGCGCGACCTGCCGCGCATCCTGGCCTGCGGCGTGATCGGCATCGCGCTGTACAATGTCCTGTTCAACAGCGGCGAGGTCACGGTATCGGCCGGCGCCGCCAGCCTGCTCATCAGCGCCGCCCCCCTCATGGCCGCGCTGATCGCGGTGGCGACCATGGGCGAGACCCTGTCGCGCTGGGGCTGGGGGGGATCGCTGCTCAGCTTCGCGGGGGTGGTGCTGATCGCCCAGGGGCAGATCGGCGGCATCGCGTTCGGCTCGGGGGCGACCCTGGTCTTCGGCGCGGCCGTCTGCGGCGCGCTCTATACCTCGCTGCAGAAAAGGCTGGTGGTGCGGTACGGCGCCCTGCCCAGCATCAGCTACATCCTGCTGGCCGGCGCGCTGTGCCTGCTGCCCTGGCTGCCGCAGGCCCTGGCCATCATGCCGCACGCCCCCGCGCGCTGCTGGGCGGCGGTGCTGGAACTGGGCATCTTCCCCGCGGCGATCGGCTATGCCGCCTGGGCCTTCGTCATCGGCCATATGGGGGCGGCGCGCGGGGCCGGGCTGCTCTATCTGCTGCCGCCGGCCACCCTGGTGCTGGCCTTCGTCCTGACCGGCGAGATCCCCAGCCCACGCACGCTGATCGGCGGCGCGATCGTCATGGCCGGGGTCGTGCTGACCAACATGTACGGCCGCGCCCGCCCCGCCTGATTCAGCACCCGCTTCCGTTCCGGCTTCATGCAGGCCACCACGCAGAGTGGCAGCATCGTCGCGCGGCTGATCCGCCTTCCGGTCTCGAAAATTTTCCAAGACATCTGTCCACGCCTCATAATTCCAGATGCAGGAACTGGTTGAACGCGCTGGGCACGTAAGACCCGAACGCCGCCCCATCGACGAAACCGCGCCGGCGATACAGCGCCAGCGCCGCCGCGAAGGATGGTCCGCACCCCGTCTCCAGGCTCAGCCGCGTCATCCCCCGCGCCCTGGCTTCGGCGATGATATGATCCAGCAGCGCCGCGGCCGCGCCCCGGCGCAAATGCGCGGGGTGGGTGCGCATGGATTTCACTTCGCCCGTCCCGTCATCCATGGTCCGCAGGGCTCCGATCGCCGCGATCTCCGCACCGTCCCACGCGCTCCAGACCGTGATCGCCGGATCGCGCAGACCGGACAGGTCCAGCGCGAAGACATGTTCGGGTGGCGTGCCGGCCCGCATGCCCGCCAGATGCAGCGCCAGCAAAGCCCGTGTCGGCGCGCCGGTCAGATCGTCGACGCGAATGGAAAAATTGCGGATATTCTTCATGCTTCGCAGACTCCTCTTTCGTCGATCCTCATCGTCCGGCGCAGGAACTCCCCGATCTCGGTCAATAGTACGGCCTGATACGCCGCCCGATCGAAACCCGGTGGATCCTGCGACGGCGGAAAATCCGACCTGATCCGATGGGGTGGAAATGGACTCAGGAACGAAAAATGCCCGGCCCCCGCGACCAGCCCGCAGGCGATGCGCCCGGCATCCGGCACGCCCTGCCGCACGATATCGGCCAGCCGGGGCGGGATCAGCGCATCGTGCTCGGCGAAGCGCATCAGGATCGGCATGTCCACGCCCGACAGCGCGCCCGGCGCGCCAAACCATCGCGTCGCGGGGGCCAGCAGCACCAGCGCCGCGATGCGCCGGTCCCGCGTCACCGCGATCGGCCGCGGCGGGCCCCCGGACATGCCGGCCCCGCCGCTCCAGGGCTGGCCGCCCGCCGCCGCCAGCACGGAATAGCCACCCATGGAATGGCCGATCATCGCGACCCGCGCCGCCGGATTCGTCCCGATCATCGGGTCGGCCAGGGCGGCATCGACGCACAGGCGCAGATGGCGCGGGCGATTTTCCAGATTGGACAGGCTGCCCGCCAGCGCATTGTCATTCAGGCTGTTGCCCGGATGTTTCGGCATGGCGACGACGAATCCGTGCCGCGCCAGCCCGATAGCCAGGTCGCGATGGACCCAGGGCGTACCGCCATCGCCATGCGACAGCACCACCAGCGCACGCGGTCCCGGAACCGGCCGCCCGTCCCGCGCCAGTTCCAGGGGGTACGACCCGACATGATGCAGGCGCGGCGCGTCCCCGCTCGGGTACAGCAGATTCAGCTCGATGATTGCATCCTGCGCGATGTCCCGTACCGCCAGGCAGCGATGGCCGATCGCATGGCCCATTGCCCGGTTCTCCTTTCCTGCGCTCGGCAAGGCTTTTTACAGATATGCGGGCATTCATGACGGGCTTGCTTCCACCGCCCGCGCGGCGGCCGCTTTTCGAAGCCCGGCCCAGGTCAACCCGTAAATGCACAGGACGACAAGGACAAGTGCTCCGATCTGGTATGGTGCGATCCTCTCGCCCAAAAAGGGGACCGCGAGCGCCAAGGTCAGCGTCGGCCAGGGCGTCGTGATCGAACTGGCCAGCGACACGTCGATATGCCGGATCGCATGGAACCACACGATCAGTTCCAGGTAATAGGCCAGCCCCATAAGGATCGCCGTCGGCTGCGAGACGGCCGCAACAAGCGCGGGCAGGACGGAACGGCCCGTCGTGGCGGCGAGCAAGGCGAGGAGGAAGAGGGTCGAGATCGCAACACGGACAAAGGTGACCTGCACCGGCGTCACCGGCGTGCGGCCCAGTTCCTCCTTGATGATCACATGGGCGACGCTCCACAGGAGCGGGACAGCGAGCGAGGCCAGAAACCAGACCGAGAGAGTCGCCGCCCGTCCCGTTCCACCGGTTCCAAGATAATAGAGGGTTCCGATCAGGACCGCCGTCAGGCCCAGTTCCGCCGCGGTCTTGCGCCGCTTGAGGAACAGCGTCTCCCACAGGATGGCAAAGAGCGGATAGGCCTGAATGGCGATGGCCGCGTTCGTGGCGCCGGCTTTCTCGATCCCCAGCACGTAGAGATACGTCGACAGGCCGAACATCGTCCCGGTCATCAGCGCGACGGCAGCCATGCGTCCCGTCTCGCGCGGAGGAACGGCGACACCGAAGACGCCCCTGTCGCCCCGTATCCATTCCAGTACGAAAGCCGGCGCCGCGAAGATGACCTGCCAGACGGAGAGCGCCGCCGCGAAGGCGAGAGCGCCGACCCCGTCGGGGCGGGAGTTGGAAATGATGGGCATGATCCCCAGAAGAACGAGGCAGCCGAAGGAAAGCGCGATGCCCTTCGGGGCGGCGTGGGGCGACATTGCATTGTTCCTGAAATCATTGCATCGATTGCTATGAAAACTGCATCTTTCGTGACATGCGAAACAAGGAAAACATTGATCTGCGCGCAATTTGGCATCCCGATCTGAGCGGGCGGCGCGGACCGAAATATCTGCAGATCATCGCGGCGATGGCCGAGGACATCGCCTCGGGCGACTTGCCCGCGGGCGCGTGCCTGCCGCCGCATCGCGTGCTCGCCTGGCAGCTCGGCCTGTCGCCCAATACGACCAGCCGCGCCTATGCCGAGGGGGTGAAACGCGCCCTACTGCGCGGTGAGGTCGGGCGCGGCACCTTTGTTCGGGTCCCATCGTCGCGACCCACGGGCGGCGAGGCCGGAGATCTGCGCCGCCAGGGTCATGGCCCTGTCGATTTGTCGCGGAACCTGCCGCTGGCGGGGCTTGCCGAGCCGCATGTCCGCCGCGTGCTCGACGAAATCACGCGGGGACCCGGGCTGTCCGCCATGCTCGACGACCAGACCGATGCCGATCTTTCGCGGCACGCAGGCGCGGCGGTGCGCTGGCTGGCGCTGTGCGGGCTGGAGGCGGCGCCCGAGGAGATCATCGCGACGAACGGCGCCCAGCACGGGTTGTTCTGCACCCTGATGGCGCTTTGCCGACCCGGAGACCTGCTGCTGGTGGAGGCGCTGAGCTATGCGTCCCTGCGTGGCATCGCCGACCGGCTCGGTTTGAAACTCCGCGCCGTGGCGATGGATGCCGAAGGACTCTGCCCCGCATCGCTGGAAGAGATCTGCTGCGGCACGTCCCCGAAGGCGCTTTACCTCACGCCGACATTGCAGACCCCGACCGCCGCGACGCTGTCGTACGAGCGCCGTCGGACCATCGCCCGGATCGCGCGGCGTCATGACCTGATCCTGATCGAGGACGACGTCTTCGGTCCGTTGAAGCCCGACCGCCCGGTCGCGATTGCCGTGCTCGCGCCCGAACGGACAATCTATGTCACGAGCCTTTCGAAATGCGTGGCGCCGGGACTGCGTGTCGGCTACCTTCGCGTCCCGGGCGAGCTTGGGCCGGCGCTGCGCCATGCGGTCAATCTCAGCATCTGGATGACACCGCCGGTTACGTCCGAAATCGCGGCGCGGCTCATCCTCGACGGCACTGCCGCGCATCTGATCGCGGCGCAACGTCACGCCGCCGCGCGGCGCCAGGGTCTTGCCCGGCGCGTACTGAGTGATTTTGACTATGCGTCCGACCCGCATGGCCTCCATATCTGGCTGCCTCTCTCCGCCGGATGGCGTGCCGACACGTTCCGCCTGGCGGCGGAGGGACGCGGCGTTCTGGTGGCCGAGGGGCAGCGTTTTGCCGCGCATCCCGCCGACAGCCCCGAATCCGTCCGCCTCTGCCTCAGCCATGAACCCAGCGAGACGCGGTTGCACGACGGGCTCGCCGCGATCGCGACGTTGCTTCAGAACAGGAAATAGCGTTGCCGCATCGGCAGGGTTTCGGCGACCTCGCCCGACAGCAGCACGCCGTCGGCCCGGATGGCCTGCGTTTCGGCGTCGATCTCGATCTCCGGCATGGCGCTGTTCAGCACCATGTCCTTCTTGCTGATGCCGCCCCTTGTGTTCGAAACCACGCGCATCTGCCGCCGCAATTCCAGCCGTTCGGCGATCCCGTCCGCCAACGCGGCCTGCGAGACGAAGGTCACGCAGGCCGCCGCCAGGCTGCTGCCCAACCCGCCGAACATCGGCCGCGCCGCCAGCGGCTGCACGGGCGGGATCGCGCCATGCGCATCGCCCGCCATCGCCTGCATGATCGTCCCGCCCTTGATCACCAGGTCGGGCTTCACGCCGAAGAATGCCGGAGTCCAGATCACCAGGTCCGCCAGCTTGCCGCGCGCGACCGATCCGATTTCGTCCGCCATGCCGTGGGCGATGGCCGGGTTGATGGTATATTTCGCGACATAGCGCCGCACGCGCAGGTTGTCGTCCGTCCGGTCGCCCGGCAGCGTCCCGCGCAATATCTTCATCCGATGCGCCGTCTGCCAGGTCCGCAGCACGGCGTCGCCTACCCGCCCCAGCCCTTGGCTGTCCGACGCCATCATCGACAGCGCCCCCATATCATGCAGCATCTCGGCCGCGACCCGCGCGCCGAGCCAGCCATGCTGCATGTTCGACGGCGGAATGTTCATCGGCAGCATGTTCGGCAGCGCCGCCAGGCGGAACATCTCGGGCCCGCGCGCGCCCAGTATCGGCAGAACCGTCCGGCCGCGCGCCGCGGCGATCATGTCCTCGACCGGCTTTCCGTCGCGGTCCCCCCCGCCTTCCATGTCGGCGGCACTCAGCACCGGAACATCCATCCGTTCGGCCACCGACAGGCAGGTCTGCAGGGCGGCGGCCGTGATCCCGCCTTCGCCATGCAGCATCAGGCCGGCGGCGCCGCCTCGCACCATTTCCTCCAGAGCCGCGGGACGCAGCGCATCGCCCCGCCCGGTCAGCGCCAAATTCACCGGCAGCGCCTCCGCCGCCTGGATCATCCGCGCCAGGTGCCACGGTCCGGGCGTGCCGGGCGCCGCCATCGTGCCCGTGGCCGGCCCGGTACCGCCGCCGATCATCGTGGTCACGCCCGCCGCCAGCGCGTCCTCGGCCTGTCGCGGACCGACCAGGTGGATCGGCGATTCGATCCCGCCCGCAGTGACGATGCGCCCGCCGGCGGCGATGATTTCCGTCCCCGGCCCGACCAGGATATCGACCCCGCCCTGCTGGTCCGGATTGCCCGCCCTGCCGATCGCGCCGATACGCCCTTCGACAATGCCGATATCCGCCTTGACGATTCCCCAATGGTCGATAATCACCGCGTTGGTGATCACCGTATCGGCCGCGCCTTCGGCATTGGTGCGCTGTGACCGGCCGATGGCGGCATGTCCCGTCCGCCCATGACCAGGCCGGGCTTTTTCGCCACGATGCGTCAGGTCATGCTCCACCCGGACCAGCAGCGCGGTATCGGCCAGCTTCAGCGTGTCGCCCGCGATCGGGCCGGCCGTGCCGTCCCGCCGCCCCTCCGCGCGGTCCGGTATCTTGGTCATCTCTGTGCTCCTCTCGCCATGCCGCGCCATAACGGGCGGTGTGGCATCAGCGGATCGGGGTGTGAACGCGCACCGCTCTCGGGCCGTCGGGAAACAGCGCATCGACCTCGATGACCGGGATCATCTCGGCGACGCCGGCCATCACCTGCGCGCGGGTCAGGACCTGCCCGCCCGCCTGCGCCAGTTCGTCCAGGCCGCGTCCGTCACGCGCACCCTCGACCACCGCATCGGTGATCAGGGCCACGGCTTCGGGATAATTCAACCGCACCCCCCGTTCCAGGCGCCGGCGCGCCACCTGGGCCGCCACGGCAATCAGCAACCCGTCCTTCTCATGCGGGGTCAGATACACGGCACATCCTCTTCGCGGCTTTGCCTTCTCTAAATGCGCCGTCCCGCCGCGATTTTCCCGGGACGGGCTTCACGGTCGCGTGATGCCGATTTTGCGCGCGGCGTTATGTTATCAATGATAACATTGCGAACAATCCCGCGGGAAAGGCGTCCAAGTCGCGAAAACACGCTGGGACCAAAAAAATCGGGACCGAGAAGAGGGAATCGCATCATGACCGCGCTGATCATCACCGCCCTCATCTGGGTCGGGCTGCATATCGGGCTGGCCGGCACGCGCCTGCGCGACCCCATCGCCCGCCGGCTTGGCGACCAGGGATTTCGCGCCTTGTTCTCGGTCCTTTCGCTGGCTGCCATCTTCGTCCTGGCGCGCAGCTACGCGGCCGCGCCCTATCGCGGCCTGTGGGTGGCGCCGGACTGGCTGCGCTGGCTGCTGGTGCTGGCCATGCTGCCCGCGTTCGCGCTGTTCGCGGGCGCGGTCCTGTCGCGCAACCCCACGTCGCTGGGCCCGCCGATCGGCCCGGAATGGCAGCCGCGCGGCATGGTGCGCATCACCCGCCACCCCATGCTCTGCAGTTTCGCGCTGTGGGCGCTGGTCCATATCATCGGCACGGGCGACGCGGCGTCGCTCATCTTCTTCGGCGCGTTCGGCGTGACGGCGCTGGCGGGCACGAAGTCGATCGACGCCAAGCTGGCCCGGCGGCAGCCGGTCCTCTGGCGCACCCTGGCGGCCGGCACCTCCATCGTCCCGTTCGGCGCCATCCTGGCCGGGCGCAACCATTTCGCGCCGCGCGAACTGGGCTGGTCCGTCCCGGTCCTGGCCCTGGTGCTCTGGGGCGGGTTGCTGATCCTGCACCCGCTGCTGTTCGGCATGTCCCCCCTGCCGCATGTCCGATAGCGGTGACGTATCGCGGGTCAGTAAATATTTAGGAAATATTCAGGCGGGACCGGCGATATTCCGTCGATCCCGCCCGCCGCGTCACTCTGACGGCACGTGGTCGCGATAGCGGTCCCAGTGGCGTAGGATTTCCGCGATCACCGGCGCGCCCGCGCGTTCATTGTTGTCGAAGGCGAGCGCCTGCCCGGGGCCTTCATCCCCCATCGAATGCGTCACGTCCATGCCCGGCGGCGGCATCGAAAAATTGCTGGCCGAACGCAGCACCATGATCCGGTTCGCATCGACGAAGCCCAGGCGCGCCAGAGTGCGCATCTCACGCTGATAGGTCTGGCTCTCCTCGTTCGTCATCACGAACAGGCCCCGGCCCCTGGTCCACAGCTTCACCCAGTTCTCCGCCCATTGCGTGCGCGGCGCACCGTGCCAGTACCGTTCGGCGCCCAGCGTCTCGCCCATCAGGACGAAAGGCGCCTTTTGCGCCTGCGGAAATCCCGTCCAGGCCGCGCGCCGCGCCGCGACCGCCGGGTCGTCCGCCAGCGCGGCGGTGCGGCTCAGCGCATAGGCCCAGCGCGCCAGCCCCTGATTCAGCGGATAGGCCTTGCTCAGTTCCGCGACATCGGTGACCGACCCGTAATGGTTCGGATTCTCCGGCAGCGTGTCGGGACGCGACGCGCCGATCGCATACAGGCCATAGGGCCAGCCTTTCGGAACGGTCCGATCGTCGATCTCGCGCAGCGCGTCGCCATCCACCACCCAGCGCGCCCAGGCGACGCTGCCGACCGGCGCCGCATGCGGATCGACACCGGATATTCCGGTAAACAGCCAGTAAGTTTTATGAAAATCGAAACGCGGATCCAGCACGAACGCCGCCAGGTCCGTCACGCCATGCCGCAGCACGATCCCGTACAGCCCGTCCGCGTTCCGCCGCACCACGTCCGGCGCCCCGCGCACCGGAACGGTCTGGTCCAGATGCTCGCGCTCGACCCAGTCCTGATACTCGCCCGGCGCGTCGCCGCGATCCGCGCCGTTTTCCCAATTGGCAACCACGACCATTTTCACGTCCTCGGCCGCCCGCGCCGTCGGGACAAGCCCGATGGCGAGCAGGCAAGCCAGGCCGGACATTGCGCCGCGCCCCGCGCGCCAACGATCGTTCCTTCTCATGTCGGACTCCAACATATCCCCCTTATGTCAAAATGACGTTCCGCTTATTCCGGATCTGGAACGCGCGCGCTAGTGTCATGGCTCCGGAATCCGCAGGCGAATTCCGGAGATCCGCAGGCCATTGGAATCTTGATTCTCCTGTCCCGAAACCATCGTCCGTTCAGGCTCGTCCCATGTGCTCCATCACCCTCCGGACCGTCGAAACCGTGCAGGACCGCGACTCCTGCTTCGCCGTCCGCGCCGCCGTATTCATCGACGAACAGCATGTCCCGCCCGAGCTGGAATATGATTCCGACGACGATACGGCGCTGCATGTGCTGGTCCTGGCCGACAGCGGGCCGGTGGGCACCGCGCGGGTCCTGTTCAAGGATGGCGGCATGACCGCCAAGATCGGCCGCGTGGCGATCGACGCCGCGTGGCGCGGCCGGGGGCTCGGCCGCCGCCTGATGCGCGCGATCGAGGATCTGCCCGCCTGCCGCGGCGTGGCCTGTTTCATGCTGGACGCTCAGACCCAGGCCCTGCCTTTCTATGAATCGCTGGGCTATGTGGCGTATGGCGAGGAATTCCCCGATGCCGGCATCCCGCACCGCGCGATGCGCAAGCGGCGTCCGGTCGCCGATCCCGCCCCCTGAATGTCCCGCGTCCCGACACCGCACGCCCGGCAGCAGGAACCGCCAGATGTCCATCGCCCCCACGCCTCAGCCTCCTTATTACGCGGTCGTTTTCACTTCCCTGCTCGGCCGGGACGATGCCGGCTATGGCGAGATGGCGCGCGTGATGGCCGAAACGGCGGCCCGCCAGCCCGGCTTTCTGGGCGTCGAATCGGTGCGCGAGGGCGCGGGACCGGGCGCGCCGGGCATCACCGTCTCCTATTGGCGCAGCCTGGAGGACATCGCCGCCTGGAAGACGGACGCCGCCCACCAGATGGCGCAGCGCCTGGGGCGGCAGCGCTGGTACGCGGCCTACAAGACCCGGATCTGCCGGGTCGAACGCGATTATGATTTCGCCGCCGGCTGAATTCGCGACAGAATCATAGAATTTTCGAAATGATTGAGACATATTGTGCGTTATTCCTGCGCTCGGCGCAGAATGACGCCAGCCCGCGTTGTCGCTTTTGCTGCCGGTCTGATAGGTGTTTCGCCCAACGTTCGCGCTTCTATTCGGGAATTTCATGAATTCTTCTTCATCAACGCCTCCGGGTGCCGCGTTGGCGCTTCCCTCCCGTGCCGCGTCTTTCAGCGTCGTCGTCGCCATCGAATTATGGGAACGCTTCGGCTATTACGGCATGCAGGCGGTGCTGCTGCTGTTCATGGTGCAGCATCTGGGCTTCGCCGACGCCCGCGCCAACATGACCTGGGGCGCCTTCGCCGCTATGACCTATGCGCTGCCGGCCGTCGGTGGCTGGCTGGGCGATCGCGTCCTGGGCTCGCGCCGCGCCATGCTGACCGGCGCCACCACGCTGGCATTCGGCTATGCCGTGCTGGCGCTGGCCACCATGCACGAGCAGTTCTTCACCCTGGCCATGGGCCTGATCGCCACCGGAAACGGGTTCTTCAAACCCAACGCCGCCAACCTGGTGCGCCGCATCTATGACGGCGACGATGTCGAACTGGATGCCGCCTTCACCCTCTATTACATGGCGGTCAATGTCGGCTCGACCTTCTCGATGCTGCTGACCCCCTGGCTGCAGGAGCGCTTCGGCCCGGCCTTCGCGTTCTCGGCCTGCTCCGCCGGCCTGTTCGTGGGGCTGTGTTTCTACACGGTCCGCCGTGGCCGGCTGGCCCATGTCGGTACCGCGCCGGATTTCGCCGCCCTGCCGGCCGGGCGCGCCGTTGCGGTCTTTGCGGCGATGCTGGCGGTCATCGGCGCGCTCAGCATGGTGCTGGCCCATGCCGCGCTGGCCCGCGCCTGCGTGTTCATCGCCGGCCTGCTGGTCCTGGGGTGCTGGACCGCGATCTATTGCCGCGCCGCGCCCGCCCAGCGGCCGGGCCTGCGCATGGCCTACATGCTCTCGCTCCAGGGCATGGTCTATTTCATCTTCTACCAGCAGATGATCACGTCGCTGACCCTGTTCGCGCTGCGCGGCGTCCATGGCCAGGTCCGGCTGGGCGGCCTGACCCTGTTCAGCCTGTCCGCCGGGCAGTTCCAGGCGCTGAATCCGATCTGGATCATGCTGGCCAGCCCGCTGCTGGCGTGGCTGTACCGACGCATGGCCCTGGCCGGGCGCGACCTGTCGCTGGCGCAGAAATTCGCCATCGGCTTCGCCCTGGTCACGCTGGCCTTCGTCATCTGGTGGCTGGGGGCGCTGGCGGGTGGGGCAGGGCGGGTCACGCCCTGGGTGATGATCTGGGCCTATGGCGCGCTGTCGGTGGGCGAGTTGCTGATCAGCGGCCTGGGCCTGGCGGTCATCGCCCGCTACGTGCCCCGATCCATCGGCGCCTTCATGATGGGCGCCTATTACCTCGCAGTCGGGGTGGCGATGTATCTCGGCAGCATGGTCGCCAATCTGGCGGCCATCGGTTCGGGAACGGTGGCGGCGCAGGCCGGGGGGGCGGGGGCCTATGCCGACCTGTTCCTCGACCTGGCGATGGCCGCGGCGGGATGCACCGTGCTGTTCGTCCTGCTTCTCCCCCTTGCCCGTCAATGGGATCGCCAGCATAGCTTGGTGACGACATCCACCCAGCCCTGACCCCCGCGGCAGCGCGGCCGGTCGCCGGAGAATCCTGCCTGATGCCGCGGCTGCTTCGTCTTCTTGCCCTGCTCCTGCCGCTGGGGGGTGCCGCCTGCGCGTCGATGCCCGAAACCGGGGGGTCTGAAACCGGCGGCCCGCCCCCTGTCATCCTGGTGTCGATCGACGGATTCCGGCCCGACTATCTGGACCGGGGGGTGACGCCCAACCTGAACGCGCTGGCCGCGTCGGGCGTGCGCGCCGTGGCCATGCACCCGTCCTTCCCGTCGATCACCTTCCCCAACCATTACACGCTGGTCACCGGCCTGCGGCCGGACCGCAACGGCATCGTCGGCAACACGATGTACGACCCCGCCATGCCCGGCATGCGCTTCAGCCTGGGCAACCGCGCCGCCGTTACCGACCGGCGCTGGTGGGACCAGGCCGAACCGGTCTGGGTCACCGCCGAACGACACGGGCTGCGCAGCGCCACCCTGTTCTGGCCGGGGTCCGAGGCCCCGATCCACGGCGTCCGTCCTGCGGACTGGCTGCCCTTCGACGGCGCCATGCCGCCGGACGACCGGGTGGATCGTCTTCTGTCGTGGTTCGACCGTCCGCCGGCGCGGCGCCCGCGTTTCGCCACCCTGTATTTCAACCGGGTCGATCATGCCGGGCATGAATTCGGCCCCGACGCGCCGCAGACCACGGCCGCCGCCGCGCTGATCGACCAGGCGATCGGCCGGCTGGTGGCGGGGCTGCGGGCCCGCCATATCGACGCCGACATCATCGTCGTGTCCGACCACGGCATGGCCGCCACCAGCATGCAGCGGATCGTCTACCTGGACCGGATCGCCCCGGCCGGCACGTTCCGCTTCGTCACGGGCGGCGCCTATGCCGGCGTCGATGCCGCCCCAGGGGTCGCCCCGAGGGCCACCCCCGGGCAGGCGGCGCGATTGGCGGCCGCGCTGCTGGCGCATCACGACCACATGGCCTGCACGCGTCGCCAGGACCTGCCGGAACGGTTCCATTACGGACATAATCCGCGCGTGCCGGCCTTCATCTGCGTGGCCGATGTCGGCTGGATGATCGCAGCATCGGCCGCCCATCCGCCCCGCACGGTCGGCGGCGATCACGGCTATGACGCCATGGCGCCGGAGATGAACGCCACCTTCCTGGCCGCCGGCCCGGCCTTCGTCCCCGGCCGGGTCATCGGCGCCTTCGACAATGTCGATGTCTATCCGCTGGTCATGACCCTGCTGGGCCTCCCCCCGCTGCCCTCCGACGGCACGGTCGCGCCGTTCCGCCCGGCGCTGCGACAATAGGACGCGCTGGCCCGCTCCGGACACCAGGCCAGCCTGAACGGCGTATCGTACGATGAGTGAGCAACGGGGGAATGAGAGGGAGAAACATCGTGGCGTATGCCGGATTCTTCAAAAGATCGGCGGCCCTGGCCGTGCTGCTCGCGCTTGGCGCGCCCGCGCCGTTCCCCATATCCGCCCGCGCGGCGGACGGGCTTTGGGCGGTCTATGACAGCGCGCTGCGCGGGGCGAAATATATCGACCTGACCCATGTGATCACGCCCGCCATGCCCGTCTGGGCCGGTTTCGCGCCGCCGGTCTTCGGGCGGGCCGAAGCCGCGACCGCCGTGCCGCCCTTCGCACGGCAGGGGCAGGTCTTCACCTATGCGGCGTCGGGATTCGAGGCCAGCCGCTATGTCCTGCCCACCGACCAGTTGGGCACGCAACTCGACCCGCCCGCCCATTGGGCACCCGAATATCCGTCGATCGACGAATTGCCGCCCACCTATACCCTGCGCCCGCTGGTGGTGATCCCGATGCAGGACAAGGTGGCGCGCGATCCGGGCTATCAGTTGCAGGTCGCCGACATCACGGCCTTCGAGGCCCGGCACGGCCGTATCCCCGCCGGTTCGGTGGTGTTCGTCCGCTCCGACTGGTCGAAGGGCTGGCCCGACCCCGCCCTGGCGCGGCAGGACCGCTTCCCGGGCGTGTCGCTGGCCGCCCTGCAATTCCTGCATCTGCGGCGGCACATCCTGTTCCATGGGCATGAACCGCTGGACACCGACGACACGCCGACCCTGGAAGGCGAGCACTGGCTGATGCATCACGGCTACGCCCAGGCCGAAGGGCTGGCCAATCTCGACCAGGTCGGCCCGACCGGCTGTCTGGTCGCCATCGGCTATCCGAAATTCCAGGGCGGCACCGGCGGCTATGCGCGCTATGTCGCGATCTGCCCGCATGACTGGCCCCACGGCGTCGCGATCGGCCAGGTGGCCGAGGCGCCGCTGCCCCGATCCGATCGCCCGCTCCATTGGGACGCCAGGGCGGGCATGCGCGTGCGATAGGCAAAAGAGGACGAGGAATGCAGAGCCGGCATGAATCATGAACGCAAGAATTTCCGCCTCACGGATCGCGCGGTGAAGGCCGCGACGACCCGCCGCCCGTCCGCCGGCCGGGCGTTGGCCGGCCGGCTGGCCTGCCTGCTGACATGCCTGGTCCTGGGTCTGGTCCAAGGGGCCTGTTCGTCCGGCCCGCGGCGCTGTGTCGTCTCCACCCTCGGCGATCTCAAGGTCATGAACGATGTCGGCCAGCCTATCGTCCGCGCGACGATCAACGGCACGCCCGTCGCCTTCCTGATCGATACGGGGGCTGCCTTCAGCATCGTCTCGCCCGAGGCCGCCGAGGCGTTGCGCCTGCCCTATACCGGCCAGTTCGTTCCCATCCAGGGCGTGGGCGGGCAGACCGTCGGCAATGTGGTCACGGTCGACCGGCTCGGGCTTGGCTCGGGCACGGCGCGCGATACGCTCTTCGCGGTGGCCGGACATTTTCCCGGCCATATAGGCGGGTTGCCGGTGGTCGGCCTGTTCGGCGGCAATTTCCTCGCGGCCGCCGAACCGGTCTTCGACCTGCCCGCCCACCAGCTCGATCTGTACACCGTCTCCGGCTGCGATTCCCCCACCCCGACCTGGAGCGGCCCCACCGACATGGCGCCGATCGAGATCGAGGGCGACTCCGCGATCATGATCGACGTCCTGCTCAACGGGCATCGCGTCTCCGCCCAGTTGGACAGCGGCGCGGGCCATACGGTGATCCTGCCCGGCGATGCGCGCCATGCCGGCGTGGACCGCGCCCGCCTGTCGCAGGACCCGCACGGCCATATGCACGGGGTCGACGACAACCGGTTCGAAGCCCATCTGCACCGTTTCGACAGCCTGCAGGTCGGACACGCGATCTATTACAAGCCGTGGATCGCGGTCGCGCCGATGGAGATCGACCACGCGCTGCTCGGCGCGGACTTCCTGCGCCATAACCGGGTCTGGATCAGTTACCGGACCCAGCGGGTCTATATCCAGCGGCTGCATGCGCCCGACGGCGACCCGACCTTCCAGATCAGGCTGCGCCGGCTGCCGCCGGCCAACCCGGTTCCTGGCACCCCGGTTCCTGGCACGTTATCCCCGCTGCCCCCGGTTTCGACCGCGTCGCGCTGACTGGCGTCCGTCATTCCGGTTGGATACCGTAACGGACCGGCCGGGATGGGCCGGCATGCCGCAGGGAAGGGTTCCGCATGAAGGACGTGCTGCGATTGGGGGCGGTCTTTATCGGCCTGATGGTCGGGGGTGGATTCGCCTCGGGGCAGGAAGTCATCCAGTTCTTTTCCGCCTTCGGGCGGCCGGGGCTGCTGGGGTGCCTGGTCTCGGGCGCGCTGTTCGCCGTGCTGGTGCTGGAATTGTACGCCATTGGCTGCCAGTTGCAGATCCACACCCACCAGCAGGCGATGACCCGCCTGTTCGGCCGGCGGGCGGCCCCGGCGCTCGATCTCGTGCTGTGCGTCTGCCTGTTCTGCATGATCACCGTCATGATCGCGGGCGGCGGCGCGTCGATCCAGCAGCAATTCGGCCTGCCCGCGGCCGCGGGTTCGGCGATCATGGCGGCGCTGGCCTGGCTTGCCATGGTCTGCAACGCCAGGCGCATCGTCGACCTGGTCGGGATCATGACGCCGCTGGTCATGCTCATGGTCACGGCCATGCTCGCCTTCGCGCTGGCCCATCCGGCCCCGCCGGCTGCCCCGCCGCTGCCCCCGCCGCCGCGCGCGGCCGCCAACTGGCTGGCCAGCGCCGTCCTCTACGTGTCGTTCAACGTCGCGGGGGCGGCGCCGGTGCTGCTTGTCGTCGGCGGCCAGGTCGCGCATCTCCGCACGGCGCGGCTGGGCGGTCTGGCGGGCGGGGCGGTGTTCGGCGCGCTGCTGCTCGGGCTGGCCTTCGTGCTGCACAGCCAGGACACCCTGGTGCATGGCAGCGCCGTGCCCACGCTGCGCCTGGCCGGCAGAATGTCGCCTTTGTTCGGCGCCGCCCTGCTGCCGGTCATCCTGCTGAAACTCTATTGCTCGGCGGTGGGCATGACCTACACGCTCGCCGTGCGGCTGCAATCGTTCGGCCTGCCGCGCATGGCGGCGGCGGCCGGCATCGCGCTCGGCGCCTGGGGGATGAGCCAGCTTGGCTTCGTCGCGCTGGTCAACCGCGTCTATCCGGCCATCGGCTATTTCGGATTGGTGCTGATGGCGGTGATCCTGGCGTCGCTGGCGCGACGCTCCCTCGCGCAGCCCCGGGCCGCCTCGGCCTGATCCGCATGGATATGAAAAAATCAGTGCAGATCACGTGATTCCATAAAATAATCAATTGCTCTGATCGGCCGGCTCCGGTTCAAGCTCTGTTTCCATCCGGTTCCGCCCTGCCTTCTTGGCCCGGTACAGCGCGGCGTCGGCGCGGCCGATCAGCGCCTGCCAGGTCTCGCCCGGGCGCGCCTCGGCCAGCCCGGCGCTGACCGTCACACGGCGCGTGCGCCCCGACGACAGCGCGACCGCGCGCGACAGCGACCGCCGGATGTCCTCCATGCGGGCCGCCTTGTCTCCGTCGCCCTGCAGCACGATCAGGAACTCCTCGCCGCCGTACCGGCCGACCTCTTCGCCGTGGCGCCGGCCGCGGCGCAGCCTGCGCCCGATCTCGGTCAGCACCTCGTCGCCGGCCAGATGCCCCATCTGGTCGTTGATCGCCTTGAAATGGTCGACATCGGCCAGTCCGATCGCGAGTCCGATCGCCAGCCCGGTCGCCCGATCGGCGCCGGGGGCGTCCGCCTGCAGGCAGGCCTGCAGGTGCGCCTGGATGGCACCCCGGTTCAGCAGACCCGTCAGGCTGTCCAGCCGCGACTGGCGGACCAGCGCCTCATGGGCCGCGCGGATCTCGGCCGTCTGGCGTTCGACGGTCTCGCGCAGTTTGCGCCGCTGCTTGATCAGCAATCCGACCCGGATGCGCCACAGCCCATAGGCCGCCAGCCCGCAGGCCATGATTTCGCCGATCCGCACCTCCGGGCTCTGCCACCAGGGGCGCCCCATGCCCAGCGAAACCGCGACGATCGCCGGCTCCTGGTCGCGTCCGGGATCATAGGCCTGCAGCAGGAAACGATGCGTGCCCGGCGGCAGGCTCGGATAGCGCACGGTGTCCTCGGTCGCCTCGTTCCAGCCTTCATCCACCCCCTCAAGCCTGTAGCGGAAGCGGATCCGGCCCTCGTCACGATAATCCAGCGCGCCGAAGGTCACGCGGAACGGCGCGCGGCTGAAGGCGACCGCGCGGCCGTCATAGGGGGCGTCGCCCAGGGTCATCCGGCTGATCACCGGCCGCAGCGTCTCGGCGCGCCGCAACTGCTCGGGCCGCAGGATATGCGACAGCCCCTGCTGGTCCCGACCCAGATCGTGCCGTCCGTGTCCTCGATCAGGCTGTCCTGGTCCAGATCGTCGGCGATCAGCCCGTCCGCCGCGGTCACGCGGGTCCAGTGCGCGCCGTCGAACAGCGCCAGCCCATGGTCCGACCCGATCCACACCCAGCCCCGATGGTCGACCAGCACGGCATAGGTCATGTCGGTTCCGATCTCCGACGGGCCGAAGGCGGTCAATGCCGTGATCCGGTCGCCGTCATGCGTCGCGCGATACAGCCCGCCCTGGCCGGTCACCCACAGCGTATGCGCGTCCTGCGCCGCCAGCAGGTTGGGGATGAAATCCGCCTTCGGCCAGCCGGCCCGCGCCACCGTCACGATGCCGTTGCGCCGCCGGACCAGCAGCCTGCGCCCTTCGATCAGCCACAGCGCGCCGTCCCGGTCGATCAGGCCGGACGCATAGGCCCCGCCCATCCCCGGCACCGGGACAGGGGTCGTATCCGCGCGCGCCGTATCGACCCGCCACGCCCCCGTGTCGGACAGGATCCACATATCATGCTCCCGCCCCGGCAGGATCTTGTTGATGCGGCGCATGTCGTAATCCTGCTGCAGGCCCGTCGCCGGATCCATGCGGGCCAGATAGTCCGGCCCGTCATGCCACAGGCGGCCCCGATCGTCGGCGGCGATCAGGAACGCCGCCTGCGGGATCGCGCGCACGACGCGCCGCGCCGCCGTGTCCAGCGCATCGATCCCGCTGTCGGACGTGATCCAGAGCAGCCCGCCCGGCCGGCGCAGCATCTGCCAGATGATGGCGCCGGACAGCCCGTTCCGCCGGTCGAAATTCTCGAACACGCCGAACCCCCGGGTCAGGATCATCCCGATCCCCGGCACGCCGATCCACAGATTGCGCTGACGGTCGAACAGCACCACGCTCAGCGGCGCCGCGATCGGTTCCCCGTCCAGCATCCGCATCGTCCAGCCGTCGTCGGTACGGATCGCCAGTTCGCCGTCATCGGCCTGGGTCATCAACTTGCCGTCCGGCGTCCAGGCGATGGTCAGAAAACGCTGGTAGTTTTCATATTGCGTGCCGATATGCGGGACCGGTTCGACCCGCAGCGTGCCGCGCGCCGGGTCGGCCGTGATCAGGCTGCGCAGGGTGCGGGCATACAATACGCCCCGCCCGTCCTCGGCGATGGCGTCCACCCTGCGGGGCGGCGCCAGGGCAGGGACCGGCAGACAATGCAGGCTCCGCCCCGCCAGCACGCACAGCCGGCCGCCGCCCGTGCCCAGCCACAACCGGTCCCGCTCGGCATGCAGGGCCGAGACGTCCGTCAGGGTGCCTTCAGCCAGCCCCAGCACGCTTTCCAGCGTGTCGATCCTGTCTTCGCCCCCGACCCGATGCAGGAACAGCAGCCGGTCGCGGTCGGTCATGACCAGGCCGCCCCGCCAGGGCGCGATCTTGCGGAATTCGTCGCGGCTCAGCGCCGCGTGTGCCGTCACCGGGACGAAATGCAGGCCCAGCACGGGCATGTCCGCCGTGACGGCATGGGCGACATAAATCCGGTCCAGCAGGACCAGGACCAGGTCGCCGCCCGCGGTCATGACGGCGGCCTGCGCCATGCCGCCGACCGGCAGGCCCTGTTCGGGCCCCAGGGGCAGGAACTGCCGGCCGTCGAATGCGAAGAACCCGTGCTGGGTGCCCACCAGCATTTCGCCGTTCGGCAATTGCAGGGCACTCAGCACCGCGGTGTTCGTCAGCCCGGCCGCCATGCCGTAGCGCGTCGCGGCGACCGTCTGGCTCCGTGCCGGTCTCGCGGCGGACAGCGCCAGCAAGCAGCCGAATACGATCGCAAGTGGTTGGAAATATTTATTCTTCAGAAGAAACGACACGTCAGCCGCCCTGCGTCCGGCAGACGCCCGTAAAGAGGGTGTCACTCTGTCCTCCCGTGGAACGTTCGCGACCGGTCCGCTGGCGGCGGGTGGACTCTCTTCGCCGGGTCCGGTGGCAGGCCGGCCGCCGGGCCATGCCTTCGTTGTGCAAAACGGTCCGAGAGTGCGTTGAAAAAGGTTTACTGAAATGAAACGGCCGCATTACCCCCGATCGTGCCGTCCGGGTCAATAGTCATCGTGCAGAACCTGGGGTGCAGAACCTTGGACGCAGAACCTGGGCAAGGAACCTGGCCGGCCTGCGCGTACCGATGCCCTTATTGCGCGCGTATCGTGCGCGGCGGATCGCTCACGCCATCGCCCCGCTTGCGCGAAGACGGTCCGGAACGCGGCTGATGGGCGTCCGGGCGACGGCGCGCGGGATCGGCGTGCCATCGGCATGGAAACGGTCGGGAAACACCTGGTGCGGCGTCTTGCCGATCAGTTCGGCAATGCGCCGTTCGGTGCGGATGGAATTTCCGGGCCGGTGGATCGCCGCGCTGATTGCGTTGGGATTCAACCCCAATTGGCGAGAGATGCTCGCCAAACTGCCATACCGTTTCCTTAGTTCGGCTTTTATATCCTCGACATGCATTGGCCTAACGCATGGCTTTCATGCCATACTGCGTCCCCTTGTGCGAACCGGGCCGGCGCCAACCGGCCTTTATTTTCAACCCGAGATCAGATGTTGGCGCCTGATCCACATCTCAGAGGATGCTGTGTGAGTTTCTGTATGGCAACTCCAAATGAAAATTCCGATCTTAAAATTTCTGTAATTAATCTCTGATCGGTGGTTATCCGTTGAAATGTCTAAGAATTTAGAGATTCCATACGGCAACGCTGCCAATAGGGCCGGATTCGGCCCCGACGACGCCGGCAGCGACGTAAAACGGCGGGCCGAAAGATTGCGCGCCGCCGTTCAGGCCGCCGGCGGGAATTCCCAAGTGGCAATTCGCGCCCAGATGGCGGTTGGCACGCTCAACAACTACATCGCCGGCCGCGACATGAAGGCCAGCGCCATGATCGCTCTTGCAAGAGCATGCGGCGTGCCGCTCGAATGGCTGGCGGTAGGCGCCGAAACGCCGATGTCCGATGCATTTCTTCAGCGTCCGGGTCGGACGGCGAGCTTGCAGGACGTGCCCGCGTTCGCGCCGGATCTGCTGTTCCATCCTCAATTCGGCGACCGCGAGACGATCCAGGTCAAGTTTTTTGATGCAGAACCGTCCCCCGGCGCCGGAATGCAGCCGAACGATTGGGAAGACGGCAGGATCTATACGGTTTCAAGGCATTTCATCGGCAACGTTCTGGGCGCGTGGAGCAGGAATTTATTCTTTGTCCGCATCCAGGGGGACAGCATGCAGCCCTCGATCGACGCCGGGGATACGCTTCTGGTCAATTACACGCCCGCCCCGTTCGTCCAGTCGGTCTATGTCGTTGCGGTTCAAGGCCTGCTGATGGTCAAGCGCCTGTCGATCAAGGACCCGGAAACCCTCAGCGTCGTCAGCGACAACCCGCGATACGCGTCCTTCGACGTCCCGATCCGGCGCATGACCTGGTCGGCCGATGACGACAGCGCCCAGCTTCGCCTGATCGGCCGCGTCATCGGCCGCTTCCATCTGAATGTCTGAGCCCGCGATGGCAGGCCTCCGGATGATCCTCCGATCGGTCCAAAGGCACCGGCGGGCGTTCCGGCGGGCTTGCGGCGCCGGCTGCGTGGTGGCGCTCCTGCTGCTCGGTCCGCGCGCGCATCCCTGGCGGGGACAGGTCTCCCTGCCGCCGGTGCCGCAGGACCCGGCGGCGCTGGATGCCTGGATCGCCGACCGCGAACGGGCCGCCGGCCCGTTGCGCCCCGATACGCGGGCCCGGATCGTCTGGGCCGATCCGGCCCATCCGGCGCGCACGGCCTGCGCCATGGTCTATCTGCACGGCTTCACCGCCAGCCAGGGCGAAGGCGCGCCCGTTCATGCCGACCTGGCCCGCGCCTTCGGCTGCAATCTCTATCTCGCCCGCCTGCCGGGCCACGGGCTGCGCGCGCCCGATGCGATGCGCGGCCTGTCGGCGGCCGGCCTGATGCAAGGGGCGGCCACGGCACTGGCCATCGGCCGGGCGATCGGCGATCGCGTGGTCCTGATCGGCACCTCCACCGGGGGCGCGCTGGCGCTGGCGCTGGCGGCCCAGCATCCGCGGGCGGTCGCGGGGCTGGTGCTGTGGTCGCCCCTGGTGCGCGAACGCGACGATCGGTTGGACCCGCTGTTCCGGCCCTGGGGCGTGCCCTTGATGTGGCTGGTGCATAATCACGGCCACGCCGTGACGCACGAACCCGCCATGGGCCCGATCTGGACGGGCGACGTCCATCTGGACGGCTATGTCGCGCTGGCCGAACTGACGCGCGGGCAGATGACCCGGGCGACCTTCCGGCGCGTCACCGCGCCGGTGTTCCTGGGCTATTATGATCGCGACCCGGCCCATCAGGACCCGACGGTTTCGGTCGCCGCGATGCTGGCCATGTTCGACCAGCTCGACACGCCGCCCCAGGCCAGGCGCAAGGTGGATTTCCCCGGCGCCGACAGCCACGTCATCGTCTCTCCGCTGCGCTCGCACGCCGCTGCCGCGGTCTGCCGCGCCACGCGCGACGCGCTGCACGACCTGATGGGCCTGGACCCGGCGCCCGGGGCCGGTCCGGCGCCCTGCGCCGGAATCGCCGCCCCGGCGCGGGGTAGCCAGCCGGATTCAGGCGGGTAGAATAGGGCCATCCGGCGCTCCGGCCGGTCAGATCGTGCTGTAAGGAATCGAAAAATGGCTGATTGTCCCGTCAAATGCCCCGTGAAGTCGCCGTGCGTGAAGGGCATCGTGGCGCTGGGCCTGGTGGTGGCGCTGATCTGCTTCTTCAAGAAGAAGGCCTGCTGCAAGGCCAAGGCCTGATCCGTTCCGTCCCGGGGCCTCTCCCCGGGACGGGTCCCCATGGCGCGGGCCTCGGGCAGGGGCCTGGAATATCAGGGGCGTGGACTGTCATGGCCCTGGAATATCACGGCCTGTCGCGACCGGATTTCGGTCCGGTCCCGATCCAGGCTCCGCTTCCGGTCCGGCGCATCATCCATATCGACATGGATGCGTTCTATGCGTCGGTCGAACAGCGTGACGATCCCGCCCTGCGCGGCCGCCCGGTCGCGGTCGGCGGCAGCCGGCAGCGCGGCGTCGTCGCCGCCGCCAGCTATGAGGCCAGGCGTTTCGGCGTGCGCTCGGCCATGCCGTCGGTCACCGCCCTGCGCCGCTGCCCCGACCTGGTGTTCGTGCCGCCGCGCTTCGACGTCTATCGCGCTGTCTCGGCGCAGATCCACGCCATCTTCGCGCGCTATACCGCACTGATTCAGCCCCTCTCGCTGGACGAGGCCTATCTGGACGTCACCGCGCCGCTGGTCGCCCGCCCCTCGGCCACCGCCATCGCCCAGGACATCCGCGCCGCCATCCGGGCCGAAACCGGCCTGACCGCCTCGGCCGGCGTGTCCTACAACAAATTCCTGGCCAAGCTGGCATCCGACCATCGCAAGCCGGACGGGCTGTACGTGATTACCCCCCGCATGGGACCGCGCTTCGTCGAGGCGCTGCCGGTCGAGCGCTTCCACGGCATCGGCCCGGCCACGGCGGCACGCATGCACGCGCTGGGCATCCGTACCGGACTGGACCTCCGCGCCTGGGACATGGCCGGCCTGGCCCGGCATTTCGGCAAGGCCGCGGCCTTCTATCACGGCATCGCGCGCGGACGGGACGACCGTCCGGTCGAACCCGACCGGCCCCGCAAATCGCTGGGGGCCGAACGGACATTCGACCGCGACATCCGGGACTGGCCGCAGGCCGCCGCGGCCTTGGACGATCTGTCCGCCCGGGTCTGGCAGGCCTGCGCCCGGCGTGGATTGTCCGGCCGCACCGTCACCCTGAAACTCCGCTATGCCGATTTCAGGCAGACTGGGCGCGCGCACTCGCTGCCCGGCCCGGTCGCCGCCCAGGCCGCCCTGTCCCGGGTGGCGCAGGACCTGCTGCGTCCGTTCTTCCCGCTCAAACAGGGGCCGCTCGAACAGGGGATCCGCCTGCTGGGCGTCACGCTGTCCAACCTCGATGCGGCGGAAGCGCGCCCCGGCGCGCAACTCGTCCTGGCCCTGGACCCGTCCCTGGATCCGACCCTGGACCGGGGCTGAAAGGCTGCTCCACAAGCCTTTCAGCGGTCTTGCCCTCACGCGGTCTCATGCCCATAAGCTGGCACGACGCCGCCATTCCGCCGCGTCGTCATTCCGCATCGGAAACAGCAGGATCGAACGCCCATGTCGCTTCTCGTCAGAACCGCCCCCGCGCGCGCGGAAGCCTGGCGCCTCGCCTTCGCCAAGGCGGCGCCCGGCCTGGACGTCCGGATCTGGCCCGAATGCGGCGACCCGGCCGACGTCACGGCCCTGCTGACCTGGCAGCCGCCGCCGGACCTGCTCGCCCTCTATCCCAATCTCCAGGTGGTCTTCTCCGAAGGGGCGGGGGTCGATCAGTTTCTCGCCCTGGGCCTGCCCGACACGATGCCCCTGGTCCGCATCGTCGACCCGGCCCTGACCGACATGATGGTGGAATACGGGGTCTGGGCGACGCTGGACCTGCATCGGCAGATGCCGGCCTATCGCCGGGCGCAGGCGGCGCACCGATGGAACGGCCTGCCGCCATGCCTGGCCGCCGACCGCCGGGTCGGGGTGCTGGGGCTGGGCGTGCTCGGCCGTGCGCTGCTGCACCGCCTGCACCTGTTCGGCTTTCCCTGCGCGGGATGGAGCCGCAGCCCGCACGCGCTCGACGGCGTCACCTGCTTCGCGGGCCGGGACGCGCTGGCGCCGTTCCTGGCCAGGACCGATATCCTGATCTGCCTGCTGCCGCTGACCGACGATACGCGCTTCCTCCTTTCGGCGCCCGCCTTCGCGGCGCTGCCGCGCGGGGCCGCGTTGGTCAATTGCGGCCGCGGCGGCCATGTGCACGAGGACGATTTGCTGGCGGCCCTGGCCGACGGTCAGCTCTCGCACGCGATCCTCGACGTCGCCGGCCAGGAGCCGCTGCCCGAAAGCCATCCGTTCTGGACCCATCCGGGCATCACGCTGACGCCGCACATCGCCAGCGACACCGTGCCGGCCAGCGCCGCCCGGCAGATCGTCGAGAATCTCGACCGCCTGCGCCGGGGCGAATGCCCGTCGGGCCTGGTCGATCGCGGGCGCGGCTATTGAAATTCGTGCCCCGTTACTTGTTCATCCTTCATGACATCAAGCGGACTTCAAAGTATTGACTCATTTTTAATCTTTAACGGGCGTGCCAGCACGGTCTCGCATGTCGGAAGCCGCGATGCGCGAAGGGCGCGCATCCTTCGGGCATGGAAGAAAAAATGGCGATCCGCGCCTTGTCATGTTCCATGCTATAACGCTACGCATAAAGGCAGCAGACGGCTGGATATCCTGGGGTGCCGGCATCAAATCGGGACCGTGCCACTGAATACCGCAATATGCCGGCGACGGCGTGGCGCAACTGCCAAAGCAAAAACCGGCGGAGCAACCCGGCTCCGCCTCCCTGTTGCCCCGAGGCCTGAATGCGACTCATAGCCATCGTTGACGACCGTTCAACCAACCGGACGATCTTCGCGCGGCTGGCCATGACGCTGGGCACGGACATCCAGGTCGAAGTCTTCTCCACGCCGCTCGAGGCCCTGGACTGGTTCGGGGACGACAACGTGCCCGACCTGATCATCACCGACTACAAGATGCCGCTGATGGATGGGGCGGCCTTTACTGCGCGCATCCGCAATCTCGACTGGGGCTATGACGTCCCGGTGGTCGTGGTCACTGCGTATGAGGACCGCGATTACCGCATCAACGCGCTGGATGCCGGTGCGACCGACTTCCTGCTCAGCCCGGTCGACCATACCGAATTCCTGACCCGGGCGCGCAACCTGCTGCAGCTTAGCTGGCATCAGAAGCGCGCCCGTTCGCGCGCCGTGCAGTTGGAGCAGGAGCTGGAAACCACGCGCCTCGCGCGGGCCGAGATCCTGCGCGGCAGCCGCGACCGGCTGCTGCAGGTGATCGACACCGTGCCGGCGATGATCAGCGCGACCGACGCCGACGGGAATTATCTGTTCGTCAACAAGTTCCACGCCCGCGTCCTGGGGCCTCGCCAGGGGCGCAACAACGCGGCCTCGGTCACCCGCGACCGGCAGGTGCTGGAAAGCGGCCTGCCCACGTCGCGCTACGAGGAAAGTATTTCCGACCGTTACGGGATGGAACGGATCCTGCTGACCTCCAAGATCCCGCTTTATGACGAGGCCAGCGGCATGCGCTACGTGCTGACCACGTCGCTGGATATCACCGACCGCAAGAAGGCCGAGTGGGAACTGCACCACCTGGCCTATTACGACCAGCTCACCGGCCTGCCCAGCCGCTCCAAGCTGGAAGCCGAGATGCAGGCGCTGATGGCCCAGCGGGGCCCGAACGGCCGCCCCTTCGCGTTCCTGCTGCTCGACCTGGACCGCTTCAAGGGCGTCAACGACACGCAGGGCCACACGGTCGGCGACCTGCTGTTGCGCAAGGTGGCGGTCCGGCTGCGTACCGTCCTGCCCCATGCCGCGGTCATCGCGCGGCTGGGCGGCGACGAATTTTCCATCGTCCACGACATCGCCGACGCCGCCGACGCGGCCGAGCTGGCCGAGCGGATCGTCGGCATCTTCTCGCGACCCTTCATGCTGGGGGACCGCTCCATGAGCGTCGGCGCCAGCGTGGGCGTCACCTTGTATCCCGAACCCGACGCGACCTTCGAGACCCTGCTCAAGCGCGCGGACCTGGCGATGTACCGCGCCAAGAACGAGGGACGCTGCCGCTACGCCTTTTTCGACCAGGGGATGGAACAGGTCTTCTCCGCGGCGACCGAGATGGAGCAGGCGCTGCGCCGGGCCATCGACAAGGGCGAGTTCGTCCTGCACTACCAGCCCGAGATCGACCTCGCCACCGGGGCCGTGTCGGGGGTCGAGGCGCTGATCCGTTGGGTGCGCCCCGGCGGCGAACTGGTCTATCCGGGCCGCTTCCTTCCGCTGGCCGAGGAGACGGGGCTGATCGTTCCCATGACGGTATGGTCCCTGCGCGAGGCCTGCCGCCAGGCGGCGCAATGGCGGCATGACGGCATCCATGTCCGCATGGCGGTCAATCTGTCGGGCGTCCTGTTCCGCCAGCACGACGTGCACCAGCTCGTGGTGGACGCCACGACCGAAACCGGCCTGGACCCCAATTTCCTGGAACTGGAACTGACCGAGACCGCACTGATCGAAAACCCCGATTCCGCAGGGCGGCAGTTGCGGGCATTGCAGATGCTGGGGGTCTCGGTCGCCATCGACGATTTCGGCACCGGCTATGCCTCGCTGGCCTATCTGACCAAGCTGCCGATCCGACGGTTGAAGATCGATTCGGTCTTCATCCAGGACCTGGCTTCGTCCTCGGGCAGCCGGGCGATCGTCAAGGCGATCATCGGCCTGGGTGAAAATCTCGGCATCCAGGTGATCGCCGAGGGAATCGAAAGGGAGGACCAGCTTCGCTGGCTCGAAGACCAGAATTGTCAGGAAGCACAGGGTTTTTATTTCGGACATCCGCTGCCCCCCGCGCGATTCCGCACCCTCGTCGAGGCCGGGGTATTGACGCTCGCGGGCCGGGTCACCGCTCCGGCCGAACCCGGCGGGAACGCCTAGGTTAAGCGTGTATCCGCCATGACCTTGAAATCTGGACGCTGAAATTCGCGAGACACGGGGTGTTCGTGCGGCCTCGGCCTCTGGCGTCTTGCGTTTTCGCGCCGCCGCCCGTACCGACTGCGGCCATCAAGCGGCCATGTTGGCCGGGCAGGATAGGGGATGGGTGCCGGTCTCCTTCCACCGTCACCGGCCGATTTCGTCCGGTGCCCGTCATCGGACGCCGCGAGTGTGTTTTATGGAGCATCTTCACGCGACCGGGCGAACCCGCCATATCGCGATCTGCTCTGGGCCCGAGAGAGTCATGACCCATGGGGGTGCGTAAAATCCTGGCGCGAATGCGGCAAGGCGGGGACGGCGAACACCAGATCGTCCTGAACCGGCTGGTCATCGCCTGCATCGTGCAGATCTATCTGCTCGGGATCTATCTGTACGGCGCGATCACGCTCGGGCGCCTGTGCGCGTTGTCGGCCATCTGCGGCACGTTCCTGCTGGGGGCGATCGCGATCGCCGTCGCCCTGCTGCTATGGCCGCGCCCGTCGCAGGCGCGCCGGATCCTGCAACTCGGCTGGGACCTCGGTTTCCTGTCGCTGGGCATGCACCAGGGGCGGATCGACGGTATCCCGCTCTATCCGATCTATCTCTGGGTGATCCTGGGCTACGGCTTCCGCTTCGGCCTGACCTACATCGCCGCGGCGGCCGTGCTCGGCGCCAGCGGCTTTGTCCTTGCCGTCCACGACCTGCCGGTCTGGCGCGATACCGGCTATCTCTTCGCGGGCCTGGTGATCGGCCTGCTGATCATTCCGCTCTATTCCGCGTCGCTGATCCGCTTTCTGTCCGATACCCGCAGGCGAGCCGAGGAAGCCAGCCGGGCCAAGACATTGTTCCTGGCCAGCGTCAGCCACGAACTGCGCACGCCGCTGAACGCCGTCATCGGGATGGGCCGCCTGCTCGGCGAATCCGCGCTGGATACCGAGCAGCGCGACATGGTCCGCACCATCCGCGCGGCGGGCACCTCGCTGCTGGGCATGATCGAGGATCTGCTGGATTTCTCGCGGATCGAGGATGGCCGCATGCCCGTGCGCGCCCGGCCTTTCGCGCTGCTGTCGGTATTGAACGAGGTCCGGCGCATCGTGGGGGTCGCCGCGCACGACAAGCGGCTGCAGATCTGCATCCATGTCACCGCCCGCACCCCGTCATGGCTGGTCGGCGACGACCGGCACGTGCGTGACATCCTGCTCAATCTGGCGGGCAACGCCGTCAAATTCACTGAACGGGGCCATGTCGCGATCGCGGTGGACGGCGCCGCGCTGCCCGGCGGCGGCGTCGGCCTGCGGTTCGAGGTCTCGGACAGCGGGATCGGCATCCCCGAAGCCGCGCAGCAGCGCGTCTTCGAAACCTTCACCCAGGCGGATGATTCCGTGATCGACCGTTTCGGCGGCACCGGGCTGGGCCTGGCCATCTGCCGCCGGCTGGTCGACCTCATGGGCGGCGAGATGGGACTGCGCAGCCTGGAGGGGCAGGGCAGCACCTTCTGGTTCACGATCCGGCTGCAGGAGGCTGCCCCGGCATCGGTGCCTCCCGCGTCGGCATCCCCCCCATTGGCCTCTCCCGCATCGGCGCCGGCGGCGTGGCCCGGCCTGGTCCTGCTGACGCGCAACGCCGCGCGCTACGCGGACCTCCTCGCGCGGATCGGGCGGCTGGGCGCGCATGTCACGGTCGTGCCGTCCCCCGACGCGGCGGCGGCGCTGCTGGGCCGTTCCGAAGCGCGGACGATCCTGCTGGCCGACGGCGCCGAGATGGATGCGGGGACGGATGCGGGGACGGACGATGCCGGCATCGCGGCTGCGCGGCCGCCCGCGATCCTGCTCGGCCCGGCGGCCGCCGACGGCCTGCCGGACGAGGCCACGCGGCGCAATTTCCTCTCGATCCTGCCACCCGACGCGGATGACGGCGCGATCACGACCGTCCTCGGCCTGGCCGCAGCCCTGCTGCCCGAACGGCCCGACCCGTCCGAACCCGCCACGCCGCTGAGCGAGGGGCTCGTCGCGGCCCGTTCGCTGTCGATCCTGGTCGTCGAGGACAACATCGTCAACCAGAAGGTCCTGTGCAAGACCCTCTCCCGGGTCGGCCATCGCTGGCGCGCCGCCGCGAATGGCGAGGAAGCGCTGGAACGTCTGGAGGCGGAGGCGTTCGACCTGGTGCTGATGGACCTCAACATGCCCGTCATGAACGGGATCGAGGCGACCAAGCTCTATCGCTTCTCCGAGGTCGGCGCCGGCGCCAGCCTGCCGATCGTGGCGCTGACGGCGGACGGCACGCAGGAAACCCAGGCCCGATGCCGCGAGGCCGGGATGAACGGATTCCTGCTGAAACCGATCGAAATCGAGGCCCTGCTGCAGACGATCGATGCGCTCGTTCCCGCTTCGGCCGGGCAACGCCCCGCCCGTCCGGAGCCGCTCGCCCCGCCGCCGCCGCTGGTGGAGCGGGCCGTCATCGTCCCGTTCCCGGCCGTCACGCTGAACCGCAAGATGGTGCAGGACCTGCAGGCATTGGGCGGCACCCAATTCCGTGCCGACCTCATCGGCGATTTCCTGACCGACGCGGCGGCCATCATCGACCGGATGGCGGATGCGCTGGCGGCGGGCAAATGGACCGTGCTGCTGGACGAGGCCCATTCATTGCGCAGCGCCGCGGCGAATGTCGGGGCCGAACGGCTGACATCGCTCTGCCAGGAATGGCGGGGCTTCGACTTCAATCGGGGGGCCGGTGCGGCCCATGCCCATCTTCTCGCCATCCGGCAGGAAATGGACAAGGTGCACGAGGCCCTGTTCCCCTATACGATCCTGTCGCCCCAGGACAGCATCGCCCCATAAGGACCGGCCTCACTGGCGGGCAGACCGCGGCGCATGATCGGCCTGCGTCGCGGTTCGCCCGCCAGATGACCGGCCGCCAGATGACCGGCCGCCAGTGACCGGCCGCCGTTCAACCGGCGGCGCTGGCCGGCTCGTCGGACTGGATGCGGCGGTTCTGGGCATTGACCAGCCGCAGCATCTTGCGCAGGTCGCTCTCCGTCAGGCGCATGGCGGCGTCCACCCAGATATCGGTGACGTCGCGCAGTTCCTGATGGCTGACCGGGTTGACCAGTTGCCTGGTCCGCAGGATCGCCTCGTGGGCGTTGTAGCGCCGGTCCAGGCGCGCCAGGTGCTCGCGGACGGTCGCCTCGCCGTCGCCCGGCTCGGCCAGTACGTCGATGATCCCCATGTCATGCAGATCGGCGGCGCTGTAGGTCTGGCCGCTCAGGATCATCTTTTCGGCCATGCGCGCGCCGATGCGCCGTGTCAGCAGCGTATAGGCCCCCATGCCCGGGAACAGGTTGAACAGGATTTCCGGCAGGCCGAACTTGGCATGTTTCTCGGCCACGATGATATTGCACGACAGCGCGGCCTCGAAACCGCCGCCCAGCGCGTCCCCCTGCACCAGGGCCACGCTGGTGACGAAATGCCCATAGCCGTCGGCGTTGGCGAAGACGACGTCGACGCAGCCATGGGCATAGCGGCGCAGCCCCTCGCGGTCCTTCTGCATGATCTTCTCGGCGAACAGCGCCAGGTCGCCGCCCAGGTTGAAGATCCCCGGCACCCGCGATCCAACCACGACATAACGAAACGGCAGGCTTCCGCCCGTTGCGTCCGCCACCGCATGGATCCGGTGCTGGATCGTCCGCAGGTCGCGCAGCAGCGGCGGCGAGAAGCTGGGTCGGCCGTCCGGCCGCATGAAGGTCCACAGGGTCCGCCCCGCCGGATCGAACGAAACCTCGACGTTCGGCAGGCTTTCGATCGTGGTGGGCTCGGGTACGCTGCGCAGGCCGTGCAGCGGACGCCCGGACATCAGGGTGGGGTTCAGCGCGGTGGCAATGGACGAGACGGCCTGGATGCTGGATTTCGACGACATGATCTTCTCCTGACAGGATGCCGGACGGACGCTGCAATGCACCGGATGTGCCGTCGGACCGCCTCGGCCGGCGAAAGCCTAGCTGCCAGGCCGTGTGTCGTCATTGATGATGAAGCATGCCTTGCCCGTGCATGACGAACAATCCTGATAGGTTGCCCGGAAGACACGGCCGGCCATGCCGGAGAATTTCGGCGCATCACATCGCGCCCCGGCCATCCCGCAGGTGGCCGGTGGAACGGAAATACATATTTTCAATAGATTGCCGGTCATGCAGAACATCTCCGGCGACGGACGGTACAGTTGATTTTTAAATTATTTCTTAAAATCCTGCGCCATGTTCGCCGGATTTCGGAAAAGCGCCCGGCCCGTCAACCGACACGCCATCCCGCGCGCAACGCGCGGCGTGGTCAGGCGCGGACCGTCTCCGCCATGATGGGGGCGCGGGATGCGCCGGTGCCGGTGCGATAACCATCCGGATGGGCCAGGCGCCAGCGATAGGCCGTCTCGACGATTTCGTCCAGCGTCACGAAGCGCGGAATCCAGGATGTCTCGGCCCGCAACCGCGCCGCGCCGGCGACCAGCCGCGCGGGATCGCCGGGACGGCGGGGGGCCGGCAGCCACGGCACCTGGCGGCCGGTGACGCGCTCGACGCTGCGGATCACCTCCATGTTGGAATGGCCCGTTCCGGTGCCGACATTATAGACCACGCTGCGGTCGCGAATCACGTCCAGCGCCGCCAGATGGGCCTGCGCCAGATCGCTGACATGGATATAGTCGCGGATGCAGGTGCCGTCCGGGGTGGGGTAGTCGTCGCCGAACAGGTGCAGTGCCCCGCGCCGCCCAAGGGCGGCGTCGATCACCAGCGGAATCAGATGGGTTTCCGGGCGATGGTCCTCGCCGATCCGTCCGCCCGGATCGGCGCCGGCGGCGTTGAAGTAACGCAGGCAGGCACTGCGCAATCCGTGGATACGGTCCGCCCACAGCAGGGCGCGTTCGACCATATGCTTGCTCTCGCCATAGGGCGAACCGGGTACGATCGGCGTATCCTCGGTAATCAGCGCATCCTCGGTCTGCCCGAACAGGGCGGCGGTCGAGGAAAACACGAAACGCTTCACACCGTGCCGGATGCAGGCATCGACCAGGGCAAAGCCCAGCCCCGCATTGGCTTCCATATATAAAAACGGATGCTGCATGCTTTCGCCGACCAGGGACAGCGCCGCGAAATGCAGGACGCCGTCCCATGGCCCGTCCGCCAGGACCGCATCCACCAGCGCGCGATCCGCCAGGTCGCCCTCGATGAACCGCACCCCCTCGGGGACGGATTCCCGATGACCGGTCCGCAGATTGTCGAAGACCACGACATCATGTCCGGCGTCACATAATGCCGCCACCACATGGCTGCCGACATATCCCGCACCGCCGGTCACCAGAAATCGCGATCGTCCCGCCATGGCTCGTTCCTTTCGAAACATGTCGTGGCCTGCCGCCACGTCCATGGATCGTTCGAGGTGGATGAAAGGACCGCCCGGACGGACATCCGGGCGGCCATGCGTCAGTTGCGGTTATAAGTGTCCTCGATGCGGATGATGTCATCCTCGCCCAGATAGGACCCGGTCTGGATCTCGATCAGGACCAGCGGAATCTTTCCCGGATTTTCCAGCCGGTGCGTGCATTCCTGCGGCAGATAGATGCTTTCGTTCTCATGGACGGTGATCTGTTCCGCATTGCGGGTCACCAGCGCCACGCCGCTGACCACGATCCAATGCTCGGCGCGATGATAATGCTTCTGCAGCGACAGCTTCTCGCCCGGCGTCACCACGATGCGCTTCACCTGGAAGCGCGCATCCTGGATCAGGCTTTCATAGAAGCCCCAGGGCCGATAGCAGCGATTATGGCTCTCGGCTTCCCTGCGCCCGGCGGCCTGCAGGCGCGTGACCATCTTCTTGACGTCCTGCGCGCGGCTTTGCTGCGTGACCAGCACCGCATCGCGGGTCGCCACCACGACCACGTTCTCGACGCCGACCACGGCCGTCAGGATCTCGTCCGAGCGAACATAGCTGCCGGCCACGGATTCCAGGAACACGTTGCCCTGGCTGACATTGCCGCCGTCATCCTTCTTGGTGATATCCCACAGGGCATCCCAGCTTCCGATGTCGGTCCATCCGAAATCGCCCGCGATCACCGCGGCCTGGTCGGTATGTTCCATGACCGCGTAATCGAACGAAATGTCGGGCGCCGCGCGGAACGACGCCGCATCCAGGCGCTGGAACATCAGGTCGCTCGTCCGCTGCTCCACCGCCTGGCGCACCGGGCCCAGCACCGCCGGGGCATAGGTCTCCATCTCCTTCAGCAGGGTGCGGGCGGAAAAGACGAACATGCCCGAATTCCACATATATTTTCCCGACGCGATCAGCTCGGAAGCGGTCGCCGCGTCCGGCTTCTCGATAAAGCAGGCGACCTCGCTCGCCTCCGGCAGCTTCGAGAGCGGCTTGCCGGCCTCGATATAGCCGTATCCGGTCTCCGGCCGGGTCGGATGCATGCCGAACACCACGATGCGGCCCCGCTGCGCGGCGGTGGCGGCGACGGGCAGCAAATGCTCCAGCGTGTCCGGACGGGTGATGACGGCATCGGCCGCCATGATCCACAGCACCGCGTCCGGATCGGTCTCGGCCGCCAGCAGGGCGGCGGCGGCGATCGCGGGGGCGGAATTGCGCCCGACCGGCTCCAGGATGATCCGCGCATTCTCGATGCCGGCCTCGCGCAACTGCTCGGCGATCAGGAAGCGATGCTCGTTGTTGCACACGACGATCGGGGCGTCGAAATTCTCGCCGACGCCGCGCAGGGCCGTCTCCTGCAGCATCGTCTTCTCGCCCACCAGCGACCAGAGCTGCTTGGGATAGCTGGCGCGCGACACCGGCCACAGCCGGCTGCCCGACCCCCCCGATAGGATGACGGGCACGATGCGGGTCGTGCTGGCGGATTTCGTGCCGATCATCGGGAAGACGGTGTCGGACATGGTTTGGTCCCTTTCCAGTGGTGCGTGCAGCAGGACAACGGAAAATAACAGCAAAATCACGGCACCTGACGCGATAATGATGCCGGATGGGTAACAATATTGTTCAGTTCGCCCGGACGGGCCGAAAAACCTGCGTCTCTTTACGCCTTATAGTCGTCAGTCGGCCATTCATGGCCGAGGCCGCTTGCGTCAGGCCACATACATAGCACATCGCGCCGCGATGGCCAGAAAAGCCGTGCGGGATCAGCCGCTACTCTTTGGCCGCCGCCCCGATGGCCACCGCCCGGATCGACGGTCCGGGTCAGTGCTGGCCGGCGAAAAGCGGCTGGCTGCTTGCCACGGGGGCACGGCGTCCGACGATGTCCAGAAGCTGGCGCGCGGCCCGGTCCCAGGTAAACCCGGCCACGTGGATGCCGCCGGCATCGCGCATCCGTCCCCGCCGCAGCGGATCCTCGACCACCGCCATGACGCGGCGCTCGATATCCGCCGGGTCGGCCGGATCGAAATAGGCGGCAGCCGGACCGCAGACTTCCTCCAGCGACGGAATCGCCGACGCGGCCACCGGACAGCCGCAGGCCATCGCCTCGATCGGCGGCAGGCCGAACCCCTCGTAGAAGGATGGGAATACGAAGCACAGCGCCGCCTCGTACAGGGCGCGCAATTCGGTGTCGTCGACCCGGCCGATATATTTCGCCGGCTGGGGCAGGGATTGCTCCCGGTCGCTCTCCGAGAAGACCGTGCGGTTCAGCCCCCCCGTCACCACCAGATCGATGTCCAGCGCCGCCAGCGACCGCGCCAGCAGCGACAATCCACGCAGATTCTTGTGCGGGGCCAGGTTGCCGACCGCCAGCACGAACCGCCGGGGCGTGATGTCGTGCCGGGCCAGGATCGTCCTGTCGGGCGTCAGGGACAGGATGTGATCCGCCCCCTCGGTGATGACCGATACGCCGTCATCGGGCAGGCGCAGGCGCGCCTGCAATTCGCGGCGCGAAAATTCGGACACGGTGACGAAATGCGTGCGCGTATGGCGCAGGGCATGCAGCATGCCCCTGTTCCACAGCCGAAACTTGGCCGAATAAGCCTGAGGGTAGCTGAAGACCCCCGCATCATGGACGACGACGATCTGCGCCTGGCCCGCCAGCGGGGCCAGCAACGGCGCGGTATTGCCCAGGTTGACCAGCATCCCGTCCCTGGCATGCCAGGGCAGTTCGGCCTGCTCCCACGTCTGTCCGCGCAGCCGCCCGCATGAACGGGCCGGCAGGCCGTCCGCCGGGCACGCGGCGGCCCCCGGCGGCGCGAGGATATGCGCCGGGAGTCCATGCGGGGAAATCTCCAATATCCGTTTGGAGATTTCCCGTGCGAATCGCTGAACGCCGCTGATCTTCTGGGTCAGGAAACGGCCGTTGATATACAGGTTCATTGCGTCCGTCCCGACCGCTTCAGGTGAAACAGGTGCCGTGGCCCCGGCGCGTTTCCGGCCGGTCCCGACCAGATCCGGCCGCGCACGTCATCGCGCGCCGCGTTGCGCCAGGACCGCGGGCAGGGTCTTCAGCAGGATCGCCACGTCATGCCATATGGCCCAGTTGCGGACATACCACCCATCCAGGCGAACCCGCTCGGCATAACTGGTATCGCTGCGCCCGCTGACCTGCCACAAGCCGCTGACGCCCGGCCGCGTCTTATAATACAGCTCGATATATTCCCCATAATGGCCGGCTTCCGCATCCACGATCGGCCGCGGGCCCACCAGGCTCATCTCCAGGCGCAGCACGTTGATCAACTGGGGCAGTTCATCGAGGCTGGTCTTGCGCAGGAAACGGCCGATCGCGGTCACGCGCGGATCGTTGGTCAATTTCTGCGTGCGGGCCCATTCCTCGGCCGCGGCCGGGTCGCGCGCCAGCAATTCCTTCAGCACCTCGGCGGAATTGACCACCATCGTGCGGAATTTCAGGCAGTGGAAATGCCGCCCGTTCATCCCCAGCCGCCGGTGCCCGAAAAAGGCCGGCCCGCCATCCAGCTTGACCAGAGCGGCGATCGCGACAAAGAAAGGCAGCAGCGCGACGAACAGGCTGGTCGCCACCGTGATGTCGAACAGGATCTTGACCGCCCGCGCCAAAGGCTGGTCCAGATTGTTATAGTACGTGAACATCACGTCGTCGTGGCTGAAGAACGACGATTTGCGCATGCCATGGACCGGCAGTTCGATGCCGCGCGGCACCAGGGTAAAGGGCACGCCGTCGCGCACCAGCCGCTGCACCGCCGCGCGGTTGACGCCATGGTCCGTGTCGCAGACCAGCAGCGCGCGGCTGGCGCCGTACCGGCGCAGCACGCCCCGGCCGTGATTGTCGTTGGTCGCCGTGATGAATTCGGAAATGTCGATATGCCCGACCGTCCGCAGGCCCGGCAGGGAATCGCTGGCCAGCGCGGCGCGGATGCCGTGGCAATGCTCGTCCGCCCCGACCAGCAGGGTCGGCACCTGCCAGGCGTCGAGCCGATGCAGCGCGTGCTTGGCCACCTGCCGCCCGATCGGCGCGAACAGGGCGAAACACAGCCAGGCGCCGCCGCTCGCCAGCGCATAGGGCTGCGGAACGCGGCCAAGGATGGCGAAGCTGGAAATCAGCGCGGCGAACAGCGATGTCGAAACGACGACCCGGGTCTCATCCCAGAACGTGCCGCGATCGCGGTAATGTCCCTGCAGCCAGAAGATATAGGCAACGAAACAGAAGACCGTCGCCTGGCCGATCAGCATGTCCCGCAATGCAGGCAGCGCCGGAACGGCCAGAGCGACATGGTAGAAGATATGGGCGATCTGCGCGCTGATCAGAAAGACGGCAAAAAAAGACAGGGCATAGGCGACAATATCGGATGCGAAAATCAGCAGAGGTGCATTTTCGGGTACCGCAAGCGGGCGAACCTTTTCCTGCGCCACGTCGATGAATGCACGATTGTCCGGCACGGAACCCGGCACAGAAGCAGAAATATCAGGTGTAATTGCCCTGTTGTAATCTAGGGTCGTCATAATACTACCCCGTCTCTGGATATAGTTTCCATCGTATTAATAATGAATGTGGCGAGAATTGGATTGGTCTGGAAAATTTGCGAAATAAAAACACGACGGCGGCATTGTTGGTTTTATTCTATTGCCGACACATGGTTACATCAGGCCAATTTGGACAGTCTATAGATTGTTTGTCTCATGAGATGGCAAGTCGTTCCAAAATGCGTCGACCGTGAGAGTTTTTGTCATGGTCGGGAATTCTCATCCGGGATGATGAGGGTGGTTGGAAATAGTTCCATGCCGGATCAAAAAAAATCCCCTCCGACCCTGTGGCGGAGAGGACCATTCGCGAATCTATCATGTTGTTTTTCGTGCGAAAATTCCAGCGGCTTCGGCGGAACTTTCCGATGAACCCGGCGTTGCCGCCGTTTGCCGGGGTGTATGCCGCGCCTGGGGCACCTGTTTCAGCGGCGCATCGGATCCTCTCCCGTGCATCCGATATGTCCATATCGGTTGAAACGTTTTCTCGTGATATGCCGCCGTACCGCCACGGGCAGCGCGCAGGATAAACGCGCCACGATTTCTTCGGACGTGGCCGCGCTCCCTTGGGCGGCTTCCATAATGATTTTCTGCGGCAACAGGATTTCGATCGTGGTCGCATCGACGGGGGCGGGCCTGTCCGTATGGCCCCAGCTTCGGACCACGTCGTACAATCCCTTGTCCGCGGCGCGCCGCAGCAAATATCCATATCCGCGGGTCAGGCCCTCTTCGGACAGGAACGCGTCCAGCCACGCCGCACAATCCTGCCTGTCGTCCCACGGCCCGATCTCGATCGACCTGGCGTTGCGCGACTCCGCCGTCGCCCTGGTCTGATGTGGATCCATCGTCGTCATCGCACGTCTCCCTCCGTCCGTCCGGGGCTGCGACCGACAGGCTTATGGCTCCTGCTCCGACACAGGAAACAAAGGAAATAGGCGTGCCCGCGACGGGCATCCGGTACCCGCCTGTCTCTGCCCGATATGGGTGGCCGGGCCGCTTCGTGCCAGGCGCCTGGCCATCACATGCGCGGTACGTCGCCCCGCGTTCCCTCACTCTCCCTCGGCCGACGTCGATCCGCTGATCGAGGGGGGATCGCTGGCCGGGAAACTTTCGTCCAGCCCCTCATCCAGCTTCTGGTCCTTCGTCTGGGCGCCGGTGGCGGGCGTCTTCCCATTGCCGGCCGGCGTCTCCGCGGGGGGCGCAGGTCCCGCGGGCGTTTGGTTGTGCGACATGACCGCCCTCCGATGCTGGCCCATGCGATGCCGGCTCAACGCCCCGGCAGCGTCCCGTTTGCGCGATGTCACCGATGTGATTGTCCCCGCCGTCATTGTCCCTGCTGTGATCGGCCCCGCATTGCACCCGGATGCCTCTGCGTGATGCGCGCGCCGATTTGACATGACGGCGGTTTGGTGATGCATGACGGGCGCGGTCGGGCCGCGTTTGGACTGCCGCGCCATCGGGGCTATGATTGGCACATGATTCCAGCTTCTCCTCGCTTCCTGCGCCTCGCCGGACCGGTTCCGGGATCCCGGGCATGACCGAGCGCCGGGCTGTGCGCCACCGGGGCATGACCCTGGCGGAAGGGGACGATGCGGCCGACTGCCTCGCATGGGCGGCCCCGCGCCGCCGGACGTTGCGCGTGCTGCGCGCGGTGGCGCGTCTGGCCGGGATCGCAGTCTGGATACCGCTGTCCGTCGGGTTCGAGGCCGGATTGCTGCTGGTGCCGGGCACCGCGAAAATCCGCTGGACTCCGGTGATCTGGGGCGGATTGTGTCGCCTGCTGTCGGTCGAGATCCGCGTCATCGGCAAGCGGGCCGGCAGTGTCGGGGGGGCTGCCGCCCGGGCACGGGGCGAGCGCCCGGTCATCTATGTGGCGAATCATTCCTCGTGGCTCGACGTACCGGTGCTCGGCGCGGTCCTGCCGTCGGTCTTCGTCGCCAAGGGCGATATCGGCGCATGGCCCCTGATGGGCACGGCGGCGCGTATCGGCCGGACGATCTTCGTCAGCCGCCAGCGCAGCACGACGGGGCGCGAGCGCGACGAAATGATCGGCCGCCTGATCGGGGGCGACAATCTCATCCTGTTCCCCGAGGGCACGTCCTCGGACGGCTCGCGCGTGCTGCCCTTTATGTCGGCCTTCTTCGCCATCGCCAAGATCCCCGCCCTGCGCAAGGGCAGCGAGGGCGAGCCGCCGCCCCTGACCTATGACGACGGCATGGCGCCGCTGATCCAGCCGATCTCGCTGGTCTTCGACCGGCTGGACGGACTCAACGTCAACCGCAATCGTCGCCCGGTCTTCTCATGGTACGGCGACATGGACCTGGCGCCGCATTTGTGGCAGCTCGTGCAATGGCGCTCGATGCGCGCCAGCGTCATTCTGCATCCCGTGCTCGACCCGGCCGATTTCCCCGGCCGCAAGGCGCTGGCACAGGCGGCCTGGACGGCGGTGGCCGACGGCGCGGCCCAACTGCGCCGCAATGCCGACATCACCGACCCGCCGCCCGCCCCACTCGGCCGCGATGCCGGTCGCGACCCTGGCCGCGACTGGGATTGAGCAGCCTGCCAGGCTCCACAGTCCCAGTCTCCAGTCCCAGTCTTCAGTTCAGCCAGGGACCCGGCGCCGTCGGGTGCGCGGATGTTCCGGCCATTCCATCAGCACGTTCTCGACCGCCTGCGGATCGGTCCGCTCGGCCTCGGCGAACAATTCGTCCGCCCGCGCCTGGTCGCCATGCTCTTCCGCCCGCAGGGCGGCCTCGGCCAGGCGGCGCGCCAGTTCATGCTTACCCGCCCCGGCATGGGCCGGCTTGTCGTCGTCTTCGATAAATCGGGACATCACACGCATCCTTCCCTGCGCGCGTCCGCGCGCGTTGGTCCTCGGCAAATCGCCCGCAGCAAATCTTCCGGACGGACGGATCGCGGACGCGCCGTCTCCAAATCCGTAACTGCGACAAAACACATGTAGGCGTCGGGGCGCGCACATCCATGGGGCGCCGGCAAAAGGCCGCTTGACAATGGCGGCCGGATCCCGTCTTGGGGCGTGGAACAATTTGCCCTATCCAACGTTGCGCTTCAGTCCGGACTCCAAGCCCGGACCCCGGGTTTGGAACAGCATGGCACAAAGGTTTCTCTCACGCGGCCGGCCGATCCGGCCACGTTCGATCCTGCTGGCGGCGCTGCTGGTCCTGGGCGGTTGCTGCGCCCATGGCAGTACCGGCGATCATGTCCATCGCGGCCCGTACGGCTCCGTCGGCATGGGCTATGGCGGCTCGTAGGGGCTACGTCGCATGCTGCAGAAAAGACCGGCTCTCGCCATGATTTGCGCACAGGCGGCGGCCATTCCTGGCATTGTTGCGTAGTTTCCATCAGGAGAACGACAATGGTCCATCTGGGGATTCAACTGGGAATGGTCGGCCTTGTGTCCGGCCTGCTCGTCGCCTGTGGCATCCAGGTCGCGCGTCTCGTCGAAACGCGGATCGACCCCGATTTGTCGGTGTTGAATCGGCCGGCCGGCCTGGACATCTGACAGCCGGACGGCAAGGCTTCGCGTTTGGTGCAGCCGCGGATAATCGCCGCCGGCGCGTCGTGACCGGCCGCGCCTTGCGGCCTTTTCTCGCGGGAGAATTCCAGATGATCCGTTCCTTCCTGATCGCCGGCATGGTCCTGGCCGTCCCGGCGCTGGCCGCGGCACCGGTCCAGGCCCGTACCGTCCCGGTCACCGGGCCGTTCGTTCCGGCCGCCGGCGCCTCGCCTGCGGTGACCGGCCGTTTCACCGGCACGCTGGATGAGAAGCGCAACCTCGTCACCTACACTATTAAATATAGCGGGCTGAGCGGTCCGGTCATGGCAGCGCATTTTCACGGCCCGGCCGATCCGGGGCAGGATGCCGGGGTCATGGTGCCGATCAAGGGGCCCTATGCCAGTCCGCTGCACGGCGCGGTGGTCATGACGCCAGAGCAGGTGACGGCGCTGCGGGCCGGCCGGGTCTATGTCAACCTGCACACCGAGGCCCACCCGAACGGCGAAGCCCGCGCCCAACTGCAGGTGCGCGGCGCCCAATAGCCGGCGGAACGCCGTCCAGGGCGGATCGTGATCGGGTGGAACCGCCCGATCGCGTGGAGACGCAATGACGTCCAGCCCGGGCAGGCCACTAAAATATTGATTCTAGAGCAGATCCCGTTCAAACGGACTCGTTTGAACGGGTGAAGATGCTCTATAAAATAATGACTTAGAGCATTTCCACTGAACCGGTGTTCAGTGGAAATGCTCTAGTGACCGGCGGTACGGGAAAACAGATTGATGATCGCCACGCCCAGGACGATCAGCACCATCCCCGCGATCGCCGGTCCGTCGAGATATTGTTTCAGCCAGATCCGGTTGATGACGGAAATCAGCACGATGCCCGCGCCCGACCACACGGCATAGACGATGCCGGTCGGCATGGTGCGCAGGGTCAGCGACAGCAGGAAGAACGCCACGCCGTACAGGCCAAGCATCAGTACCGTGGGCAGCGGGCGGGAAAAACCATCCGACAATTTCAGTAATGATGTTGCGATGACTTCGGCGATGATGGCGCCGGCCAGAAACAGATAGGAATTCACGCCCCGATCGCCCTTGTGCCCGACCCCGCGACAAAATCCGCCGCACGGTACAACAAGAAGCGCCACGCGCCCAGCCATCGTCTTCAATGCATTCGCCGTCCGGCCCCCGTAGCGTTGCGTACATCACAGAAATGCCCTGTTTCCGGAATCGTTCGGATTCCAAAAACAGGGCTGGGCACAAAACGGAAGAATATTTTCGACCAATCCGCCGATCGCCGGAATCCGCTCATGAATTCCGGACACAGAATCCCAATACATGCCGTGATGGGGGCGCCCTGATCGGGCAACTCTCCCTCATCATGGTCTGTTCCAGTGTCCTGATTCCGAAATTCGCAAGCGAATTCCGGAATCGAAAGGACATTAGAATCAATATTCTAGTGGCCTGCTGATCCGAGAAATTCTCATAAGAATTTCTCGGGCAGGACACTAATGCCCCAGCGGAATCGTGGGCGACAGCAGGATGCTGATGACGATGGCGGCGATCATCACCGCCACGACGACGATGCCGCCCAATGTCTGCTTGGTATTGTCCGACAATCTGTGATCGGGATGGCCGGCCAGGCGTCTGCCGAACATGACATGCTCTCCAAATGACCAGGGTCCGGATCTCCGGAAACCGGTTCCGGAAAATTCTTTCCCTCGGAACGAACGTCGGGAAATCAATCCTTGGGGCGCGGGTATCGCTCCCCGTCGACGGATCTGGTTGGCGTGCGGGCGCGAAACAAGGGCCGGCGGACGCGCTCAGCGCGATGTGAAGCGGCCTACAGGGCCAGGACGCTCAGCACGCTTCCTTCCACGATCACGGCGCAGGCGCCCAGCACGTCGCCGGTATGGCCGCCGATCTGCCGTCGCGCCAGGCCCGCCACCAGTCCGGCCGCCACGATGGCCGCCAGGCAGGCTCCGGCCGCCCGGGACGGCGGCAATGTCAGTCCCGCCGCCAGAACCGGCACGGCCAGGCCGGCCGCCAGCGCCATGGGCGGAACGCGCGTCATGCCGGCCGCCAGCCCGTCCCGGCGGGCCGGCGGCAGCACGCCGAGCAGCCCGGCCATGGCGGCCCGGCCCAGCCCGCCCGCCACCGCCAACCCGGTCACGGGATGGGCCAGGCCCGCCAGCGCCGACGCGCGGATCAGCAGCGCCAGCACCAGCGCCAGGACGCCATAGCTGCCGACCCGGCTGTCGCGCATGATCGCCAGCTTGCGCGCCGTATCCCGGCCGCCGCCGAACCCGTCGGCCATATCGGCCAGCCCATCCTCATGCAGCCCGCCGGTCAGCAGGACCTGAGCGGCCATGGCCCATCCCGCCGCCGTCAGCCGGCCCATGCCGGCCCAGTCCAGCAGGCCCGCCACGCCGCCGCTCGCGGCGCCGACCGCCAGGCCGATCAGCGGCCAGGTCCAGGCCGACCGGGCCAGGTCGATCTCGTCTTCGCTCTCGTCCTCGCCCCCGGCCGTTCCGCGTCGCGACCGGCCGGCCGGCAGGCGCGTCAGCAGCCCCAGCCCGGCCAGCAGATCCGCGCGGCGCCTGGACAGCCAGCTCATTGCCGCGCGCTGATTCCCGCCTCGGCGAAGCTGGCCATGCCGGCGTGGCAGGCCAGGGCGGCGCGCAACAGCGGCACGGCCAGCGCGGCTCCCGATGCCTCGCCCAGCCGCATCTCCAGCGCCAGCAGCGGGGCCAGCCCCAGATGCCGCGCCAGCACGCCATGGGCCGTCTCGGCCGATTGGTGGGACAGCACGGCATGCGCCAGCCCTTCGGGATGCAGCCGGGCCAGGGGCGCGGCGGCGGCGGTACAGACAAATCCGTCCAGCACGACCGGCACGCGGTTCCGCCGCGCCGCCAGCACGGCCCCCAGGATCGCCGCCAGCTCGTATCCGCCAACCCGGCGCGCCATCTCCAGCGGATCGCCGCGCCAGGCGGCGTGGCGCGCCAGCCCGGCGTCGATCGCCGCCGCCTTGCGCGCGATGCCGGCCGCGTCGGACCCGGCGCCGGGGCCGGCCCATTGCGTGCCGTCGCCACCGAACAGGGCGGCCGCCAGCGCGGCGGCGGCGGTCGTGTTGCCGATCCCCATCTCGCCCAGGCACAGCAGGTCGGTCTGCGGCGGCACCGAAGCATGGCCGGCGGCAACGGCCGCCAGGAATTGCGCCTCGTCCATCGCGGGGGCCTCGGTGAAATCCGCGGTCGGCGCCAGTCCCGCCAGGGGAATGACGGTCAGTTGCGCGTCGGCCACCCGCGCCAACTGGTTGATGGCGGCGCCCCCTGCCGCGAAATTGCCGACCATCTGCCCGGTGACGTCCGCCGGCCAGGGCGATACGCCCCGCGCCACGACCCCGTGATTGCCGGCGAAGACGATCACCCGTACCCGTTCCAGCACCGGCATGGCCCGGCCTTGCCAGGCGCCCAGCCAGGCGGCCAGCTCTTCCAGCCGGCCCAGGCTCCCCGGCGGCTTGGTCAGCACCGCGTTGCGCGCCGCGATGGCCCGCCGCGCCGCCGCGTCGGCCGGCGGCAGGCCGGCGCAGGCATGCCGCAGCGCGTCCATGTCGGAAAAGGCCAGGGGGGCGGGAAAGGCCGGGGGATCGGAAAAGGGGCGTGCCATGGCACCGTTTGTGTGGCGTTATGCGCGCTGATGCAAGGCGCGCGTCGCGGAGGAGACATGGAACCGGCAGGCCGCGAAGAGCCACCAGGACAGGGTGTGGGCCAAGGGACAGGCCAAGGGGAGAGCCCGGCAGCGGACCAGGCGGGGACCATCCTGGTGCTCGGCGGCGTCCGTTCGGGCAAGAGCCGCCATGCCGAGGCCCTGGTCACCGCCGGCCCGCCGCCCTGGCGCTATATCGCGACCGGCCGGGCCTGGGACGATGAAATGCGCCGGCGCATCGCCCGGCATCGCGCCGACCGGATTGCCGGATGGCAGACGGTCGAGGAGCCGCTGGCGCTTCCCGCCGCGCTGGATGATGCCGGAACCCTGCCCGTCCTGGTCGATTGCCTGACCTTGTGGCTGACCAACCTGCTGCTCGAAGACCGCGACATCCCGGCAGCCACCGACGCGCTGCTCCGGGCCCTGCGCCGCCGCCCGGCCCTGACCGTCCTGGTCGGGAACGAGGTCGGGCTGGGCATCGTGCCCGAAACGCCGCTCGGCCGTCGCTTCAGGGACGAAGCCGGCTGGCTGCACCAGGCGATTGCCCGCCAGGCCGGGCGCGTCGTCCTGATGGTCGCGGGCCTGCCCTTGACGGTAAAGGACCGGCAATAGCGTCGCCGCCGGTCATGCCGCAGGGGCTCGCGGCGCGCGCGCCCAGGGTGCGGTCGTGAAACGACCGGCCAGATAGTCCAGAAGCAGCGACACCCGCGCCGGGCGCATCTGCCCGGGCGGCGTCACCAGATGGATCGCGATCGGCGTGACCTGCCATTCCGGCAGCACATTGACCAGGCGTCCGGCCATCAGCTCGTCCCAGACCATGAATTCCGGCATCAGGCTGACGCCCAATCCCGCCAGCAGGAACGGCAGGAACGCCTCGGCATTGTTCGTGTGCAGCCGTCCGGATTGCACGATGGTGTAATCGCCGTCCTGCGCATGATGAAACCGGATCTGCCCCGGCGCCGCGGTATTGGTATAGATAAACCCCGGCATCTGCTCCAATTCTCGCGGATGGCGCGGCTCGCCCGTGCGCTGCAGGAAGGCGGGCGATGCGACCAGCGGCAGCCGCACCGCGCACAGGCGCCGCGCGCGCAGCGACGAGTCCGCCAGCGACGCGATCCGCACCGCCAGGTCATAGCCGCCGCCGACCAGGTCCATCTGCTGGTCGCTGAAGGTGATGGCGATGTCGATATCCGGATAGGTCGCCATGAATTCAGGCAGTTCCGGCGCCAGATGCGCGATGCCGAAGGTCATCGGCGCGGTCAGCCGGATCAGCCCGCGCGGATGGACCGTCTGCTCGCGGGCCTCGGCCTCGACCATCTCGCCATCCGCCAGAATCCGCGTGGCGCGATCCAGCGCGCCCCGTCCCGTCTCGGTCAGCGAGAATTGCCGCGATGTCCGATGCAGCAGCGGCGAGCCCAGCCGCGCTTCCAGCCGGCCGATGGCTTTCGACACGGTGGGTTTCGAAATCTGCAATTCCTCCGCCGCCCGGGCGAAGGATCCCGTTTCCACGACTTTGGCGAAGATCGCCCATGCTTCCAGATCGGGCAGGCGCGTCATAGCGTTGTTCTGAACATGAGGGGGGCCATTCTTTCCGTTTTCCGGACGATGCCGTCGTCGCGTCCCTTTTGTCCATGCATAACCCCGCCCTGGCCCAGGAATTTCCGGATCGCCCCTCCCGCCCCCCCGTCTTTCTCCCCGTCTTTCTCCCCATCTTTCCCCGTGTCCTGCCGAAGAGCCACGGCATGGCGCCGGGCACGCCGATCGTCGCGATCCGGGTCCTCGGCACCGGGCACGGCAGCGTGAGCACGATGGCCGGGACAACCCTTGTTCAGGCAGCCGAGGATTCCGATCCGGCCATGATCGGCGGCATCGGGCGCGACCTGTACCGGAAGGCATGCCTTCCCAGGGGAGGGGCCGAAGGTCGTGTCGAGGCACGTATGGAAGCGCGCCTGGGGCGCGTTGGGACCGTGCCGCGGGGCGGGTTCCGGATTCTTGTTTTGATTCGGCTCCGTTTCGCGAACCGTCCGGACCGGCCCGCCCGGCCCGGATGCCGTGTCCGTCGCCCGGGCGCGCCGCCCGGCACGACGGACCGGGCGCGGTGGATGAATTTCCATAAGATCATTATTATATATGGATCGAATTGAATTTTAGTTCCGAATCCCGTCGGACGCGACCCCACGGATGCGTGACCCGATGCAAGAAAAAAATCATCCTCTATTCTCTTTGACTTGACATATGTGCGTTCAGGCCCGAGATGATGCGGAAGAACGAGGTATTTCATGGCCTCAGTTCGGACGGGGCTCTCTGGCGCGACAGGATCGATACGGCCTTCCAGGGCACCCTGCTCGGGCGACCCGCCTGCAGCGTAACCGTGCGGCAGGGCGGGCGATGGACATCATGGCGTGCGAAAGGTTGCATCTGTATGAGTGAAGAAACGAAGACGTCCGCGCGGACGCGTCGCAAGGCGACCGCGAAGAAGAGCGAAGCCAAGGTGACGGCCGCCCCGGTCGAAGAGAAGATCGCAGCCCCGGCCTCCGAAATTGCCGAGACGCCGGTCAAGGTGAAGGGCGCGCGCAAGAAGGCCAAGGCTGCCGAACCGAAAATCGAGCCCGCGCCGGTCATCGAACCCGCGCCGGTCGCCGCCAAGCCCGCCCGCCGTGCCCGCGCACCGAAGGCCGCGCCCGAACCGGTGGTCGTGCCCGTCGTCGTGGCGGCGCCGGCGCGCCGTCGCGGCCCCGCCCGTCCGGCCGTCAAGGCCGGTCCGGTCGCGGAAGAGGTCGTGACCTCCGCCCGCAAGCCGGCCAAGGGCGCGGCCGCCCGCGCCACGGCCGCCAAGCCGTCGCCGCGCCGCGCCGCGGCGACGGCCCGAAAGGCCGCTCCGGTGGTCGAAGCGCCGAAGCCCGTGGCCAAGGCCAAGAAGGCTGCGATGGCCAAGCCGGCGAAGGCCGTCCCCGCCAAGGCCGTCCCCGCCAAGGCCGTCCCCGCCAAGGCTGCGCCCGCCAAGGCGCCGGCCGCGAAAGCCGCTCCAGTGAAGGCTGCTTCGGCGAAGGCGGCTCCGGCGAAGGCCGCCCCGGTGAAGGCTGCTCCCGCGAAGGCCGCTCCCGTAAAGACCGCTCCGGCAAAGACCACTCCGGCGAAAGCCGCTCCGGTCAAGGCGCCCAAGGCCGTCAAGGCCGCCACCAAGAGTGTGGCCGCGAAGCCCGCGCCGAAAACCGTCACGAAGGCTGCCGCGAAAGAACTGGTGAAGGCTCCGGCCAAGTCGTCGGCCAAGGCCCTCGCCAAGAAAGGCGTCGCGAAGTCCGCGCCGGTGAGCAAGCGCGCCGTAAAGGGCACGCGCACCGCCGTCGATGCGTGGCGCGAAGCGCGCGAAGCCCGCAAGCAGGTCCGCCTGGCGCGCCTCGCCGCCGCGAAGGCCGCGGCCAGCGCCTGACCGGCCTGGAACCATCTGTGATCTTGCAGCAGGCGGCCCGTCTCCGGACGGGCCGCCTTTTTCCGTGCGCCGCTCCCCGCAACCGAGCCTGATGGCGCGGCAAGGCACGTTCTCTGGCATCGCCGTAAAGGCATCGTCGTAAAGACCGTGCGCCACACCGTCTTTTACGAAATCAGGTTTTGGTTGAAACCGACTGTCCGTCCGGAAAAGCGCGGATGGAATCATGGCCGATACGGCGGCGCCCAGGCCCTGTAGCCCAGACTCTTCACGCAGGACCGATATCATGGGGCGATGGGCACGGTCGCCCCAGTCGCCCATCGGCGCGGGGCCCGTCAGTCTGGCGGATATGACGCCGACGCGTGCCGGATCGGCTCCGGGCGCGCGGCCGCATTATGCCGGGACAGTTAAAATTTGTGTGATAATGATCGAAACGATGTGGGTGGCCACCGCAATCCGCATTCCCCGGCGTCGCCGGACATGCCCAGGCGGAGCCGATCGATCCTGTGTCAAAAGATCGGTCTGAATCATGAAAGATTGGTAAAAACCAAATGGTTGCCGGCAGGGCAGGGGGCGTTCCCGGGCGGGTGGGCCAATCTTTCCGGGGTGGCCGGAAGGCCCTGCCGCGGCGTCCGGGGACAGGGTTGCCACGAAAGTGATTTCTGCTCTAGGTCAGGCGAAGAAAGCGGACAAAAACGCGTGACAGCAATCCGCGCTGCAGTTCCCCCTTCGTTTCCCCCGACCCGCAGGTGACGGTGTCCGCCAAGACGCTGGCCCCCGCGGGTGCCCCCGGAGCCCGTGATGGTATGACGACGCCTCCCCCCGATCCGTCCCGCAGGATTTTCATGCAGGGATTGGCCGGAGCCGCAGCACTCGGCTCCGCTGCGGTGCCGGTCGGCGCCGCGCGTTCGGCCGATGCGCCGCCCTATGTCCCGACGTTCTTCACCGCCGCGGAATGGACGTTTCTGCACGCCGCCTGCGACCGGCTGATCCCCGAGGACGCGGTCGGACCAGGCGCCCTTGCCCTGGGGGTGCCCGAATTCATCGACCGGCAGATGGATACGCCGTACGCTTTCGGAAAATTGTGGTACATGCAGGCTCCGTTCGTTTCAGGTCCGGCCAATCTCGGCTACCAACTGCCCTATGCCCCGCGTGACATCTACCGCAAGGGCATCGCCGGGGCCGAAGCCTTCGTGCAGGCGAAATACGGCAAATCCTTCGCCGACCTCGATGCCGCCACCCGCGACGACATCCTGCGCGGGTTCGAGACGGGCGATACGCGCTTCGGCGACCTGCCGGCGCGGACCTTCTTCGCCCAGTTGCTGAACAACACGATGGAAGGCGCCTTCTCCGACCCGGTGCATGGCGGCAACAAGGGACTTGGCGGCTGGACGATGATCAATTTCCCCGGTGCCCGCGCCGATTTCATGGATTGGGTGGACCAGTACGGCCCGCGCTACCCGCTCGGCTCCGTCTCGATTTCCGGGGAAACCGCCTGACATGGCCAGCATCAGGATGAAGCAGGTCGACGCCGTGGTGGTCGGCGGCGGCTGGGCCGGATCGATCATGGCCAAGGAACTGACCGAGGCCGGGCTGGGCGTCGTCATGCTGGAACGCGGCGCCGACCGCAGCACCGCCAGCGACGGCGCCTATCCCGGGTCGCTCGACGAACTGCAGGCCAATTTCCGCCACAAGATCTTCCAGAACCTGTCCAGGACCTCGGTCACCATCCGCAACACGCCCGACCAGACGGCGCTGCCCTATCGCCAGATGTCGGCCTTCCTGCCGGGCGAGGGCGTGGGCGGCGCGGGCCTGCACTGGTCCGGGGTGCATTTCCGCATGCCGCCCGACGATCTGGTCCTGCGCAGCAAGGTCGTCGAGAAATACGGCGAGAAATTCATCCCCGAAGGCATGAACCTCCAGGATTACGGCGTCACCTATGACGAGCTGGAGCCGTTCTTCGACAGGGCCGAAAAAGTCTTCGGCACGTCGGGCGAGGCCTACATGGTCGACGGCCGGGTGGTCGGCAAGGGCAATTATTTCGCGCCCTCGCGCTCCGATCATTTTCCCCTGCCGGCGCTCAAGGACGTCTATGGCGCCAACATGTTCCGCAAGGCGGCCGAGGCCGTGGGCTTCCACCCCTATTCCATGCCGGCGGCCAACGCGTCCGCGCAATATACCAACCCCTACGGCGTGCAGATGGGGCCCTGCAATTTCTGCGGCTATTGCAGCGGCTATGCCTGCTACATGTATTCCAAGGCCTCGCCGAACGTGAATATCCTGCCGGCGCTGCGCAGCGATCCGAAATTCGAGCTGCGCGACCGTTCCCACGTCCTGCGTGTCGAACTCGACAGCAGCAAGACCAAGGCCATCGGCGTCACCTACCTGGACCGCGACGGGAACGAGGTCTTCCAGCCCGCCGACCTTGTGATCGTCGCGGCGTTCCAGTTCCACAACGTGCATCTGATGCTGCTCTCGGGCATCGGCAAGCCGTATGACCCGGTGGCGAACGCGGGCGTGGTCGGGCGCAATTTCGTCTACCAGAACGTCACCACCACCACCGCCTGGTTCGACAAGACGGTCTATACCAACCAGTTCATCGGCACCGGCGGCGGTGGCGTCGCCTTCGACGATTTCAACAGCGAGAATTTCGATCACGGTCCCCTGGGCTTCATCGGCGGTTCGCCGGTCTGGGTGAACCAGGCCGGGATCAAGGGCATCGCCGCGGCCAAGCTCGGCGGCCCGCCGGGCACGCCCCATTGGGGGTCGGCCTGGAAGAAGGCCATGGTCGATACCTACCAGCATTCCGTCCGCATGGACGCGCACGGCACGAACATGGCCTATCGCGACGTCTATCTGGACCTCGATCCGACCTGGAAGGACGCGTACGGCATGCCGCTGCTGCGCATGACCTTCGACTGGAAGGATAACGACATCCGCATGAACCGCTATGTCGTCAGCCAGATCGCCAAGGTCACCCGGGCGATGGGCGCGCGCGACGTGCATCTGGGCCAGCGCCAGCCGGGCGAGCGGTTCGATACGCGCTATTACCAGACCACCCACCTCGCCGGCGGCGCGGTGATGGGCGAGGATCCGAAGACCAGCGCGCTCAACCGCTATCTGCAAAGCTGGGACGTCTCGAACGTGTTCGTCATCGGCGCGAACGCCTTCCCGCAGGGGACGGGCTACAACCCGACCGGCATGGTCGCGGCCCTGGCCTATTGGTCGGCCCATCATATCCGCTCGACCTACCTGAAAAACCCCGGCCCGCTGGTGCAGATGTGATGCGCTCTCGCAAATGGGCGGCGCTCGCCGCCCTGCTCGGCACGCTCGGCCTGTCGCCGGCTCTTCTCCCGGCCGCCCACGCCGCCGAATTTCAGGGCACCGAACGCCAGGGCACCGAACCGGGCGCCGATCCGGCCCTGGTGGCGCAGGGCGAATATGTCGCCCGCGCCTCGGATTGCGTGGCCTGCCATACCGCGCCGGGCGGCAGGCCGTTCGCCGGCGGCCTGTCCTTCGCCCTGCCGTTCGGCACGATCTATGCCCCGAACATAACCCCCGACCCCGGGAACGGCATCGGCAGCTATACCGAAGCCGAATTCGCCCGCGCGGTGCGCGAGGGCGTGCGGCGCGACGGCGCGTCGCTCTATCCGGCGATGCCCTTCCCGTCCTATGCCCGCATGACGGATGCGGATATCCACGCGCTGTACATCTATTTCATGCATGGCGTGGCGCCGGTGGCCAACCATGTGCGGCCCAACGACGTCATGTGGCCGCTCTCGATGCGCTGGCCTCTGATCCTCTGGCGCGCCGCCTTCGCGCCGTCGGTCAAGGCCGCCCAGGCGGCCTCGGCACGTCCCTTCGCCGACCCGCAGACGGCGCGCGGCGCCTACCTGGTCGAAGGCCCCGGCCATTGCGGCGCCTGCCATTCGCCCCGCGCGATGACGATGCAGGAATCCGCCCTGACCGCCGCGGACGGCACGCGTTTCCTCGCGGGCGGCGGCGCCGTCGACGGCTGGATTCCCGTCAGCCTGCGCGAGGAAAACCGTACCGGGCTCGGCCGCTGGTCCGAAGAGGACATCGTGGCCTTCCTCAAGACCGGGCGCATCCTGAACGGCTCGGCCTTCGGCGGCATGACCGACGCGGTGGGACACGGCACCCAGTATCTGACCGACGCCGATCTGCACGCGATCGCCCATTTCCTCAAGAGCCTGCCCGCCGGCGACACGGCGCAGCGCCCCTGGACCTATGACGCGACACTGGCCGGCGCGCTGCATTCCGGCGATGTGTCGGCCCAGGGCGCGCGCGTCTATGTCGATCGTTGCGCGGCCTGCCACCGCACCGACGGGCACGGCTATCCCACCGTCTTCCCGCCGCTGGCCGGTAATCCCGTGGTCATGGACAAGTCGCCGGACTCGCTGATCCATATCGTGCTGACCGGCGATACGGTGCGCGCAACCCGCAACGCGCCCTCCGCCTTCGTCATGCCGGGCTTCGCGGCGCGCCTGTCCGATCAGAAAATCGCCGATGTCGTCAGCTTCATCCGCAAGGCGTGGGGCAATGACGCGCCTCCGGCGCGCGCCGAGGACGTCGCGCGAATCCGCAAGGCCCTGGCCGGTAGCGAAGCGGGGGTGGCCAGCCTGCCGCTGAACTGATCGCCCGGCGCGTGCTCCTTTGCCGGAGGCACGCGCCGCTCCAGCAGAGGCAATCGGAAATCATCATGAAAAGAAGGCATTTTTCAATATCGTTTCTTTTCGGAGTCGAGACGGTTCCGAAATCGAAACGACTGGACGATCCGGTAAAAACCCCCGTCGCCTCTTCTGGAGTGTAGACCGAATGAATGCCCCCACCCGGACAGGCTTCGACCTGGCCGAAACCAGTCCGGCCGTACCCGATAGGGCCGACCCGCCGTCCAGCCTGCGCCGCCGCACGCTGATGATGGCATCGGCGGCGGCCGGCGCCTCCGCCCTGGCCGCCGACATGCTGGCGCCGCGCCCTGCTGCGGCGTGGGCCCTGACGGCGGACGAATCCCGTTTCCTGGCTGTGTCGCAGGCGGTCACCGGGCATGGCGACCTCAATCCCGATATCGCGGCGCGGCTTTTCGCGGCGATGGTCCGCACCTTCCCCGGCTATGGCGCGCAGGTCGAGGCCCTGGCGCGCATCGCCCGGCCCGGCGGCACGCCCGAGGAAATCCTCTCCCGTGCCGAAGAGGCCAATCTGCGCCAGGCGATGCTCGGCCTGGTCGCGGCATGGTATACCGGCTCGGTGCAGGACAAGACCAACGCCCCGATGGTCGCCTATTACGACGCGCTGATGTACCAGCCCACGCGCGATGCCCTGCCGGTGCCGACCTATTGCTTCGGCAAGCCCGGCTGGTGGACCGAAACGCCGCCGCCGCTGGGCGTCCCGGCCGTCTCGACCGTCGCGGTGCCGCCCCCTGCGCCGCCGCCGGCGGCCGTGGAGTCCAAGGCGCCCCCGCAATCCGCAATCCTTCCGACCAAATAAACGGCCTTCAAATACGGCCCCCAAATAGACGGCCCCAATAGACGGCCCCAATAGACGGCCCCAATAGACGGCCAAGGAGCATAAGCCGTGGCGCATCCTGTCTTTTCCAGCTCTGGTGACGTGACCGCCGACGTGGTGGTGGTCGGTTCCGGCGTCGTCGGCGCATTGATCGCCCACCAGATGGCCGCCGCCGGCCGTTCCGTGGTGGTGCTCGAAGCCGGACTGCGCCTGAAACGGTCGGATATCGTCGAGAACTGGCGGAACATGTCGTTCCATAACCGGGTCAATTCCGATTTCCAGGGCCTGTATCCGCAGGCGCCGCTCGCCCCGGCGCCGCTTTATTTTCCCGCCAATGATTATGTCGGCCTGTTCGGCCCGGACGGCTCGGCGTTCAAGCAGGGCTATCTGCGCACGGTCGGCGGCACGACGTGGCATTGGGCAGCGTCCTGCTGGCGGCATTTGCCCATCGATTTCCGCATGAAATCGACCTATGGCGTCGGTCGCGACTGGGCGATTTCGTACGAGGAACTGGAACCCTATTACTGCCGCGCCGAAGAGGCGATGGGTGTCTCCGGCCCGCACGATCCCGACCTGCAATCGCCCAGCCAGCGCAGCCGCCCCTATCCACGTGACATGATCCCCTTCGGCTATGGCGACCGCCGGGTGGCCGAACTGGTCAACCCGCACGGCTTCAAGCTGGTGCCGATCCCGCAGGGGCGCAGCGTCCAGCCCTTCGGCGATCGTCCCTCATGCTGCGGCAACAACAACTGCCAGCCGATCTGCCCGATCGGCGCGATGTATAACGGCATCCAGCACGTGCAGAAGGCCGAGGACGCGGGCGCGGTGGTGCTGGACCAGGCGGTGGCCTATCGCATCGACACCGACGAGACCAACCGTGTGACGGCGATCCACTGGTATGACGCGCAGCGCCGCTCGCACAAGGCCATCGGCCGTACCTTCGTGCTGGCCTGCAACGGGATCGAAACGCCGCGCCTGCTGCTGCTGGCGGCGAACGAACGCAATCCGGCGGGCATCGCCAATTCGTCCGACCAGGTCGGGCGCAACATGATGGACCATTCGGGCGTGCATGCGACCTTCCTGGCCAGCGAACCGCTCTGGTTCGGCCGGGGCCCGGCGCAGAGCAGTTGCATCGTCGGCCCGCGCGACGGCGGCTTCCGCAGCACCTATTCCGCCAACAAGATGATCCTGAACAATATCAGCCGCGTCGGGCCCGCGACCGAACAGGCGCTGGCGCTGGGCCTGGTCGGGCAGGCGCTGGATGACGAAATCCGCCGCCGCGCGGCCTGCGGCGTGGACCTGTCGGTCAGCCTGGAGCCGCTGCCCGATCCCGGCAACCGGCTGACGCTCAGCAAGACGCGGCGCGACCCGCTGGGCCTGCCCTGTCCCGACATCCATTACGATGTCGGCGAGTATGTCCGCAAAGGCGCCGTCGCGGCGGCGGAGCAGATCCGCCAGGTGGCCGGCCTGCTGGGCGGCACCGAATTGCGCATCACCACATCGTTCAACGCCAACAATCACATCATGGGCGGCGTGATCATGGGCAACGACCCCAAGGATTCCGTGGTGGATGGCGATTGCCGCGCCCACGACCATCCGAATCTGTGGCTGCCCGGCGGCGGCGCCATGGCCTCGGCCAGCGTGGTCAACACCACGCTCAGCATGGCGGCGCTGGGGCTGAAGGCCGCCGATTCCATCCAGGCCGATTTCCAGGGGGGGCGGGCATGATCCGCAGGATTGCCCGAATCGCCGTCGGCGCTGCCGTCGCCGGTGCCGCCGCCGTCGCCCTCTGGACCGGCCCCGCCGCCGCCCAGGACGGCGCAGCCGACGCCGCGCTGGTCGCGCGTGGGCGCTATCTGGCCGTCGCGGCCGATTGCGCCGCCTGTCATACCGCGCCGCATGGCGGCAAGCCGTTCGCCGGCGGCTATGGCATCGCCTCGCCGCTGGGCAGCATCTATTCCTCGAACATCACGCCGTCCAAGGTCGCGGGCATCGGCAATTATTCCGAATCCCAGTTCGCGGCCGCGGTGCGCGACGGAATTCGCGGCGACGGGGCGCATCTCTACCCCGCGATGCCCTATACGTCCTATGCCCGGCTGACGGACGCGGACATCCATGCGCTCTACGCCTATTTCACGCAGGCGGTGCGACCGGTGGACACCGCGCCGCCGGCAACCAGGCTGCCGTTCCCGTTCAATATCCGCGCCTCCATGATGGTCTGGAACGCGCTCTTCCTGGACGGCACGCGCTTCACGCCCGATCCGGCCAGATCCGCCCAGGTCAATCGGGGCGCCTACCTGGCCATCGCGCTGGGCCATTGCGACACCTGCCACACGCCGCGCAACGTCATGATGGCGGAAATCGGCGGCAAGCAGTTCGGCGGCGCCACGCTCGGCACATGGATCGCGCCGAATATCACCCCCGATCCCGTCAGCGGCATCGGCGACTGGAGCAGCGACGACCTGTTCCGCTACCTCAAGACCGGCGACGTCCCCGGCAAGGCCCAGGCCGCCGGCCCGATGGCCGAGGCGATCGAACATAGTTTCCAATATCTCAGCGACGACGATTTGCGGGCGATCGTCGCCTATGTCCGCCAGGTGCCCGCCCTCCGGAACGCCGCACAAACCCGGCCGCGCGACGCCTATGGCGCGATCTCGAACGGCGAGGCCCTCCAGCGCGGCGTCGCCCCGGCGTCGCTGAGCAACGGCGCGCGGATCTTCACCGGCGATTGCGCGGCCTGTCACCGCCCCACCGGCACGGGCAGCCAGGACGGGTACTATCCGCAATTGTTCCATAATTCCGCAACGGGCGCCGCGACCCCCGACAATCTGGTCGCCGCCATCCTCCAGGGCGTCGACCGTACGGTGGGCGGCCAGCATGTCTTCATGCCGGGCTTCGCGCACGGGTCCTATGTCGACGAACTGTCCGACCAGGACGTCGCCGACGTCGGCAATTACGTGCTGTCGCAGTTCGGCAACCAGGCGGTCCACATCACGGCCTCCGACGTGGCCACCCTTCGCGCGGGCGGCCCCAGGCCGTTGCTGGCACGGGTGGGCGGCTATATCGTGCCCGCGATCGTGGCCCTGGCGGTCATCGTTTTGACCGTCATCATCATGGTCCGGGCCGGAAGGCGCATCCGCCGCCCGGCCTGACGGGCGCGCGGCGACAGGAACGGGGGAGGCAGCGTGAAACGCCGATCCATTTTAGGAGGTGCCATTCCCCTGGCCCTGGCGGCGGCCGGGCGTGCCGCCCGCGCTGCGCCGCCGGCCGGCCTGGCCACCAATACCGATCACGGATTCAATTCCGCCGGCACGTTCGACATCGTGGCCCGGTTCGCCGATCCCGGCCCGTCCGGCATCGCGATCACCCCCGATGGCCGGATGTTCGTCGGCTTTCCCCGCCACGCAGTCGACCACAAGGGCGCGACCCTGGCCGAACTGAGGGATGGCGGGCTGGTGCCCTATCCCAGTGCCGCGCTCAGCCTGCCGTCCGACCGCGCGCCGGCCGACCGGCTGGTCTCGGTCCATGGCATGACGACCGACACGCGCGGCCGCCTGTGGATGATCGATGACGGCAAGCTGGCCGGCCAGCCCCTGCGCCCCGGCGCCGCGAAGATCGTGGGGATCGATCCCGCCACCAACCGCGTCGTCGCCAGCATCGTCCTGACGCCGCCGACCCTGCTGCCCGACAGCCATATGAACGACCTGCGCGTCGACCTGACCCATGGCGCACAGGGCACGGCCTATGTCACCGACTCGTCCTTCGGCACGCATCCGGCGCTGGTGGTGGTCGATATCGCCACCGGCCGCCAGCGCCGCGTCCTGGCCCACCACCCATCGACACAGACCGAACCCCGTTTCATGGCCGTGGTCGAAGGCCGTCCCCTGGTCTTCGACCCCAGCCACCAGACCTTCGTCTCGGGCGGGGTCGACGGCATCACCCTCAGTCCCGACAGCGCGACCTTATATTATTGTCCGCTGACCAGCCGGCGGCTTTACAGCCTGCCCACGGCGCTGCTGTCCGATTTCGCGCGCGGCGACGCCGAACTCGCCGCCGCCGTGACCGACCTGGGGGAAAAGGGCGTGGCCGATGGGCTGGCGACCGATCCCCAAGGGCGTATCTACACCACCAATTTCGAACATGACGCCATTTTCCGCCGCAATCTCGACGGCAGTTTCGACACGATCCTGCGCGATCCGCGCGTGCTCTCTCCGGACGGGATCTGCGTTCATGACGGCCATGTCTATTGCACGCTGGGCCAGTGGAACCGTCTGGCCGGCTTCAATGGCGGGCACGATCTGCGCGTGCCGCCCTATCTGCTGATCCGTTGCCCCACCGACCCGCCGGCCCCGCTCTCCAGCCTGCCGGCCTGATTTCCGTCCGGTTCTTTTTCCCTGGTTTTTCCCCGGGGTTTTTGCCAAGGGGTTTTCTCTCCGGGGGATGTACGGCAGAAAATCCGATCATGATGGATCTCGTGTCGAACATGCTCATGCCGCTGGTGCGTCGCCTGGACCCCGAGGACGCGCACGCTCTCGCCCTGAACGCGCTGATGCTGGGCTTCGGCGGCGGCGTCTGGGGCCGGGACGACCCTGCCCTCTCCGTGCGGACCATGGGGCTGCGCTTTCCCAATCCGATCGGCATCGCCGCCGGGTTCGACAAGAACGCGCAGGTGCTGCGCCCGCTGGCCCGGATCGGTTTCGGCTTCGTCGAGGCCGGCACCGTGACGCCCCGGCCGCAGCCGGGCAATCCCCGCCCGCGCCTGTTCCGCCTGGCCGAAGACCGGGCGATCATCAACCGGATGGGCTTCAACAACCAGGGCATCGACCGTTTCGCGGTGCGCCTCGCGCGCCTGCAGCGCGTCTCGTCCTCGGGCCGGCCCGTCATCCGGGTGCCGGTCGGCGCCAATCTGGGCATCAACAAGACCGGCGCGGACCCCGAGCAAGACTATCCCCGCCTGGTCGGCCGGGTGAAGCATTATGCCGACTACATCGTGCTCAACCTGTCCTCGCCCAACACGCCCGGCCTGCGCGACCTGCAGCAGACGTCGCGCCTGGCCGGCCTGCTCCAGGCGATCGGCGCGACGCATCCCGACCGCCCGCCGCTGCTGGTCAAGCTGTCCCCGGACCTCGCCCGCGACGATATCGGTCCGATCGTGGAAACGGCGATCGCGGGCGGCGTCCAGGGGCTGATCGTCAGCAACACCACCATCTCGCGCCCCGGCGGGCTCGCCAGCGCCCATGCCGGCGAGGCCGGCGGCCTGTCGGGCCGGCCGCTGCGTCCGCTGGCCGATGAAATTTTCCGGCAGGTCGCCCAGATCGCGGCGGGGCGCCTGGCGCTGGTCGCGTGCGGCGGCATCGAAACGGGCGCCGACATTCTCGACCGCGTCCGTGCGGGGGCCGATTTGGTGCAGCTCTACAGCGCCTTCGCCTATGACGGCCCCGGCATCGTACCCCGGCTGAAGCGCGAATTGCTGCGCGCGCTGCATGCCGAAGGATTCGAAACCCTTGCCGACGCGAAAGGTATGGCATGATGCTGGGTCTGGAGAGTTTCGCCCCACTGGCGACGCGTTATGACGGGTTCATCGTCGATCTCTGGGGCGTCGTTCATGACGGCATTCGCCCCTATCCCGGCGCCAGGGACTGCCTGGCGCGCCTGCGCGACCAGGGCGGACGGGTCGTGCTGCTCTCCAACGCCCCGCGCCGGGTCGACGTGGTCCGCGACCAGTTGGCCCGGATGGGCGTGACCCCGGACCTGTATCACGGCATCATGACCAGCGGCGAATATACCAGAAGCCTGATGGCCGCCTGGACCGATCCCTGGTTCGCCGGGCTGGGCCGCCGCATGCTGCATCTGGGCGCGCCCAAGGATCATAACCTGTTCGAAGGGCTGGACCTGGTCCAGGTCGACGATCCCGAGGACGCCGATTTCATCCTGAATACCGGTCCCGACCAGGATCGGGGCGAGGGCGCGCATGAACCCTATCTGCCCCTGCTGGCCCGTTGCGCCGCGCGCAAGCTGAAGATGATCTGCGCCAATCCGGACATGGAGGTCATGCGCGGCGGGCAGCGCTTGATCTGCGCCGGCCTGCTGGCCAGCCTGTACGCGCAGCAGGACTGCCCGGTCCGCTGGATCGGCAAGCCTTACCCCGAGGTCTATGGGCCGGTGATGGACATGCTGGACATGCCGCGCGCGCGGATGCTGGCGGTCGGCGACGCGCTGGCCACCGACATGCGCGGCGCGCGCCAGGCCGGCATCGATGGCTGCTGGGTCCTGGGCGGTATCCACCAGGAAATGATCGGCAACGACCTGGCCCTCGCCAGGGCCGAGGCCGCAGCCGCCGGCCTCTCCCCGGTCGCAACGGTCCCCTCCTTCCGCTGGGAGGCCGGGAACGGCGCCTGAAGCACCCGGTGCGGCAAAGCCGCCCAGAACGTGCCGCTTGGATTTTACCCGGCTTTTCCTCTCAGAGACTGTGCGGAAACGCGGGCTGGCGAGCGAGAGCGGAACGCAGTGGAGCGCCCGGCGTGGGTTTGCGAGCACCGGAGCGCAGCAGCCTTGTGGGCCGTGGGCACTGGAGCGCAGCAAAACCGCGCAGAACGTGCCGCCAGGGTTTTACCCGGCTTTTCCTCTCAGAGACTGTGCGGAAACGCGGGCTGGCGAGCGAGAGCGGAACGCAGTGGAGCGCCCGGCGTGGGTTTGCGAGCATCGGAGCGGAGCGGCCTTGTGGGCCGTGAGCACCGAAGCGCAGGAAACGCGCGTCGGATCGCCGCCAGCCCGCGTTTCCGCACAGTCTCTCAGGCGTGGCCGGTGGCGGCGGTTAGCTGCATCGGATCCAGATTGATCGCAGCCAGCGCCTGGCGCCATTTCAGGCTGTGGCCGCCGCCGAACAGGATGGCGTCGCTGGCCGGTGCGGGCAACCAGGCATTGCGGTGGATGATCTCGTCTTCCAACTGATCGTCCTGCCAGCTCGCATGGCCCAGGGCCAGCAGCGCCCGGCGCGGTCCGGCGCCGTCGGCGATGTCCTTCAGCACATCCTGGCTGGCGGTCAAGGTCGTCCCGTCATCGACCGGCAGGCTACCCGCGCCCGTCCAGTCCGAGGAATGCAGGACGAAGCCGCGCGCCTCATCCACCGGCCCCCCGGCACACAGATCGATCCGCCGGCGCGGCGGCACCGGGTCGATACCCAATTGCGCCAGCACGTCATCCAGGCCCGGCTGCGACAGGCGACGATTGACCACCAGCCCCATCGCGCCGCGCCCCGGCGAATGCGCGCACAGAAAGATCACGCTGCGGGCGAACGGACCCTCGGCCAGGGCCGGGCTCGCCACCAGCAGCGATCCGGCCAGCGATGGACTGGCCTCGGACGGGACGGCTGTGCATGACGCGGCTGTCTCGGCGGCCGATCTCGGCGGGAATGGGAACATTTGTTCTTAGTAAAGACAGAACCATCGCCCATTGCAACCGTCACGTGCCGATTTGCCGCCTCGCCTGGAATGGCGCTTAATGCGTGCGAAGCCTTATGGGCGCGACGGGACATGCGACAGGACAAGGAGATCATCGCGATGACGAAGACGGTTTTGGTGACGGGTGCGACGGCGGGCTTCGGCAAGGCGATCGCCGAACGCCTGGTGCGTGACGGCTACCGCGTCATCGCGACCGGACGGCGCAAGGAACGGCTGGACGCGCTGGCCGAAACCCTCGGGCCGGCCCTGCTGCCCTTCGTGCTGGACATGAACGACGTCGAATCCCTGCGCGCGCTGCCCGGCAGCCTGCCGGCGGACTGGCGGCAGGTCGATATCCTCGTCAACAACGCGGGTTTGGCCCTCGGGCTGGACAAGGCGCAGGATGCCGCGACCGCCGACTGGCAGCAGATGATCGCCACCAACGTGACTGGCCTGGTCGAGATCACCCGCGCGCTGCTGCCCGGCATGGTCGCGCGCAACCACGGCCACGTCATCTCGATCGGCAGCACCGCCGGCATCTATCCCTATCTCGGCGCGAACGTTTACGGCGCCTCCAAGGCGTTCGTATCGCAATTCATGCGCAACCTGCGCTGCGACCTGCTGGGCACGCGGGTGCGCGCGACCAATCTGGAACCCGGCCTGTGCGGCGGCAGCGAATTCAGCAACGTGCGCCTGGGCGACGACGCCAAGGCCGCCGCGGTCTATCAGGACACGCACCCGATCCAGCCCGAGGACATCGCCGAAACCGTCGCCTGGGTCGCCGGCCTGCCGGCCCATGTGAACATCAACCGGATCGAGATGATGCCCACCTGCCAGGCCTCGGCCGGGCTTGCCGTGTTCCGGGGACTGGGGGACTAGGCGGCCATGGCGCACCCGGTCAGCCTGGACGCGCTGCTGAAACAGTGCCGGGTCGAGGACGGCGCGCGGTTCGATCCGGCGTCACACCCGACCCGCATCGCCGATCTCGAAGGCATCGGCAAATCGGACGGCAAGCACCTGCTCCGCCGGGGCGTCAAGCGCCTGTCGGAATTGCAGACCCTGCTCTATGCCAACGGCACCTGGTCGCTCCTGCTGGTGTTCCAGGCCATGGATGCCGGCGGCAAGGACGGGATGATCAAGCATGTGATGTCCGGGGTGAACCCCCAGGGCGTCTCCGTCACCTCGTTCAAGCAGCCGGGACCGGTCGAACTGGCGCATGATTATCTGTGGCGCGTCCATATGGCGGCGCCGTCCTGCGGGCGGATCGGCATCTTCAATCGCAGCCATTACGAAGAGGTGCTGGTCACCCGCGTGCATCCCGAATTGCTGGTCCGGCAGAAAATCCCCGCCAGCCTGCGCACCGACGCGATCTGGCAGGAACGGTACCAGGACATCCGGCATTTCGAGCATTATCTGTCGCGCCAGGGCACGGTGGTGCTGAAATTCTTCCTGAACCTGTCGAAGGAGGAACAGCGCAGGCGTTTCCTCCAGCGTATCGACGAGGACCAGAAGCATTGGAAGTTCTCGGCGTCCGACGCGCGCGAACGCACCCATTGGAACGCCTATCAGGCGGCGTATCACGACGCGATCCGCAACACGGCCAGTCCCCATGCGCCTTGGGTGGTGGTGCCCGCCGACCGGAAATGGATGGCCCGGCTGCTGGTCATGGAAACGATCATCCAGGCGCTGGAGGCGCTGAACATGACGATCCCCGAGCCCTCGCAGGACCTGATCGACGACATGGCGGTCGTCCGCAAGGAACTGGTAGCCGAGGCACCGAAGAAAGGCCACGCCGCATGACGCGCGGGGCAGGGGAGAGAGAAAACATGACGATTCGGCGCGCCATCGCCCATGCGCTGGCCCTGGGCGCTATCCTGGCCTTCGGCGTCGGCGGAGCCGCCCGCGCGCAGCAGGCGATCGGCCCGTCCTGCGACAACGGGCATTTCCTGGCCGTGCAGCAGCAATTCGAAGACGGCGCGCAGCGCGGCGACCAGCCGGTCCATGTCTGCGGCCGCGTCGTCGCGGTCTCGCGCGCCCGTCATACCCGCAGCGGCTGGCACGGTTATTTCTACCTGGATGTCGGTTCCGGTGTATCCATCCGCATCGTCTCGGACCTCGACCGCATGAACGCGCCCGCCTGGCCCTGGGTCGCCAGGGGCGACATGGCCGATGTCGTCGGGCGCTATTATTACGATAATCCGCGCAGCCAGGGGATCGACTGGACCCATCACGGAACCGGCCGCAACTGGGCCATGCCGGGCTACGTCACGGTCAACGGCAACCGCTACCAGTAACCGCGTCCAAGCGATCGCCGGATCGGCATCCGCCAGGCGGGGCTTTCATTCCCCGCCTGGCAGCAGGCCCAGTGGCAGCAGGCCCAGTGGCAGTCGGCCCAGTGGCAGTCGGTCCAGTGGCAGTCGGCCCAGCGGGCTTCAGTTCGCGGTTTCGGATTCCCGCTCGCTGCCTTCGTCGCCTTCCGCCGGGGTGTCGGCACTGGATTCGATATATTCGAAATCCAGCGCCCCGTCCTTCAGCGTGATCTTCACCGCGCCACCTTTCACCAGCCGGCCGAACAGCAATTCCTCGGCCAGCGGCTTCTTGATGTGCTCCTGGATCACCCGGCCCAGCGGGCGGGCGCCATACAGCCGGTCATAGCCGCGCTCGGCCAGCCATTCCTTCGCCGCCGACGAGATCTCGATCGTGACGTTGCGGTCGGCCAGTTGCGCCTCCAACTGGAAGACGAATTTCTCGACCACCCGGCCGACGATCTCGGGCGACAGGTTGGCGAACGGAATGATCGCATCCAGCCGGTTGCGGAATTCCGGGGTGAAGATGCGCTTGATCGCCTCCTCGTCCTCGCCCGACCGCGTCTCGCGGCCGAAACCGATGGCCTCCTTGCTCAGGTCCGCGGCACCCGCGTTGGTCGTCATGATCAGCACGACATTGCGGAAATCCACGGTCTTGCCGTTATGGTCGGTCAGGCGGCCATGGTCCATGACCTGCAGCAGCACGTTGTACAGGTCCTGGTGCGCCTTCTCGATCTCATCCAGCAGCAGCACGGCGTGCGGATGCTGGTCGATCGCGTCGGTCAGCAGCCCGCCCTGGTCGAACCCGACATAGCCCGGCGGCGCGCCGATCAGCCGCGAGATCGAATGCCGCTCCATATATTCCGACATGTCGAAGCGGATCAGTTCGATGCCCAGGGTCTTGGCCAGTTGCTTGGCGACTTCGGTCTTGCCGACGCCGGTGGGGCCCGAGAACAGGTAATTGCCGATCGGCTTTTCCGGATCGCGCAGCCCCGCCCGCGACAGCTTGATCGCCGCCGTCAGCGCCTCGATCGCCCGATCCTGGCCATAGACCATGCCCTTCAGGTCGCGCTCCAGCGTGCGCAGCGTCTCCTTGTCGTCCGAGGACACGCTCTTGGGCGGAATCCGCGCGATCTTGGCGACGATATCCTCGACATCCTTCAGCGTCACCGTCTTGCGCCGCCGGTTTTCCGGTACCAGCATCCGCGACGCGCCGACCTCGTCGATCACGTCGATCGCCTTGTCCGGCAGCTTGCGGTCATGGATGTATTTCGCCGCCAGTTCGACCGCGCCGCGAATGGCCTCCTCGGTATAGCGCACCCTGTGGTGCCGCTCGTAATTGCCCTTCAGTCCGCGCAGGATCTTGACCGCATCCTCCAGCGACGGCTCGGCCACGTCGATTTTCTGGAACCGCCGCACCAGCGCGCGGTCCTTCTCGAAATGCTGGCGATATTCCTTGTACGTCGTGGAGCCGATGCAGCGCAGCGTGCCCGCCGCCAGCGCCGGCTTCAGCAGGTTCGACGCGTCCATCGCCCCGCCCGAGGTCGCGCCCGCGCCGATCACCGTATGGATCTCGTCGATGAACAGGATGCTGCCCGGATTATTGTCCAGCTCGGTCACCACAGCCTTCAGCCGTTCCTCGAAATCGCCGCGATAGCGCGTGCCGGCCAGCAGCGCGCCCATGTCCAGCGAATAGATCGTGGATTTCAGCAGCACCTCGGGCACGTCGCCTTCGACGATCCGCTTGGCCAGCCCCTCGGCAATGGCGGTCTTGCCCACGCCGGGATCGCCCACATAAAGCGGATTGTTCTTGGTGCGACGGCAGAGGATCTGGATCGTGCGCTCGATCTCGGAATCGCGTCCGATCAGCGGATCGACCTTCCCGTCCTCGGCCTTGCGGTTCAGGTTGGTGCAATAGGCGCTCAGCGCGTCCTGGTTCTTCTGCGCGGCCTTGCCGCGTTCCTCGCGCTCGGCGTCGGGATTGTCCTGCGCGCTGCCCGCCACGGGGCGGCGCGTCGACCGGTCCGGCGCCTTGGCGATGCCGTGCGAGATGAAATTGACCGCATCCAGCCGCGTCATGTCCTGCAATTGCAGGAAATAGACGGCATGGCTCTCCCGTTCGGCAAACAGGGCGACCAGCACGTTGGACCCCGTGACCTCGTCCCGCCCGGTGGATTGCACATGGATCGCCGCGCGCTGGATCACGCGCTGGAACGCGGCGGTCGGCTTGGGGTCGACGGTCCGGTCCGACGCCAGGCCGGCCAGATCCTTGTCCAGAAATTCGGTCAGATCCGAACGCAGCTTGTCCAGATCGACACCGCAGGCCCGAAATACGGTCACCGCGTCGCTGTCGTCGACCAGCGCCAGCAGCAGGTGCTCCAGCGTCGCATATTCGTGGCGGCGCTCCCCGGCCAGGGTCAGCGCACGATGAAGCGTCTGTTCGAGATTGCGTGACAACATGCCAGGACGCTCCTTTTCCTGAACCGGGGCCGGGCCCGGAGACGGCAATCGGCAGATCAGGACTATATTTGGTATGTTTCCGCCGGAATGCCAGCGGAAAGAAAATTAATTCCCCGCGGGAAACAGGGCCGCCTTCCCGCGCGTTGCGCATTCGGGCCGCCATCCGCACGGCCCGTCTTCACGACCCGTCTTCGGCGCGCCTCCCGGGCCGCCGCCCGCCTTTGTGATTCACGAACGGATTCACGTGGCCGGCAGGCTGCATCCGGCGCTTCCGGGCCGGGATGTCAGTCCTTCTCGATCGTGCATTGCAGCGGATGCTGGTTCTGGCGTGCCAGGTCCATCACCTGCGTCACCTTGGTTTCCGCGACTTCATAGGTAAACACGCCGCATACGCCCACCCCGCGCTTGTGGACATGCAGCATGATGTCCGTCGCCTCCTCGCGCGATTTCTGGAAGAACCGCTCCAGCACATGCACGACGAACTCCATGGGCGTGTAGTCGTCGTTCAGCATCAGGACCTTGTACATCGCCGGCTTGCGCGTCTCGGGCCGGGTGCGGACGACGACGCCGATGGTCGGCGAATCGGGATTGTCGGATTGCCCGTCCGTCCCGCCGCCGCGCCGGGTCGGGCCGTTGCCGCCATGGGCCAGGACGGTGGGGGCCAGGATGGTCAGGGCCGGGATGATCGGGAAGGATGCTGCTGCCATGGGAGTACCATATTGGATAGGCGTGGCACGTTGAAAGGGGGCGCGTAATCGGAAATTAAGCACATCCCGCCACCCCCTGACGATCAAATCGCGTGACGCGTTCGCGCCCTGAATGTTCCATCGCGGGCCGCCGGGGACGGAGAGGGGACGAAGAAAAGGGATGCCGCCGGACCACCCCGGCAAACGCTCCCGGAGCCAAAGCGCGAAAATCTTCATGAAAAAGCAGTGTTTTCTTTCTGTTATCGCTCTTTGCTCTGGACGGGTTCCAGAAAATGGCCATAAAGTCAGCCGACAATACGGGGTTGCACACGGGGGAACGGGTGGTGGCCGATAGTTCAGTGCTGTACCACAAGCGGGGATGGTTCGCGCGCCTGCGCCGCGGCCGCGCGCTACGCGTCTCCCTCGGCCTGTCCGCCGGCTATATCGCCGTCATGGCCGGCTTCGCGCCCCGCGCCCATGCCCAATATGTAGGGCAGATCAGCTCGATCGTCATGGACGCCCGCACCGGCGCGGTCCTGTCCCAGTCCAGTCCCGATCTGCAGCGCTATCCCGCCAGCCTGACCAAGCTGATGACGCTGTACCTGGCATTCAAGGGGCTGCGGACCGGCCAGATCACCCTGGACCAGACGGTGCCGGTCTCGGCCCACGCGGCGTCGATGGAACCATCCAAGCTCGGGCTGGTGCCGGGCACCTATCTGACGGTCGAGCAGGCGATCCTGGGCCTGGTGACCAAATCCGCCAACGACGCGGCCTGCGCGCTGGGCGAACTGCTCGGCGGCGGGAGCGAGGACCGGTTCGCCGACCTCATGACCGGCCAGGCCCGGGCCCTGGGCATGACCCGCACCATATTCCGCAACGCCTCCGGCCTGCCCGACCCCGACCAGATGACCTCGGCGCGCGACCTGGCGCTGCTGACGCGGCAGATCATCACCGAATTTCCGGAATATTATCATTATTTCTCGGTGCCGGCCTTCTATTTCCATGGCCGCCAGGTCCCCAACCACGACCCGATGCTGCGCATCTATCCCGGCGCGGACGGGCTCAAGACCGGCTATACCGCCATTGCCGGACGCAACCTGGTCACCTCGGCGATCCGCGACAATGTGCGGCTGATCGGCGTGGTGCTGGGCGCGCGCTCCAACCCGCAGCGCAGCGCGATCATGGCCAGCATCCTCGATGACGGGTTCCGGGAGGAGGGCGTGGCCGATGTCCGTCGTCCGCTGGTGCTGGCGCGCGCGCGGCGCGGCCGCGCCACCATGATGCTGGCGGCCGCGTCGCGCGGCGGCTATGCGGGGCCCGAGCAGGTCGCCGAACTGCCCGCCGCGCCGCATCGCCGCGGGGTGGCCCATCACGGGCGCGGCCATGCCGTCTCTCACGTCTCGCCCCATGTCGTCCACATGATCGTCGCGGGTCATGCGGCGCATCGCCGGCACGGGCATAATCACGGCTGACCCCCGCCGAATGGGTCGGGCGGGACGCGCGCCCTTGCCTTGGCAGAATGTCCCGCGCATTTATCCCCCATTAAGGGCGCCGTTCCGCGGCTGCATTGATGGGTACGAAGGGACAACGACATGGACGGGGATACGGACGCACGGCGGGTCATTCTGCACACGCCGGAGGATTTCGCCGGCATGCGCGCGGCGGGCCAGTTGGCGGCGCGCACCCTGGACATGATCGTCCCCCATGTCCGCGCCGGCATCTCGACCGGTGCGCTGGACCAGTTGATTCATGATTTCATGATGGATCATGGCGGCGTGCCGGCCACCCTGGGCTATCGCGGCTATCCCAAATCCAGTTGCATCTCGCTCAACCATGTGGTCTGCCACGGCATTCCGGGCGAACGAATCCTGCAGGACGGCGACATCCTGAATATCGACGTGACCGTGATCCTCGACGGCTGGTACGGCGATACCAGCCGCATGTTCACCGTGGGCGCCATCCCGCGCCGGGCCGAGAAGCTGATCGACGCGACCTACAAGGCCCTGATGCTCGGCATCGCCGAGGTGCGGCCGGGCAGGACCCTGGGCGATATCGGCCATGCGATCCAGGTCTATGCCGAATCGCAGCGTTTCTCTGTGGTGCGCGATTTCTGCGGCCACGGCATCGGCCGCAGCTTCCATGCCGCGCCGAACGTGCTGCATTACGGCCGTCCGGGCCAGGGGCTGGTGCTGCAGCCCGGCATGTTCTTCACCATCGAACCCATGCTCAACGCCGGCCGCCCGGACGTGAAGGTTCTGGATGACGGCTGGACGGCGGTCACGCGCGACCGTTCCCTCTCGGCGCAGTTCGAACATATGCTGGGCGTGACCCAGGACGGGTGTGAAATCTTCACCCTGTCTCCCGCCGGGCTGGACCATCCGCCCTACGACCCGCCGGCCTGACCGGCGCTTTTTCCTCTTCCCCACGATCGAAGGATAGATGATGCGCATTTCCATGCTGCGACGCCGCATTGCCGCGACCTTGCTGGCGGGCTCCATGCTTGCGGGCGGGGGGCTTTCCGCCCGGGCGGCGCCGGTCCTGCAGAATGATGCGCTGACCTTCGGTCCGGCTGGCTCCGTGGCGGGGTCGACCCTGGCGCCGCTGGCTCCGGCGGTCGGCGCGCACGGGATGGTGGTGTCGGCGCAGCATCTGGCGTCCGAGGTCGGTGCCCGCATCCTGGCCCAGGGCGGCAACGCCGCCGACGCGGCCGTCGCGGTGGCCTATGCGCTGGCCGTCGTCTATCCGGCGGCGGGCAATATCGGCGGCGGCGGGTTCATGACCCTGCGCACGCCCGACGGCCACGCCGTCTTCATCGATTTCCGCGAACACGCGCCGCTGGCCGCCACCGCCACCATGTTCCAGGACGCCAAGGGCGCGGTCATTCCCAATCTGTCTATCCTGGGGTGGAAGGCCGTGGGCGTGCCGGGCACCGTCGCCGGAATGGACCTGGTGCTGCATCGCTGGGGCCACCTGACCCGCCGGCAGGTCATGGCCCCGGCCATCGCGCTGGCGCGCGACGGGTTCGTCCTGGGCGAAGGCGACGTGCAGTTGCTCGACACCTCGACCGCCGATTTCGCGCGCGATCCCCAGGCGCGCAGGATCTTCCTGCGGCCCGACGGCTCGCGGTTGCAGGCCGGCGACCGCCTGGTGCAGGCCGACCTTGCCAGGACATTGTCGCTGATCGCCCGCGACGGCGCCGACGCCTTCTATCGCGGTCCCATCGCGGCCGACATCGTCCGGGCCAGCCAGGCGGGCGGGGGCATCCTCCAGCTCGCCGATTTCCGCAGTTACGCGCCGCGAATCCTGGCGCCGCTGACCTGCACCTATCGCGGCTACCATATCGACACCGCGCCCCCGCCCAGCGGCGGCGGCGTCGCGCTGTGCGAGATCCTGAACATCCTGTCGGGCTATGACATGGGCCGGCTGGGCCTGCACACCGCCCCCGCCATCCAGCGCGAGGTCGAGGCCATGCGCCACGCCTATGCCGACCGGCAGGACCTGGGCGATCCGGCCTTCGTCCATAATCCGGTCCAGCACCTGATCGACCCGGCCTATGCGGCGCAGGTCCGCGCCGGCATCCCGACCGACCACGCCTTGTCCTCCGCCGCCCTGCGCCCCGGCGAGGCCCAGCCCGAGAAGACCGAAACCACCCAGTTCTCGGTCATCGACCGCAAGGGCATGGCGATCTCGGTCACCTACACGCTGAATGGCTGGTTCGGCGCCAAGGTCATCGGCGGCGGCACCGGCATGTTCCTGAATGACGAGATGGACGATTTCTCGTCCCGTCCGGGCGTGCCCAACATGTTCGGCATCGTTGGCAGCCAGGCCAACGCCGTCGCCCCCGGCAAGACGCCGCTTTCGTCCATGTCGCCCACCATCCTGTCGCGCGACGGCCGGCCGGTCATGGTCATCGGCAGCCCCGGCGGCTCGCGCATTCCCACCATCGTGCTGTCGGCGATCCTGGGTGTGGTCGATTACGGGCTGGACATCCAGCAGGCGATCGACCTGCCGCGCATCCATGAGCAATGGCAGCCCACCCATGTCGAGGTCGAACAGGGCGCCCTGTCCGACGCGGTGGCCGCGACCCTGAAGCGCGAAGGCTATGACATCGCTCCCCATGCCCCGTGGGGCGTGGCCGAAGGCATCCTGGTCGGCGCGCCGCGCCTGGGCACCGGCAAGCCGGGCGACGGCCGCTATTACGGCGGGTTCGACCGCCGCCATCCCGGCGGCGCCGCAGTCGGTGAATGACGGCCGGTGAATGATGGTGGGGGCCGGCGCGTCCGGTCCCCTCTCACCCGGGCCCGTCGCCCAGCCAGTCGTCGATCATCCGCCGGGCGATGGTGGTGGGCGAGGGCAGGGTAAAGCCCAGCGCCGCGTGATTGCGCACCTCGTCGCGCCCCAGCCACCGCGCCTCGGCGATCTCCTCGCGGTCCAGCCGCAGCGCGTCGCCCTGCGCGATCGCGGTAAAGGCCAGCATCAGCGCGCCGGGATAGGGCCAGGGCTGCGCGGAATGGTAGCGGATGCTGCCGACCAGCACCCCGGTTTCCTCCAGCACCTCGCGCGCCACCGCCTCCTCGGGGGTTTCCCCCGGCTCGACGAATCCGGCCAGCGCCGACAGGGTGCGGCTTTCAGGGCCGAATCGCGTGCCCCGCGCCAGCAGCACCCGGTCCTGCCAATGCACCAGCATGATCACCACCGGGTCGGTGCGCGGAAAATGCAGGTGCGTCGGGTCGGCGGTGCAGACCAGGCGGTGCCCGGCCTGGTCCGCCTGGTTCGGCGCGCCGCAATTGCCGCAGAACTGGCTGTGGGCGCGCCAATGCGCCATGCCCCGCGCCTGGGCCAGGATGGCGGCCTCGTCGGCGGGCAGCAGGCCGGCGATCGGCCGCAATTCGCGGAACGTGCCGCGCGCCCTGGGAAACATCAGCTCCGGATGGTCCAGCAGGCTCAGGTCCAGCATGAACAGCGGCCGCTCGTCCAGATAGCCCAGAAAGACCCAGTTCGCCTGTTCCAGGAATTCCGGCGTCATCATCGTGGCGCGCCGCGTCGGCAGCTCGATCCGCGCCGATTCGGCGCCGTCCTGGATGATCAGGTGCCGGCCGCGCCAATACGGCACGAACAGCGTCTCCCCCCCCATCAGGTAGAACGCGATGCGCGCCGCGTCGCCGCGATCCTGCGCCCCCCGGTCCACCGGACTGCCGGAATAGAAATTTCCACCCTTCCGGCCGGGCCTGTACGGGGTCATCATCATGGCCTGCCTCTTCGTCGCCTCTCCCTCTTGTGCCCTACACCCGGTTGCGTGTTAAGAAGGCGCCGGGAGATCGGCGATGGACGGACGCCTTGCCAACCCGGTCAGGTCCGGAAGGAAGCAGCCGCAGTGAGTTTCGTCCGGGTCATCAGTCCGGTCTCCCACCCCGGCAAGCCTGCCTTCGCCGCCATCGCCCGTCGCGCCGCCCCGGTGCGGGTGTCACGCTCAGTTCGGAACCCGTAATGACCGTTTCTTCGGATCATGACAATTCCGAGGATTCGGATCTTCCCGCGCCTCCCGACGACGGCCCCGGCCTGTTCGGCGACATGCCCGCATCCCCCGCGCCGCCGCCGGCCGCCGCCCCCTATCGCGTGCTGGCCCGCAAATACCGCCCCACCACGCTCGACGACCTGATCGGCCAGGATTCCACCGTCCGCATCCTGCGCAACGCCTTCGCGCTGGGGCGCGTCGCGCATGCCTTCATGCTGACGGGCGTGCGCGGGGTGGGCAAGACGACCACGGCCCGCATCATCGCCCGCGCGCTGAACTGCGTCGGGCCCGACGGCACCGGCGGCCCCACGGCCGACCCGTGCGGCGTCTGCCCCAACTGCGTCGCCATCCTGGCCGACCGTCACCCCGACGTGCTGGAGATGGATGCGGCCTCGCGCACCGGCGTCGACGACGTGCGCGAGATCATCGAGGCCACGCGCTTCCGCCCGATGCAGGGGCGCATGAAGGTCTTCATCATCGACGAAGTCCACATGCTCTCGCGCAACGCGTTCAACGCGCTGCTCAAGACGCTCGAGGAACCGCCGCCCCAGGTGACCTTCGTCTTCGCCACGACCGAGCTGCGCAAGGTCCCGGTCACGGTCCTGTCGCGCTGCCAGCGATTCGACCTGCGCCGTGTGCCGCAATCCGACCTGGCCGCGCATTTCGACCGGATCGCCCGTGCCGAGGGCGTCGTGTGCACGCCCGATGCGCTGGCCCTGATCGCCCGCGCCGCCGACGGCTCGGTGCGCGACGGGCTGTCCCTGCTGGACCAGGCCATCGCCCAAGGTGCCGACACTCAAGGTCATGATGCCCAAGGTCATGACGCCCAGGGTGCGGAAGCGAAGGGCGTCGTCGGCGCCGAACGCGTGGCCGACATGCTGGGCCTGGCCGATCGCGGCCGCGTCTTCGACCTGCTCGAGGCCGTGCTGGCCGGCCGCCCCGATCAGGCGCTCGCCATCACGGACGAGGCCCATGCCCGCGGCGCCGATCTCGGCGTCATGCTGGGCGACGTGCTGGAACTGGTCCACACCGTCTCGCGCCTCAAGGCCGTGCCGGCTCTGCGCCACGCCCCCGACCTGCCCGAGGCCGAGCGCGAGCGCGGCGGCGCCCTGGCCGACCTTCTGTCGGTGCCGGTGCTAGGTCGCACCTGGCAGATGCTGCTGAAGGGCCTGTCCGAGGTCGAAATGGCCCCCGACCGGCGCGAAGCCGCCGAAATGATCCTGATCCGCCTCTGCTACGTCGCCGACCTGCCGCCGCCGGGCGAACTGGTGCGCCGCCTGACGGGGGGCGAGGACGGCGATCGCGCCGGCCCCGGCGCGCCCGCCGGCTCGTTTTCCGGTCCGGCTTCTGCCCCCGCCCCGGCCCCCACCCCCGCCCCGGCGTCCGGCAGCCACTCGGCCCCCGGCCCGCACGCAGGCGCCGCGGCACAGGTCACGGCCCGTGGCGGGCTGCGGATGGTGGCCAATGGCGGCGTGCGACTCGCCGACCCGCTGCCCGAACCCGCGTTCCAGCCCGAACGGCAGCCCGCCGAAACGGCATCCCCGCCGGAAATCCAGCCCCCTCCGGAGGCCCAGCCCACGGCGCTGGCAACCTGGCGGGAGGTCGTGGCCTTCGTCTCGGGGCGCGACGCCATGCTGCACGGCCATCTGCGCCACTCCACCCATCTGGTCGCCTTCGCGCCGCTCCGGGTCGAGATCCGGGTCGATCGCGGCGGCCTGCCCGGCCTGACCCGCCGACTGGAAACCCTGCTGCGCCGCGAAACCGGCCAGGACTGGACGGTCCACGCCTCGACCGCCGAAGGCCAGCCGACCCTGGCCGAGCAGGGGGCGGAAATCATCGAATTCCACCGCGCGGCGGCCGAGGCCCATCCCCTGGTCCGTGCGATCTTCGCCCGTTTCCCCGACGCGGTCATGGGGGCCGTGACCGATCATTCGCTTGACGATTACGGCCTGCCGCCCGAAGAGGCGTCATCCGCCGTACTGGCGCCGGATCTGGAATTCGCACCCCTCGATGCCGAACTGGTGGACGAGGACGATTTGGACGCGAACGACGACAGGTAAGGAGACGACACCGATGAAGAATCTTGCCGGCCTGATGAAACAGGCGAGCCAGATGCAGGCCCGCATGGAAGAAATGCAGGCCAAGCTGGAAACCATGACGATCGAAGGCAGCGCCGGCGCCGGCATGGTCCATGTCACGCTGAACGGCAAGGGCGACATGAAGGCGGTCAAGATCGACCCCAAGCTGGCGGACCCCGAGGAAATGGAAATGCTGCAGGACCTGATCGTCGCGGCCTGCGCCGATGCCCGCAAGCAGTTGGACGAGCACGCGTCCGAGGAAATGAAGAAGGTCACGGGCGGCATGAACCTGCCGGCCGGCCTGAAATTCCCGTTCTGAGTCCGCGCGGACGACCAGGGCGGACCATATCAAGCGGACCATATTAGGCGGACCATAAGAGGGCGGCGCACCCGATGGGCGGCACGGATATCGAACGGCTGATCGCGCTGCTGGCCCGCCTGCCGGGCCTCGGTCCCCGCTCGGCCCGCCGGGCGGCGCTGGCCCTGCTGCGCCAGCCGCAGGCCCGCATGCTGCCGCTGGCGCAGGCCATGGAACAGGCCGCGCGCTCGGTGCGGACCTGTTCGTCCTGCGGCAATCTCGACACGCGCGATCCCTGCACCATCTGCACCGATCCGGGGCGCGACGCCGGCATGGTCTGCGTGGTGGAAACGGTGGGCGACCTGTGGGCGCTGGAACGCGCCGGCGTGCATCGCGGCGTCTATCAGGTCCTGGGCGGCACGCTCTCGGCGCTGTCGGGCATGGGCCCCGACGATTTGAATGTCGCCCCTCTGTTGGCCCGGATCGCGCAGGGCGGCGTGCACGAAGTCATCCTCGCCCTCGGCGCCACGGTCGACGGCGCCACCACCGCGCACTGGCTGCAGGATCGCCTGGCCGGCTCCGCCGTGGCGGTCAGCCGGGTGGGGCAGGGCGTGCCCATGGGCGGGGCGCTGGACGTGCTTGATGACGGCACGCTGGCCGCGGCCCTGATGGCACGGCGCCCGGCATGACGCCCGGCATGACTCCCTGGCCCGTTCCCGCCGCGATTCCCCGCGTCGCCCTGATCACCGGGGGGGCGGTGCGGCTGGGCCGCGCCATTGCCCTGGCCCTGGCCGACGCGGGCTTTTCGATCGCCATCCATTACCGCGCCAGCGCCGGACCGGCGCACGGTCTGATGGCCGAGATCGCGGCGCGGGGCGGCAATGCCTGCGTGCTGGGCGCCGACCTGGCCGACGAATCCCAGGTCCAGCCCCTGGTGGGGCAGGCGCGCGCGGCGCTCGGCCCCGTCGGCGTGCTGGTGAACAATGCAAGCAGCTTCGAACGCGACGAATGGGACGACGCCACCCGCGCCGGATGGGATGCGCATCTCGAACCCAACCTGCGCGCCCCCTTCGTGCTGATGCAGGAATTCGCCCGCCAACTGCCGCAGGGGGGGCAGGGCATGGTGCTGAACATGCTGGATCAGCGCGTCTGGTCGCTGACCCCGCATTTCGTCACCTATACCGTGTCGAAATCCGCGCTCTGGACGCTGACGCGCAGCATGGCGCTGGCGCTGGCGCCGCGCGGCATCCGGGTCAACGCCATCGGTCCCGGCCCGGCCCTGCCCAGCGCGCGGCAGACGGCGGAACAATTCGCCCGGCAATGCGCCTCGGTCCCGCTGGGGCACGGCACCAGCCCGGACGAGGTCGCGCGCGCCGCGCTGTCGCTGCTCTGCCTGCCCTCGGTGACCGGCCAGATGCTGGCGCTGGATGGCGGGCAGCACCTGCAATGGTCCCCGGCCGCCACCGGCCACTCTCCCGAGGAATAAGGCAGACCGCGATGTCCATCTTTCCCGCATGGCCGGACCGGCCGCCGCTGCGCCGCGTGTTCCTCAAGGACATGGTGCTGCACGCCAATATCGGCATCTATCCGCACGAACAGGGCGTGACCCAGCCGATCCGGATCAATATCTCGTTCGGCGTGCCGGACGAGGCCGGCCTGACGGTCGGCCGCGACGATCTCAGCCGTACCGTATCCTATGAGCGGATCGTGCTGATGGTCCGCCGGATCGTCGCCGAGGGCCATGTCCGGCTGGTCGAGACCCTGGCCGAGCGCATCGCCGCCGGCGTAATGGCCGACGAACGGGTCAGGATCGTGCGCGTGCGGGTCGAGAAGCTGGATGTCTTCGACGATCTCGACGCCGTGGGGGTCGAGATCGAACGAAGCCGGCCGCCGGCCTAGTGTCCTGATTCCGAAATTCGCAAGCGAATTTTGGAATCGAAAGGACACTAGAATCAATATTTTAGTGGCCTGCTGATCCGAGAAATTCTCATAAGAATTTCTCGGGCAGGACACTAGAGTCGTATCCGTTCACACTGGTTCACGGATACGGCTCTAGATCATTGTTTTGGCGAGCATCTTTATCCGATCAGATGATGCTCTAGCTGCGGCCGGTCCGGCGGCGAACCGCCCCTCCGCCATGGCGGAGGGGCTGCCGGTCAGTTGTCGTTGTCGTCGCTGTCGGTGCTGACGTCGATGTCGGCACTGATCTCGTCGTCATCGTCGTCCAGGTCCGACGTGTCTTCCATCACGTCGTCCTCGCCGGTGTCCTCGTCTTCCAGGTCCACCGCGGTATCGATTTCGTCGCTCCGCGCCTGGTCGCTCGGGCTGGCGGGCGCGGCATCGGGCAGGCGCCGCAGGCGCGGCACCTCGACCGGCTGTTCGGTGCCGCATTTCGGGCACACCGCCGGGTTCTTGTTCAGATCATAGAAACGGGCGCTGCAGGAGACACAGACGCGCTTGGTGCCGAGGGTGGGCTGGGCCATCTTGAACCTGTCGATCCTGAATGGTGTGGGACGAACGCTGCGGCGAGAAGCGGCACAAGGCGGAGCCCCATGCCAGCTTGAGCGCCGCCTGTCAAACCGCGATTCGCACCGAGATTCAATCGTGATTCAAAACGCGCCCCCGGGGCCCGCGCCGCGCGGTCGTCCTTTCGTCGTTTTTTTTCGGCTGGTTTCGTCACGCCGGTGATTGACTTCGCCCCCAACAATCCGGAAGTGGATGGCCCCATGGATACCGTGCATGCCCCCGCCCCGCGCCCGCTGACCGTCCGTGCCCCGGCGGCGCCCCTCTCCGGCTCCGTCGCGGTTCCGGGCGACAAGTCGATCAGCCACCGCGCCCTGATGTTCGCGGCCCTGGCAAGCGGCGAGACGCGGATCTCCGGCCTGCTGGAAGGCGAGGACGTGCTGCGCACCGCCGACGCCATGCGCGCGCTGGGCGCGCGGGTCGCCCGCACCGCGCCCGGGGCCTGGCAGGTGACGGGGCAGGGACTCGGCGCGCTGGCCGAGCCGGCCGACGTGCTGGACATGGGCAATTCCGGCACGGCCGCCCGCCTGTTGTCGGGCATCCTGGCCAGCCACGGCATTTTCTCGGTCATGACGGGCGACGCCAGCCTGCGCGGCCGGCCGATGAAGCGCGTCACCGATCCGCTCTCGGCCACCGGCGCCACCTTCCTGTCGCGCGCCGGCGGCCGCCTGCCGCTGGCGATCCGCGGCACGGCCGATCCGGCGCCGCTCTCCTATCGCCTGCCGGTCGCCTCGGCGCAGGTCAAATCCGCGATATTGCTGGCCGGGCTGAACGCCGCAGGCACCACACGGGTCGAGGAACCGGTCGCCACCCGCGACCATACCGAAAACATGCTGCGCCATTTCGGCGCCCAGGTGACGGTCGCGCCGCTGGGCGCCGGCAGCCGCACGATCACCCTGGTCGGCCGTCCCCGGCTGGTGGCGCGCGACGTCGCGGTGCCGGGCGACCCGTCCTCGGCCGCGTTCGTGCTGGTCGCGGCCCTGCTGGTGCCGGGCTCGTCGGTCACCGTGCGCGGGGTGGGGCTGAATCCGCTGCGCACCGGGCTGTTCACCACGCTGCGCGAAATGGGCGCGGACCTGCGCCTGTCCAACGAACGGACCGAGGGCGGCGAGCCGGTCGGCGACCTGACCGCCGTCGCGGGGCCGCTGCGCGGGGTCGACGTCCCGGCCGACCGCGCGCCGTCGATGATCGACGAATATCCGATCCTGGCGGTCGCCGCCGCCCATGCCGCCGGCCCGTCCCGCTTCCGCGGGCTCGAGGAACTGCGCGTCAAGGAAAGCGACCGCCTGGCCGCGACGGTGGCGCTGCTGCAGCGCAACGGGGTCGCGGTCGACGTGGTCGGCGACGACATGCTGGTCACCGGCACCGGGGGCGCCGTGCCCGGCGGCGGCAGGGTCGAAACCCGCATGGACCATCGCCTGGCCATGAGCGCCACGATCCTCGGCCTGGTCGCCGCGGCGCCCGTGTCGGTGGACGACACCGCCTTCATCGATACCAGTTTCCCCGGCTTCATCGATCTGATGAACGAAATCGGCGCCGCGCTGACGCCATGACGGCACGCAAGCTCATCATCGCGATCGACGGACCGGCGGCGGCCGGCAAGGGCACGCTGGCCCGCCGCCTGGCCCAGGCGCTGGACCTGCCCTATCTGGATACCGGCCTGCTCTATCGCGCGGTGGGGCGCCGGATGCTGGATGCCGGGCTGGACCCGGAAACCCACCCGGCCGACGACCAGGCCCGGCGGATCACCCTGGCCGATCTCGAACGCGACGATCTGCGCGTGCCCGAAATCGACCGCGCGGCCAGCCTGGTCGCCGCCCAGCAGAAGGTGCGCGCCATCCTGGTCGATACCCAGCGCGATTTCGCCCTGGCCGGCGGCGGCGTGCTGGACGGCCGCGATATCGGCACGGTCATCTTCCCCGACGCGCCGGTCAAGCTGTTCATCACCGCCTCGCCCGCCGCCCGGGCGCGTCGCCGCTGGGAACAATTGGCCGCCGACCCCGCCGCCCCCGACCGCGAGGCCCAGATCGCCCGCGTCGCCGCCGAATTGCAGGCCCGCGACACCGCCGATGCCGGCCGCGCGGTCGCCCCGCTGCGCGCGGCCGAGGACGCGGTGCATATCGACACCGACCACATGACGGCGGACGAGGTACTGGCCGAGGCGCTGCGTATCGTCCGCGAGCGGACGGGCTGCCCCGGGTCGGACTGCCCTGGGTCGGACTGCCCCGGCTCGGATTGCTCCGGGACGGGTCGCCTCCGCGCCGTGTGATCGGCGTTCCGCCGGTTTTCGGGCATCCGGCGTCCGGTTTGTGTTGACAGACCGGGGGGCGAGGGTGTCTGTGCAATCCACGCGTCGAGGCCGCCCCCCAGGGCGTTCCCCCAAGGGCATTCCATAGGGCATTCTCCCAGGATATTCCCATGAGGCAGCGGCGCGCTGTTTTTCATCGGCCGTCAGGCATGTCGCGGCACGGGCCGCGGATACAGCCGGGCAAGTCGTTCCGTCCGATCGGTGTGACGGTGCGCATGACTTCCGGTCCGCGCCGCGGTGCCGGATACGGGATCTACAGGTACCTCATGGCTTCAGCCACCTTACAGCACGCCACCGACCATTTCGGCGGCGAAGATTTCGCGACCCTGCTCGACGAGACCCTGGGCCGCGACACCGCGTTCGACGGTTCGGTCGTCACCGGCCGCGTCGTGCGCCTGACCGACGAATTCGCGATCGTCGATGTCGGCCTCAAGAGCGAAGGGCGCGTGGCGCTCAAGGAATTCGGCCCGCCGGGCGTCAGCCCCGACGTCAAGCCGGGCGACGTGATCGAACTGTTCGTCGAGCGGTACGAAGATCGCGACGGCTCGATCGTGCTGTCGCGCGAGAAGGCGCGTCGTGAGGAAGCCTGGACGAACCTCGAAAAGGCGTTCGAAGGCAACCAGCGCGTCAACGGCACGATCTATGGCCGCGTCAAGGGCGGCTTCACCGTCGATCTGGGCGGCGCGATGGCCTTCCTGCCGGGTAGCCAGGTCGATATCCGTCCGGTGCGCGACGTCACCCCGCTGATGGGCGTGCCGCAGCCCTTCCAGATCCTGAAGATGGACCGCGCTCGCGGCAACATCGTCGTCTCGCGCCGCGCGGTGCTGGAAGAGACGCGTGCCGAGCAGCGCAGCGAACTGATCCAGGGCCTGAAGGAAGGCATGATCCTGGACGGCGTGGTCAAGAACATCACCGATTACGGTGCGTTCGTCGACCTGGGCGGCGTGGACGGCCTGCTGCATGTCACCGACATCGCCTGGAAGCGCATCAACCATCCGTCCGAGGCCCTGCAGATCGGCCAGCCGGTCCGCGTGCAGGTCATCCGCTTCAACCCGGATACGCAGCGCATCTCGCTGGGCATGAAGCAGCTCGAGGCCGACCCGTGGGAGAACGTGGCGATCAAGTATCCGCCCGGTGCCCGCTATTCCGGCCGCGTCACCAACATCACCGACTACGGCGCGTTCGTCGAGCTGGAGCCGGGGGTAGAGGGCCTGGTGCACGTCTCCGAAATGTCCTGGACGAAGAAGAACGTCCATCCGGGCAAGATCGTCGCGACCTCGCAGGAAGTCGACGTCATGGTCCTGGACGTGGACAGCGCCAAGCGCCGCATCTCGCTGGGCCTGAAGCAGGTGCAGCGCAACCCGTGGGAGCAGTTCGCCGAAGAGCACAAGATCGGCTCGACGGTCGAGGGCGAGATCCGCAACATCACCGAGTTCGGCCTGTTCATCGGCCTGTCCGCGGACATCGACGGCATGGTCCACATGTCCGACCTGTCCTGGGACGAGCCGGGCGAGGTCGCCATGACCCACTTCGAGAAGGGCCAGGTGGTCAGCGCCAAGGTGCTGGACGTGGATGTCGAGAAGGAACGCATCTCGCTGGGCATCAAGCAACTGCATGAAGACCCCGCCGCCGACGCGCTGGGCCGCGTGCAGAAGGGCGCGGTCGTCACCTGCATCGTGACCGCCGTCCAGTCGAACGGCATCGAGGTCAAGGTCGATGACGTGCTGACCGGCTTCATCCGCCGCGCCGAGCTGGCGCGCGACAAGGCCGACCAGCGCCCCGAGCGTTTCGCCGTGGGCGAGCGCGTCGACGCCAAGATCGTGTCGGTGGACCGTGCGGCCCGCAAGCTGGCCCTGACCATCCGCGGCCGCGAGGTCGAGGAAGACAAGCAGGCCATCAACGAGTACGGCTCGTCCGACAGCGGCGCCTCGCTGGGTGACATCCTGGGGGCCGCGATCCGCCGCCGCAACGCCGAGGGCTGATCGCCGCCGGCGGGCAGCGTCTCGCAGCAGGACAAGGGGGGCGGCGCCGGTCACGGCGCCGCCCCTTTCTTTTTCAAGGTCCGCTTGACGTGCCGCTCCAGGGTGTCCGATTCCGGACAGACCGTCCGTCTTCGGACAGAAGACGCCTAGGTATCAGAATTTATCTATATTTATCAATAAGATAAAATCGTCCGAAAATGCGGTAAAGTGTTTCTCGCGAGGAGAAACAGCCCATGCTCGTTACCATTTGTCAGAGCATCGTACGACAGGCCCGGCGCCATCCGCTCCATGTCGGGCTCAACGTGGCCGGCCTCGCTCTCGGGATCGGCGTGTTCCTGACGCTCGCCCTGCTGGTCCGTTATGAATATCGCTACAATGCCCGCCTGCCGGACGTCGATCGGCTGGTCCGGGTCGACGAGCACTGGACAGTTCCCGGCAGCGCGCCGAGCGAGACCGGCGACACCAGCTTTCGCGCCCTGCCGTTCCTGCGCGAGGATTTTCCGGAAATCGAGGACGCCGTCCGCCTGACGGGCACCGACCTGCGGACCGAAAGGGCGGGCATATTCAGCTCCTACGTGTCCTATTTGACCGATCCCTCTTTTTTCCGCGTCTTCAAGGTGAAGCTGCTGCACGGTTCGCCGGACGACGCATTGTCGAAGCCCGACGGGCTGGTGCTGTCGCAAGGCGCCGCGCTCAGGCTGTTCGGGACGACGGACGTCCTGGCGCGGACCGTCACGGTGAATCGCAACGGAACGAAGACGCTTCACACGGTCAGCGGCGTTTTGGCCACGCCGGAGGGTCCGGGCTTTTTGTCGAACGTGGACATGCTGGCACCGATTCCCGCACAGGAGGCGCAGACTCGCGCCTGCTACCGCTATTGGGGAAGCTCCTGCGGCGAGATCTATCTGAAACTGCGCCGGCCGGGCGATCTCGCGGCGATGAACGCGCGGCTGCGCGATTTCGTCGTCCGTCGTGCTGCCGGGCCGGGCGACGACCAGGCGTCCCTCGGCGCGCATCCGGACAAGATCTACGCGCTGTCGCTCGTCCCGCTGCGAGAGGCGCGTTTCCACGACCTGACGGTGGAAGACGTGGATGACGGCGTCGACCGGAACGTCGTCGACAGCATCGGACTGATCGGGGTTCTGGCGCTCGGGCTCGCCTGCGCCAATGCGGTCAACCTCGCCACGGCACGGTCCGCCTTTCGCGCCCGCGAGGTCGCGATACGCAAAACGCTGGGCGCCGCAAGGCATGGCCTCTTCACCCAGTTCATGGGAGAGGCGCTGCTGATCGCCGCGATCGCCGGATTGTCGGGCCTCGCATTCTGCGAGGTCATGACGCCGATCATGGCCAGCCTGACCGGAGAAGCCATCGGAGTGCAGTACGGCTTCGTGCTCGCCATGCTGCCGCTCGTCGTCCTGGTCACCGGCCTGGCAAGCGGCTGCCACCCGGCGGCTGTTCTATCCGCCTACCATCCGGCGACCATCCTGGCGGCGGCACGGACGCCGTCCGGCGGACGCGGCGCCGCGCGGTTGCGCAGCGCGCTCGTGCTCGCGCAATTCGCCATCGCGGTCACGATCGTCATCTGCACGCTCGTCATCGACCGGCAAACGGCGTTCATGCGGGACGCCGATCGCGGCTATGTCCGGTCCGGCCTGCTGATCGGCCAGGAAATACCGTCGCGGGATGCCGGGCTCCAGCGCAGGATGTTCGACACGCTGCGCGCCGTTCCCGGCGTGGCGGCGATCACCATCGGGCAGTTGCAGCCGCGGCCGAACAGCGAATGGCGTTCGACATACAGCTACACGGGGCCGGCCGGGAAAAACGACGTGCAGCTTCTTTTCGATCGCGTCGGCCCCGGCTATCTCGCGACCTATCGCCCCCGCATCCTGGCCGGACGCTGGTTCGATACGGCGCATGGACAGGACGATGCGCCCGCGGATGGCGCCCTCGGGAACGACGGGGTTCGCGTCAATGTCGTCATCAACGCGCGTGCCGCCGCGAAATTCGGCTTTGCCTCGCCTGGGGACGCCGTCGGCAAGGTTCTGCAGAAAGGCGGCATGCAGGCCACGGTCGTCGGCGTCATCGACGATCTGCGTTTCGGTTCGCCGCGCGCGCCCGTCTATCCGGAAATCATCTATTTCGGCACACTCTCCAAAACGCCCTTCGATAACCCGATCCCGGCGGTCCGTTTCCAAGGCGTGACGGAATCCGAAATGGCCCGGCGCCTGAACCGCGCCTGGGCAGGCATTCTTCCCGACATCGCCAGCGATTTCCAATCGGCGGACGCGCGGACCGATGCGTTCTACAAAGGCGACGAGCGCCGGGGCCATGTCTTTACGTTGGGGGCGGCGGCGGCGATGCTGATCGCGTGCCTCGGGCTCTACAGCCTGGCCGCGTTCGCCGCCGTGCGGCGTACCCATGAGATCGGCATCCGCAAGACAATGGGCGCGACCGGGCGGCAGATCGCGGTCCTGCTGCTCCGCGACCTGCTTCGCCCGGTCATGCTCTCCTGCCTTGTCGCCTGTCCGGTCGCATGGATCGCCATGCGGTCCTGGCTGTCCGGATTCGACCAGCGCATCGCGCTCGATCCGATCTATTTCCTGCTTGCCGTGGCCGGCGCGCTCCTGGTCGCGGTGCTGACTGTGCTGGGGCAGACGCTCCGCGTCGCCCGCGCCGAACCGGCCCGCGCCCTGCGGGCGGACTGACGGCAGCCACGGCAAGACGGGAAACCGCGATCCGCCTATTCCGCTGTTCCCGCCAGGCAGCGCGCGAAGGCGGCGGAATCGTCGGGCCGATAGACCCGCGCATAATCCACCTGCATGGTCGTGGGATTGGGCGTCCGATTGATCGGCCACCCGCCGCCCAGCGCCAGGTTGATCAGGAACATCAGCGGGCGCTTATGTTCCGGCGGCGTCGGGCTGCGCCAGACCTCCCGGCGGTCGAGGTAGAAGATCGTCTGCGCCGGCGCGACCAGCACGCCGTAGGTGTGGAAACGCGCGACCAGCGTCCCGGGATCGCCCGGGGCGGTAATCACCGTGCCCCAGCCCCCGTCCCGCGCAGCCGTACGGCCGTGCCAGACATGAATCGTCGCATGGTATTTCCCGGGAAATTGCCCGTAATATTCCATCATATCGATTTCGACCGTCTGCAGCGGCCAGTCCTTCGGCGTGCTCTCGTTCAGCCAGATGCCCGGCCAGGTGCCCGGACCGGGCGGCAGCTTCGTGCGCGTCTCGAAATAGCCGTACATCGTGGCGAAGCCGCCACCGACTCCGTCCGCCGACGCGATCAGGCCCGACGTCCAGGCCCCCGCCGCGTCCCGGCGCGCGGTAATCGACAGCACCCCGCCATGGACCGAAAAAGCCGATCCCGGACCGGGATCGGTAAAACGCGCATCACCGAAATCGCCGGCCCAGGGCGTGTGCGTGATCCAGCGCCGGCCATCCAGCCTCCACGCCGCAAGGCTCAGCGTGTCGAATTCATCGTCGAAGACCGGCTGCTGGCCGCACAGTGCCGGCGCGGGCGCTCCCCCGGCGCCGGCCGCCCATGCCGGCGATGCCAGGCCGGGGCAGGACAGGCCCGCGCAATACAGCGCGGCGCAGACGATCCACGCGATAGTCCCTGGCTGCTTCCCGGTCATGGCGTCCCCTTGCGGTTTTCGTTTCGCTGATCCGCCGGCGGGCACGGGACGGCCGCGCCTGCCGAAGCGCATCAAAAACCCGTGCCCCGCCGTTACGGCATGGGGGCGGGGCCCTTGACGATCTCCGCCAGATCCCCCGGCCGGATCCAGGTGCGGAAGGCCGCCTGCACCGCCCCCGCCGTCATGCCGTAATAGGCTTTCGCCGCCAGGTCCGGCGTGTCCAGGGGCAGGCCCAGCCCGATCAGGTGCAAATCCTCGGATGCGATCGAATCCAGGCTGGCCCGCGCCAGCGGCAGCCCGCGCAGCAGCGATGCCTTGGCCAGGGTCAGTTCGGCGTCGGACACGGGCTGGGCCTGCATGGCGGCGACGTCGCGGATGGCGGCATCGCGCGCCTTGCCGACCTTGTCCGGGTCGGCGCCGAAGCTGATGCTGTATCCGCCGCGATTGCGCGACCAGGAAAAATGGCTGCTGACCGAATAGACATAGCCCGTCCTGACCCGCAAATCGCGATAGAGCCGCGACGAAAATCCGTCGCCCAGGATCGTGTTGCCCACGCCCAGCGCGAAATGCGCCGGGTTGCTGGCGGTCAGGCCCAGGCTCTCGGCCAGGACCGCCGTGTCCTGCACGCTGGTGCGATCGGGCACCTGGGTGCGCGACGCCCGGCTGTCCGGCCGGCGCGGCAGATCCACCGCCGGCGTCGGACCTGCCGGCCGCGTCCAGGCGCCGAAGGTCCGTCCGACCACCGCGCGCGCCTGCTCGGGCGTCACGTCGCCGGCCACCACGATCGTGGTCAGGTCGGGGCGATAGGCCGCCTGGTAGAAACCCCGCACATCGGCCAGGCGCAGCCCCATGACATGGCGCGGGTCGGGCTGGCGCAGGCTCGGGTCGTCCGCGGGCGACACCGCCAGCTTCACCGCCCGGCCGAACAGGTAATCCGGCGTCTGCAACAGCCCGGCATAGGATTGCGCGGTCTGCATCCGCACCACTTGGAAGGCCCGCTCGGGAAAGGCCGGATGCAGTTCGTTATCCGCCAGCAACTGCATGCCGCGTTCGAAATCCGGGCTCAGCACCGCCAGGCTGAAGCCGGGGCCGGCGCTTTCGGTCGCCGCGATATCGTCCAGCGCCTTCTGGAAGGCCAGCCGGTCCAGCGATTGCGTGCCATAGCCGAACAGGTCGTCGGTAATCGCCGCCACCCCCTTCTGGCCTTTCGGCTCCTGCATGTCGGCATCCTGCCGCACCTGGCCATAGACCTGCACCGTGTGGCTGACATGCGCCGGATGGACGATCAGCCGCAGCCCGTTGGGATAGGTGAACACGCTGGGTACGCCCACCGGCGGCGGCAGGGTCAGCGTCGCCAGCGCCGCATGCGCCCAGTCCGGCAACGTCACCGGATGGTCGGGAACGGCGGCGAAGGATTCCGATCCGCCGAAACCCTTGCCGGCGATCGGCTTGCCCGAATCCTCGGGGGTCAGCAGGGCGGTGACGGCACGGTCGGGGTCCAGGATCCGCCGCGCAAGACGGTCGACGTCGTCCACCGTCACGCGCCGCAGCGCCGCCCCCAGCGCGTCGGGCGACTCCAGCCCCATCACCGCCAGCGCCTCGGACCAGGTCTCGGCCAGGCCGCTGATGCTGTTGGCCGAGAAGCCCAGTTGCGCCAGTTCCTTGCGCCGCGCGGCCTCGACCAGTTCGGGCGGGACGCCCTTCCGGCGGATCTCGGCCAGGATCGCATTCACCTCGGCCAGCAGCGGGGCGGGGTCCGTCGCCTTCGGATAGGCCGCGACCGCGATTCCCATCCCGGCCTCCGCCTTCGGCGCATATTCGAACCCGGCAAACAGCGCCTTGCCCGCCGGCACCAGGCCGTACAGCGCGCCGCGCTGGCTGCTCAGCACGTCGGACAGGATCTGCGCCGCGGCATAATCGGCGGCGGTCGCGCCGGGCATGCGCCACGCCACGGTCAGCAGCCCCACCGGATAATCGGTCGGGAAATGCAGGGTCTGCGCCGTCACCGCCCCGGGCCGCACCGGGCTGCGCGCCGGCAGGTCGCGTCGCGGAATGTCGCCGAATGCGGCGCGCGCCTCGGCGATGGCGTGCGCCGGGTCCACATCGCCCGCAATGACCAGGATCGCGTTATTGGGCGCGTACCATTTCTCATAGAACGCGCGCAGCAGCCCCGCATCCGTCTTGTCGAAGGACGGGCGCGTGCCCAGCGCGTCATGCGCATAGGGCGTGCCGGCGAACAGGATCGCCTGCAGGCGCGACAGATACTGGTAGCTGGGGCTGGACAGGTCGCGGGCGACCTCCTGCTCGATCGCCCCGCGCTCCTTCTCCCAGTCGGCGGGCGCCAGGCTCAGCCCGCGCATGCGCAGCGCCTCGATCCGCAGCATCACGCCCAGATCCTCGGCCGGCGCGGTATAGAAATACTGGGTGACGTTCTCGGTGGTGTCGGCATTGTAGCTGCCGCCCAACTGCGCGCCGATGGCCGCCAACTGGTCCTTGTCCAGTCCCGCGCTGCCGCGGAACATCATATGTTCCAGCGCGTGCGCCGTGCCGGGAAAACCCTGCGGCGCCTCGCTGGATCCGACCAGATAGTTGATCTCCGTCGTCACCACCGGGGCCAGCCGGTCGCGGATCACCACCACGCGCAGCCCGTTGGGCAACGTCGCGCGCACGGCGGCGCCCGTCGGAGCTGCATCCACCGGGGCTGCATCCACCGGGGCTGCATCCACCGGAGCTGCATCCACTGGGGCGGCATCCATCGGGGTCGCCGCGGGCGCTTTGTCCGGCCGGGCAGGGCCGGGCGGCGCGGCATGCGCCGGATCCGACGGCGGGGACACGGCCAGCAGGGCCAGGGAAAGGCTTAACGCGGTGGTGGCCAAACGGGCGGTCATGATGCGCTGGGTACTCCTCGATGGCCCCGACAGCCTAGACCCGCGCGGCCTCCCTGAAAACCATGGCTGAAAACCATGGCTGCCGCCTTCGGTCGCTGCCGTGATACCCTCGTCCTGCCGGATCATCCCGGCGTGCGGAACGACGCGGAACGAAAGGACACGCCATGACCAATCCTCTGCCCGTCGCGGGCATGGCCGAACGCGTGGCCGGCGTGGTCCGGGGCGCCGTGGCGCGGGCGCGGCTGGTGGGCGCGGTGGTGCTGGTCTCGGTCGACGGCGCGCCGGTCGTCAGGTGCAGCGCCGGCCTGGCGGATCGCGACGCGGGGACCGAGATGCGGCCCGACACGCCGATGCGCCTGGCCTCGCTGACCAAGCCGGTGGTGACCGCGCTGGCCCTGGCGCTGGCCGAACAGGGCCGCCTGACGCTCGACGATCCGGTCACGCGCTTCCTGCCCGATTTCCGGCCGCCTTGCGCCGACGGCTCGGTCCCGGTCATCACCCTGCGCCATCTGCTGACCCATACGGCCGGCCTGTCCTACGGCTTCGCCTTTCCGCGCAACGACAATCCCTATGCGCGCGCCGGGGTGTCGGACGGCATCGCCCAGCCGGGCATGGCGCTCGCGGACAATCTGGCCCGCCTGGCCTCGGTGCCCCTGCTGTTCGCGCCGGGGCAGGGCTGGGCCTATTCGCTGGCGCTGGACGTCGTCGGCGGGGTGCTGGAACGGGTGGGCGACGCCGGCCTGCCCGACCTGGTGCAGCGCCATATCGGCGCGAAGCTGGGCTGGACACGCAGCGGATTTTCGGTGCCCGGCACCGCCGGCCTGGCCGCCGCCTATGCCGACGCGCGCCCGGCGCCCGTCGCGATGGGCGCGCATTACGTCATGCCGCGCATCCTGCCCGACGGCGGCACCAGCGAAATCGTCTTCGCCCCCGACCGGGTGCGCGATGCCGCCTCCTATCCGTCCGGCGGCGCCGGCATGGTCGGCACCGCTGAGGAATTCCTGCGTTTCCTCGAAGCCCTGCGGACGGGCGGCGGCCCGATCCTCTCGGCGGCCAGCGCCGCCCTGTTCAGGCAAAACGCCATCGGCGACCTGCCGATGGGCCCGCTGGACCAGGGCATGCGCTTCGCCGTCGGCGCCGCCCTGGTGGACGACCCGGCCCGCGCGCGCAGCCCGCTCTCGCGCGGCGCCTTCACCTGGGGCGGCGTCTACGGCCATCAATGGATCGTCGATCCCGACCGCGCCACCACGATCGTGATGATGAGCAACACCGCGCTGGCCGGCATGGCCGGCGCCTACCCCGATGCAGTGCGCGACGCGGTCTACGGCGTATAGGGACAGGGGCGGAGACACCCCACCCCGCCGCCCCCGTTCCCGTTATTCCTGATCCGGGGCCGACGCCGCATTCAACTGGATATAGCGCTCGATGCCGATCTGCCGGATCAGGTCGAACTGCCGGTCCAGGAAATCCACATGCTCTTCCTCATTGTCCAGGATCTTCAACAGCAGATCGCGTGACACATAGTCCCGCACCGACTCGCAATAGGCGATCCCGTCGCGCAGATCCTGCAGCGCCTTCTCCTCCAGTTTCAGGTCGCATTGCAGGATCTCCTCGACCGACTGCCCGACCAGGATCGTATTCAGCCGCTGCACGTTCGGCAGTCCGCCCAGGAACAGGATCCGCTCGATCAGCCAGTCGGCATGGCGCATCTCCTCGATCGACTCGTCATATTCATGCTTGCCCAGCCTGGTGACGCCCCAGTGGCGCAGGGTGCGGGCATGCAGGAAATACTGGTTGATCGCCGTCAGCTCGTTGGTCAGTTGGGTGTTCAGATGGTCGATGACTTGCGGATCCTTGATCATCGCGACTCCTTGTGCGCTGCGGGCGGGGGCTCGGCCCTATCGATCGGCCCCGTTGATCGGCCCCGTTGATCGGACAGACTCCCCCGGACGCGTAAAGTTGCCCGCCGGCCGCCCGCGGCGCCAGTGGCGGATCGCCCCTTCGTCCGGGATGTTAAGAATGATATTGCGAATCATTATCACTTATGGTTGAAGCAGCAGGCACGGAAATGGGACCTTCCATGTTTGTCTGCTCTTGCAACATGCTGACCGACCGCGATCTGCACGATGCCGTTGCCGGGGGCGCCACCCGCCCGGGCGAAATCTATGCCGCCAAGGGCTGCCGCGCGCAGTGCGGCAATTGCGTGCCGGGCGTGCTGTGCCTGCTGCGCCGGGCCATCCAGGCACGCGCCGAAGCAGACCTCGCGGACCTGGCTCCCGCAACCTGACCGTGAAACCCGACCACGCATCCCCGGACTCAACGGCCAAAAGGGGATGCGGTCGCGACGCACCCTTGATACAAGGGCCCCATGTCTCTTGGTGATCGCGTCAATCAGTTCGATGGCTGGCTGCTGGATAGGGTCTTCCAGCCTTTCGCCGACCGCCTGCCCGAATCCCTGTCCGCAATGGCCCTGGGCATGAGCTTCCAGTTCGGCGCCATCATGCTGTCGGCGGCGTCGATCGTGGCGATGATCGTCATCGGCCACATGTCGCTCAGCGACGCCATGTTCAACGTGCTGGTCTGGTGCCTCGGCCTGGCCTTCTATACCGGCATCAACCGGGTCCGGCCGCTGGTGCGCCCCGGCCATCTCAATCCGCTGCGGGTGATGCTGGCCGGCATGCGGCCGCTGTCGATCCCGTTCGCCGTCTACGCGATCTACCAGGGCGCGACCGCCCCCCCGCATTTCGAGATCGCGCTGTGGTTCAATTCGCTGGCGAATATCATCTTCGTCGCCGGAATCTACCTGATCTCGTGCGAAATCCGCCCCCCGGGCCACCGCCAGGCCGCCCGCGCACGCTTCGGCCGCATGCAGGAACAGGGCTCGCCCTAATGTCCTGCCCGGGAAATTCTTATGAGAATTTCTCGGATCAGCAGGCCACTAAAATATTGATTCTAGTGTCCTGAAAGGACACTAGCTCATTGTTTTATCGAGCATCTTTATCCGACCGGACGAGTCCATCCGGTCGGATGATGCTGTCGGATGATGCTCTGGCCGGCGGTCTTGGGGGCCGCAGATGTATCAACAGATTGGGGTCAAGGGGTCCGCGACCCCTTGCGGGTCGAGGGCAGCGCCCTCGCCTTGCCGCGCAAGGGCCATCCTCCGGCCGCCGGAAACACACCTATGATCGGCCGCCGACTCAGCTCCTGGGCGGCATCCAGCGATCGCCGGCATGGCGCGAATGGGCGACGAAGAAACCCAGCATCACGCCGATCGCCCCGGCCAGCGCCGCCATCCGCCACCCGGCTCCCGCCAGCATGATGGCCGCAGGCCCGATCGCCAGCCCGATTGCGACACAGGTCAGGCTCTCGCGCCAGGTCGGGCCGAAATGGCGCTCGGCCCCGCAATGGGGGCAGGCTTCCACGGTGCCCCGGACGGGCCGGTGGCAGAGCGGGCATTGCGCGATGCTGCTGGCGACGGGCTGAAGGCTCATGAATCGGGGCTCACGATAATCGGGGGCCAGGGCGGGGACCTGGGCGGGGGCCAGGGTGGGGCCAGGACGGCGCGCTCACTGATGCTCGGATTCGGCGATGCGCTGTTCGGCCGCCATGCGCCAGGGCGCGTCGGCGGGCGCGGCATCCAGCGCGCGGCGGAACAGCGCGGCACTTTCGGGTGAGACATGGCCGTCCGCCAAGGTCTGCGCCTCGGCGGCCCGCGCCGCAACCTCCGGGATGAACTGGATCGCGGTCGCCGCCCGCCAGGCCGAAGCCGCGTCGGCATAATGGCCGCGTGCGGCCTCGGCCTGGCCCAGCAGCAGATAGCCCTGGAAACGGTTCGGATCGTCCGGCGCCATGCGCGCCAGCCCGGCACGCAATTGCGTCAGCAGGGTCTCGTCGCGCCTGTCCTGCGCGTGCAGCGCCGCCAGGCGCGGCGCCAGCGGCTGCGCGGGCAGCGACGGATGGCCGCACAGCAGGTACAGCCCGGTCGCCGACGCCGGGATCAGCAGCAGCGCCACCGCCAGCACCGGCGCGGGAATGCGCTGCCCGGAAGTGCGGGGCCGCGCCGCATCGCTGGCCAGCAGCCGGCGCTGGATCTCCAGCGCCGCGCCCGCATGCTCGGTTTCGGCAATCAGCCCGTCCTGCCGGTCCCGGTCCAGCTCGACCAGTTGCGCCCGATGCAGCATCAGCGCGGAATCCCGCTCGTCGCGCACCCTCGCGCGGCGGAAGATCGTCAGCGACGGCAGCAGCACCGCGGCGCTCAGCAAGACAATACCAATCCAGATCATGCCAATCTCAGCGCGCTTCAGTCAGGTCGGTCAGCCGCGCCCGCTCGGCATCGCTCAGCGGGGCAGGGGCGGGGCGGCGGCGGCGGAAGGACAGGGCGGCCACGATCCCCCCCACCAGCAGCGCCAGCACCGGCATGGCCCACAGCAGCGCCGTGCCGACGGTCAGCGGCGGCCGCAGCCGGATGAAATTGCCATAGCGCCCGACCATCCAGTCGATGACCTGCCGGTTCGTCTCGCCCTTCAGCACGTGCTGGCGCACCACGTGGCGCAGGTCGCGCGCCAGGCCGGCGCTGCTGTCCTCGATGGATTCGTTCTGGCAGACCAGGCAGCGCAGTTGCGACCCGATCGCCTCGGCCCGCGCTTCCTGGCGCGGATCGGGCAGCATCTCCGCCGGATCGTCCACCGCCGCCGCCGCCAGCGGCGACAGGATGGACAGGACGGCCAGGGCGAACGCCAGCCGGCGCATCCGCGCCCTCATCGGCGCAGCCCGGCGGCCAGCGGCAGCAGCGTGTCGCGGATCGTCCCGTCATCCAGCGCCGCCGCGTTATGCCAGCGGATCACCCCGCCCGGCCCGATCAGATAGGATTCCGGTACCCCCGACACCCCCCAATCGATGGCCGTCAGGCCCGGCAGGTCGCTGGCGATCCGCGTATAGGGATTGCCGGCCCGGCGCACGAAACCGGCCGCATCCTCGGGCTTGTCCTTGTACGCGATGCCCCAGATCGGCAGCCGCGCCTTCAGCAGGTTCAGCGCGGGCATCTCCGCGACACAGGGAATGCACCAGGACGCAAAGAAATTCACCAGCACCGGCGCCGTCAGGGCGCGCAGGTCGGCCGCCCCGAAACCCTGGCCCGGCGCCTGGCCGGGCAGGGCGAAATCCGGCACCGGCCGGTTCAGCACCGGCGCGTGGATGTCGTGCGGATCGAACGAGCCCCGGCTCATGCCCGACAGCATGCGCCAGAACGCGACGCCGGCCAGGCCGGCCCCGGCCAGCGGCGCCGCCATCAGCAGCCGCCGCCGCGCGATCCCGGCCCCCTCCGCCGCGCCGCTCATTGCGCGGCCACCATCGCGGGGGCGGCGGCACGGCGCGGCGCGCCGACGCGGACCCGGCGGTCCGACAGCGACAGCGCCCCGCCCAGCGCCATGATCAGCCCGCCCAGCCACATCCACGGCGCCAGCGGGTTGTAATGCAGCCGCAGCACATAGGTCGGATCGGCGTCGCTGCCATGCCGGTCGCCCAGCACGCCGTACAGGTCGGACATCAGGTTGGTATGGATCGACACTTCGGTGGTCGTCTGGTTCTGGCTGGCGAAAGTCCGCTTGGACGGATGCAGCACCGTCACCAGCCGGCCGGCATGCCGCACCTCGATGGTCGCGATCAGCGCCGTATAGTTCGGTCCCGGCGCGGCCCGCACCGCCGTCAGGGTCCAGGCATCGCCCGCCAGCATCTCGGTCTGGCCCACCCGCACTTCCACGATCCTGTGCTGCGCCTGCGACATCGCCGCCAGCCCCAGTACGCTGACCCCGACCCCCGCATGGGCCAGCGCCGCGCCCAGCGCCGCCCGCGGCAGCAGCCGCGCGCGCTGCAGGCTGGCCGCCGGCGGCAGGCGGAACAGCCGGATGCGCTCGGCGATGTCGGCGACGCTGGCAGCGATCACCCACACCGCCCCCGTGGCGGCCAGCAGCGGCAGCACGTCGCCGATCCGCCAGGCCAGCAGGACGAACGCGGCCAGCATCGCCACGCCCGCCCACCACAGCCGCCGCAGGATCGGCCAGAGCTGCGCGCGCTTCCACGGCATCATCGGGCCGAACCCCATGAAGGCCAGAAGCGGGATCGTCAGCGGCACCGTCGTGGCGTCGAAGAACGGCTTGCCGACCGAAATCGTCCTGCCGAACAGCAGCGACATGAAGGGCGGATACATCGTCCCCGTCAGCACCACCGCGCAGATCGAGCAGAGCAGGATGTTGTTCACCACCAGCAGCCCCTCGCGCGAGACGGGGGCGAACAGCCCGCCCGCGACCAGCGACGGCGCCCGCACGGCGAACAGCAGCAGCGACCCGCCGATCACCAGCGCCAGCAGCCCCAGGATGAACACCCCGCGCGCCGGGTCGTTGGCAAAGGCATGGACCGAATTCAGGATGCCCGACCGCACCAGGAACGTGCCGGACAGCGAGAACGAGAAGGTGCCGATCGCCAGCAGCACGGTCCAGATCTTCAGCGCCTCGCGCTTCTCGACCACGATGGCCGAATGCACCAGCGCGGTGCCCGTCAGCCACGGGATCAGCGACGCGTTCTCCACCGGGTCCCAGAACCAGTACCCGCCCCAGCCCAGCACGTAGTACGACCACCACGACCCCAGCGCGATGCCGCAGGTCAGGAAGCACCAGGCCGCCACCGCCCAGGGCCGCACCCAGCGTCCCCAGGCGGCATCCACCCGCCCCTCGATCAGGGCCGCGACGGCGAAGGCGAAGGGCACGGCGAACCCGACATAGCCGGTGTAGAGAATCGGCGGATGGAACGCCAGGCCGGGGTCCTGCAGCAGCGGGTTCATCCCCTGGCCGTCCAGCGGCGCCGGCCAGACCCGGTCGAACGGATTGGACGTCGTCAGGCAGAAAAGCTGGAACCCCGCCGACACCCCGCCCAGCACCGCGATCACCCGCGCCCGCAGGGCCGACGGCAGGTTGCGCCCGAACAGGGCGACCGCCCCGCCGCAGATCCCCAGGATCAGGGCCCAGAGCAGGATCGACCCCTCATGGTTCCCCCACACGCCGGTGATCTTGTACAGCAGCGGCTTGGCGACCGCGCTGTTGGCCGCCACGTTCTGCACCGAAAAATCGTCGCTGATCGCCGCATCGACCAGGCAGGCGAAGGAAAAGCCCAGCGCCAGCAACTGCCCCACCGCCAGCGCGGGCGCCAGCGCCATCAGCCGCGCATCGCGCCGCTGCGCTCCCACCAGCGGCAACACCGCCTGGCCGCCCGCCAGGCAGCAGGCCAGCGCCAGCGCGAAATTTCCCAGTTCCGGATTCATGATCGGTCAGCTTCCATGCGGCCGCGGCGCGTCGTCCTTGCGCGCGTCGCTCACGGTCATGCCGTTCCAGCTTGCCGCGTCGGGCGGCCGGCCATAGCGCGGGTCCCATTTGCCGCTGCGGCGCAGGGCCTCGGCGACTTCCTTGGGCATATAGGTCTCGTCGTGCTTGGCCAGTACCTCGCTGGCGCGGAACGACCCGTCGCGCGCCACGCTGCCTACCGCCACCACGCTCTGCCCCTCGCGGAACAGGTCGGGCAGGATGCCTTCATAGCGCACGGTCACCGCCGCCTGCCCGTCGGTCACGTCGAACAGCGCGACCGGCGTGTCGCGCACCGTCTGGCGCCGCACCGACCCCGCCACCACCATGCCGCCCAGCCGGATCGTCCGGTCGGGCGGCGGCGGGCGGACACGCACCTGCGACGGCGCCATGAAGAAGACGATATTGGACGAAAACGCGTTCAGGGTCAGCGCGGTCGCCGTCCCCAGCCCGACCAGGCAGGCGCCCACCAGCCACAGCCGCCGGCTCTTGCGGGTCATGGCGCGCCCCCGTCGCGGGCCTCGTCACGGGAAAAGGACGCGCTACGCCGTCCGCGCGCGGCCGCGTCCAGGCCGGCCAGGCGCGCCTTGGCCCGGCGCAGCCGCAGCGCGGCATTGCCGCCCAGCAGGACCGCCAGCCCCAGGGCCAGCCCATAGGACGCGGCGATATAGGGCAGGTGGGTCATGCCATCGCTCCGTCCAGGTCTACCCGGCCGGGCGCGCCGCTCTCCGGCATGTCGTTCTCTGGCATGTTGCTCCGGCCGCGGCGGCTGGCCAGGGCGGCGCGCACGCGGCTTTCCATCACCGCGGCGCGCAGCCGCGCCACCACGATGGCGGCGAATCCCAGCGTAAAGCCCAGCGTGCAGACCAGCAGCGGCCACAGCATCGCCAGCGACATGGTCGGCGCGCCGGTCAGGGTGATGCTGTCGGGCTGGTGCAGCGTGTTCCACCATTGCACGCTGAATTTGATGATCGGCAGGTCGATCGCGCCCGCCAGGCCCAGGATCGCCGCCGCGCGATAGCCGCGCTGCGGCTCGTCGAACGCGCGGATCAGCGCGATATGGCCCAGATACAGGAAAAACAGCACCAGCACCGAGGTCAGGCGGGCATCCCATACCCACCAGGCGCCCCACATCGGCTTGCCCCACAGCGACCCGGTGGCCAGGCAGACGGCGGTCACCGCGGCGCCCACCGGCCCGATCTCCACCGCCGCCAGGTCCGCCAGCGGGTGGCGCCACACCAGCGACAGCAGCGAACAGACCGCCAGCGCCATATAGCCCGACGAGGCCAGCCACGCCGCCGGCACATGCACGTACATGATGCGCACGCTGTCGCCCTGCTGCCAGTCGGCGGGCGAGAAGAACAGCCCCCAGACGATGCCGGCCGCCGACAGCGCCAGCGCCGGCCAGGTCAGCCAGGGCTGCAGGCGCGCGCCCAGCCGGAGAAACCGCCCCGGATTGGCATAGCGATGGAAGAAATTGCCCGTGCGTGCGGTCAGGCTCTGCGTGGCGTTCAAGACGATCCTGTTCCCTCCACGTCCCGCGGAAGGCTCCTGTCGTTGCGTCCGTCTTGCGACGGGGTGGAGGCGTTTCGCTCCCCGCTCCTACACCATCATGCGACGAAAGGCACGGGCTCTGCCGATCATGGCAGATTGTTCATATACCGGACGGCCTTATATGATCGCCTTATAATGTCGAGCGTTTGGTCCTGGCCGGCTTTCCCGGCCGGGACTGGACTGAAAGGGTCTTCCATGCTTTTCGCGATCATCTGCACCGACAAGCCGGGCGCGCTGGACACGCGCATGGCCACCCGGCCGCAGCATCTGGCCTATCTGCAGGCCTATCAGGAGCGCATCCTCCAGGCGGGCCCCCTGCTCGGCCTCGACGGCCGCCCCTGCGGCAGCCTGCTGCTGGTCGATGTCGAGGACCGCGCCGCCGCCGAGGGCTTCGCCGCGAGCGATCCCTACGCCAAGGCCGACGTGTTCGAAAGCGTGGTGATCCGCGCCTTCCGCGCCGTGTTCCGCGACGGCGCGCTGGTGGAATAGGCGCGATGGCATATTGGCTGGTCAAGTCCGAGCCCGACGCGTTTTCCTGGGACCAGCAGGTCGCCAACAAGGTCGAGCCCTGGACCGGCGTGCGCAATTACCAGGCCAGGCGCAACATGATGAACATGCGCCTGGGCGATCGCGCCTTCTTCTATCATTCGAATATCGGCAAGGAGATCGTGGGCGTGGTGGAAATCGTCCGCGAAGCCTATCCGGACCCCACGTCCGGCGAATCCGCGTCCCCCGAGTCCGCGTCGGCCGGGTCCGCGTCGGCCAAGTCCGCGACCAAGGGTGGCGGCTGGATCTGCGTCGATGTGCGCGCGGTCGGGCCGATGCCCCGCCCCGTCACCCTGGCGGCGATCAAGGCCGATCCGGCGCTGGCCGACCTGGCCCTGGTCCGCCAGTCGCGCCTGTCGGTAGTGCCGGTGTCCGACGCGCACTGGGCGCACCTGTGCCGGATGGGCGGCTGGACCGCCGGCTGACGGCCCGCCCTCCCGAAGGCGCGGCCGGTCAGGGCTGGCCGGCCGCCCCCTCGGCGCTGGGCGCGTCATAGCCGCGTCCCGGCTGCCCGGCATAGGTCGAATACATGAAGGACGCGTTATAGGGCGGGGCCACCGGCGCGTTGAACTTCACCGGCACCCCGAACAGGCTGAAATGCGACGGCACATTGTTGGCCTCGCGCGGCGTCTGCCTGGCCTCGATCGACGGCAGGCCGGGCCCCCCGGTGGCGGTCACGCGCGGGCTGAAGGACTGGGCGGTCACGTCCTCGTCCTGCACCACCTGATAGCCGTCGGGCGGCGGCGGCGCGGGCGGGTTGTCCGGATCGACGGTGGGGTCGGGCCTGGCCGCCGCCCTGGCCGCCGCATTGTCGCCAAGGATCGGGTGTACCGTCGTGTCCTGCGCCGGCGCGGCCTTGTGATGGTGGGATGCCGCCCGGGCCGCGACCGCCGGGCCGGCCGCCAGCAGCGCCGCGGCGGCCAGCAGGGGCGCCAGGCGCGGGCGCCCGGGGCGCCGTGTGGCTATCATCGGGTCCATTCGGATCTCCTTGCATGCGGCCGTATGTAAAGGGCGGTCGTCTCCCCCAGGTCAACGTATGTCCGGGTCAACCTAATGTCTCGTCAACGCATGTCTCGTCGGACCAGGGCCGCGTCCCCAGCGGGCGGCGCGGCCATGTCGTCCCTGCAATCACAACCATATACGGCGTGACGGCGCATTTGCGAGAGGGGTAATATGGACGTACAGGCAGGTTTCGCTCCGATTGGCGGGGCATTGTGGATCCGCCGCCACGCCATGCCGGCGGGCGGCGCCCGGGCGCGGACGCGGCCGGATGCGGGCAGGAGGAACGGGGAATGACCAATCGAACCGGGGGTGAGATCGCCCCGCTGGTGCTGGACGCCTCGGCCATCGCCGAATTGCAGAGCGCGCTGGAGCGCGTCGAATCGGGCCGCGGCGTGCTGGTGCGCCTCGCCGACCTGATGGGCGGGGCGGTGGGGCAGGCGGCCCGGCTTGGCCTGCGCGGCCTGGGCATGGCCCCCACGGTGCAGGCCAAGCTGAAGGGCATCGCCGAGGCCGCGATCTCGCGCGCCTTCGACGTCGCTATCACGGGCATGCGCGACTCGGCTCAGCCCCCGTCCTTGTCTCCGGCTCCATCCTCGGCCCCATCCCCAGCCCCGTCCTGGCGCGACCCGGCCATCCAGGCGGCGGTGGCCGTCTCCGGCGCGGTGGGCGGCTTCGCCGGCCTGCCCGGCCTGGTGCCCGACATCACCTTCACCACCCTGACCATCATGCGCGAAATCGCCCGCATCGCGCGGGAGGAAGGGGAAAGCCTCTCCGATCCCGACACCCATCGCGCCTGTCTCGAAGTGTTCGCCCTGCGCGCCTTCCCGGTCGGGGCGGCGGACGAGGAAAGCGAACTGGGCTATTTCTCGGCCCGCGCCATGCTGCGCGGCCGCCCGGTGGTCATGTTGGTGTCCGAGGTCGCGACCCATTACGGGCTGGGCCTGTCGCGCAAATTCGCGGTGCAGATGATGCCGGTGGCCGGCGCGCTGTGCGGCGCCTCGCTGAACGCCGCCTTCCTGTCGCATTACCGCGCCCTGGCCCGGGCGCATTTCACCATCCGGCGGCTGGAACGCGAACACGGGCCCGAGGTCCGGCGCACCGCCGAACACCTCAAGGCCAACATGACCAGCGCCAGTTTCTGAGGCGCGGGGTTCAGCCGGGGCGAATCGCCTCGCGCAGCGCCGCCAGCGCCGCCGCCGCCAGATAGAACGCCCCCATGATCTGCGCCATGCGCAGGTAATGGGGCGCCACCAGCATCAGCACGCCCGCCAGCGCGGCACCGCCCAGGCAGGCGACCAGGAAGCCGATGGACGGGGAAATATGAATGGGCATGGGGTTTCCTCTGTGTTTCGCCCGGTCGGGCGGCCCGGCCGGGCCGTCACGCCGGCACCGGGGTAACGGCGGCCCGGCCGGCCAGCACCGCGTCGATATTGTCCAGCGCCAGCATGCCCATGTCGGTCCGCGTCTCCAGCGTGGCGCTACCCATATGGGGGGTCATGAACAGGTTCGGCAGGCCCAGCAGGCGCGGATCGGGGCGCGGCTCGTTGCGGTAGACGTCCAGCCCCGCCGCCGCCAGCCGCCCGTCCGACAGCGCGGCGATCAGCGCGTCCTCGTCCACCAGGCTGCCGCGCGCGGCATTGACGAAGATCGCCCCCTTCGGCAGCAGCGCCAGGGTCTCGGCGGTGATGACCGGCGCCGCCGCCGCGCCGCCGGGCATGTGCAGGCTCAGAATGTCGCAATGCGGCAGCATCTCGCGCATGTCGGCGAAATAGGTGGCACCCGCTTCCAGCTCCGGCGCCAGCCGCCGGCGGTTGGAATACAGGATCTTCATGTCGAATCCGCGCGCCCGCTGCGCCACGGCCCGGCCGATTCGCCCCATGCCGACAATGCCCAGCGTCTTGCCCGTGACGCGCACCCCCAGCATCTCCTCCATGCCGAAGGACCGGCCCCATCCCGCCTGCATGACGCCCAGATATTCCGCCCCGCGCCGCGCCGCCGCCAGGATCAGCATCATCGTCAGGTCGGCATTGCAATCGGTCAGCACGTCGGGGGTATAGGTCAGCGCCAGGCCCCGCGCGGCGATGGCGGAAATGTCCAGATGGTCGGTGCCGACACTGATGGTGGCGATCACCCGCACGCTGTCCGGCAGCGCCGCGACCGTTTCGGCCGTCACCGGCGTGCCGGTGGTCACCATCACCGCATCCGGACGGAACGCCTGCGCCAGCGCCACCAGTTCGGCCGGCGTCAGCTTGTGGCCGGGCGGCGGCGGCGCGTCGTAATCGCGGGCGATCCGCGCGGCCACGGCGGCGGGCAGGCGCTGGGAATGGATCAGGCGCGGACGGATCGCGGACATGGCGGGGCCTCTCTGGTCGGACGATGCCGGCTTGTCAGGCTCCGACACGTGTCCATCTCAGGATCGAATCATTGCCCTGTCCTGTCCAGACGCGCCAGCCGGCCGGGATCGGAGCATCAGTCGGGATCGGAACCTCGGGGAGACGCCGCATGACCAGCCAGGATTCGGGCCAGGATTCGGGGGACGGCGCCATGGCGGTCACGCCGGACCTGATGATCCGCGCCTATTCGGTCGGCCTGTTTCCCATGGCGCCCGATGCCGGGACCGACCATCTGGACTGGTACGATCCGCAGATGCGCGGCATCCTGCCGCTCGATGGGTTCCACGCGCCGCGCCGCCTGGTCCGCACCGTCCTGTCCGGCCAGTTCGACATCGTCGCCGACCGCGATTTCGAGGCGACTATCCGCGCCTGCGCCGCCCCGGCGCCGGGGCGCGAGACCACCTGGATCAACGACCGGATCATCCGCCTGTTCTGCGAACTGCATGCGCGCGGCCACGCCCATTCGGTCGAAACCTGGCAGGACGGCAGGCTGGTCGGCGGGCTGTACGGGGTCGCCATCGGCGGCGCCTTCTTCGGCGAAAGCATGTTCAGCCGCGCCCGCGACGCCTCCAAGGCGGCGCTGCTCTCGCTGGCGGCGCGGCTGCGCCTGGGCGGCTTCACCCTGCTGGACACCCAGTTCGGCACCAGCCATCTGGCCCAGTTCGGCGGGATCGAAATACCCGCCCGGCGCTACAAGCGGCGCCTGGCCCGGGCCCTGTCCGTGCCCGCCCGCTGGCCCGACGACCGGGCCGCCGGCACCGCTGGCGCGATTCGCGACGAAATGGCCGCCCTGCGCGGCGCATTTCGCACCTCGGACGGAAGCGGATAGACTCCCCGGCGGCTGAAATACGGACAGACCGGAAAGAAGGAAACGCCGATGATCAACCTGATGCCGCGCCGCGCCGCCGGACGGCCCGGAATGATGGCCGGGGCGCTGCTCCTCGTGGGAATCGGGGCGGGAGTCGGGGCCGGAATCGCGCGGGCGGACGCCCAGCCCGCGCCCGATTCCGCTCATTCCCCAACTCATCCGCCCTTGGCGCCGACCCGCGACGTGCAGGTCGCCTACAGCGTCCAGCCCGAAGGCGCGCCCGCGCCCAAAACCATCCAGGTCTGGTTCGCCGCCAATGGCGGGCTGATGCGCATCGACAGTCCCGAAGGCATGGGCGCGACCATCCTCGACCGGGTCGCCCGCCAGGTGACGATCGTGCTGAACCGGCAGAAGGTCTATACGCGGCTGGACGCCGGCTCCGACATCCGCAATCCGTTCCTGCTGGACCTGTCCATGCAATATACCCGCATGGGCGACACACGCGTCGCGGGCGTCGATTGCACCGAATGGGCCATCGTCTCCGGCCGCGGCTCGGCGACCGCCTGCGTCACCGCCGACGGCGTCATCCTGCGCGAGGACGGGGTGGATGCCGAAGGCATGAAGGGGCGGCTGGTGGCCACCCGCGTCACCTACGCTCCCATCCCCGCCGGCACGTTCCAGCCGCCCGAGGGCTATCAGATGGTCACGCGGCATCGCGTCGCGCCAGGACCCGGGGGGACGGGGTCCGGCGGCACGGGACCGGGCGGCGACGTCGCCCGGCCGGTGACCGGCGGCGCGATCCCGCCCGGCGCCGGCCAGTGATCCATCCGACGATCGGCGCCCGGACCGCGGGACGCTTCGCCGGCCTGCTGCTGGCGGCAGCCTTGCTTCCCACGCCCCTCCCCATGTCCCTCCCGGCGCGGGCTGCGGCAGTCCCTGACGTGAACGCCCCTGACGCGAACGCCCTTGGCGCGGACGCGTCCGCCGCACCGTTCGTCACCCCGCAATGCGACGTGGACGTGACCTACAGCGTCGCGGCGCCCGATCCGGCGGTGCCCGCCATCCGCCAGCGCATGCGCTGGTCCAGCGCGACCCTGCGCCAGCGGGTCGATCCCGCCGGGTCGGCGACCTACATGCTCACCGACTATCGGGCCCGGACCCTGACGGTCATCGACCTCGCGCGCAACGTCCGCACGACCATCCCGGCCCCGGGCTCCGCCGTCACCCGGCCCGGACAGCGCGCGCCCGGCAACTGGATCCACGGGGCGACGATGCTGGTGGCCGGCCAGCCCTGCACCGCCTGGCAGACCGCGGACACCGACGGCCAGGCCAGCGAGGTCTGCTACAGCGACGATGGCGTGATGTTGCAGGCCACCCGGAACGGCCACGTCATGGTCCGTGCCGAAACCGTGCGCCGTACGGCCCAGCCCGACGCGGTCTTCGCGATTCCGGCGGGACTCAAAGACCTGCCCGCCGCCCACCCCTGATGGTCCGTTCCGATCATCGGCCGTTACAATTCGTTACGGAAAAAGGGCACGCCTGCCCGCAACCGGCCCGCAAATCGCCATGGCGCCCCTGTTTTCTGTTTATCGAAGCAGGGGCGGTCCGCCGCTCCCGCGCAAGGATGAAAGGGTTGCGAACATGCGCAAGATGGTTCGTCTTCTGATGGCGGTTCCCCTGGTCGCCGGCGGCCTGGCCGCGGTGGCGCCCGCCGCGCATGCCGACTGGCGCGATCACGGCTGGCACCATGGCTGGGATCGCGGCTGGCACGATCGCGGCTGGGGCTGGCGGGGCCCGGGCTATTATCACCGCGGTCCCGGGCCGGGGGGCGCCTTCGTCGCCGGCCTGGTGGGCGGCGCCCTGCTCGGCGCGGCCGGCACCGCGATCGCCGCGCCGACCTACGCCGCGCCGCCGCCGGTCTATGTCGCGCCGCCTCCGCCCCCGCCGCCCGTCACGGTCTACGCGCCGCCGGCCTATGGCTACGCCTATCCGGCCTATTGATCGCAAGCGCCTTCCCGGGAATGTTCCCGGGAAGGCGCTCAGGGGAGAGATGTTCAGGCCGCCGCTCGGGCGGCCTGCATCACCTCGGCGACGTGGCCGGGCACCTTGACGTTGCGCCAGGCCCGCACCAGCCTGCCTTCCGCGTCGATCAGGAAGGTCGCGCGCTCGATCCCCATATATGTCCGGCCGTACAGCCTCTTCTCGCCCCACACGCCATAGGATTCGGTCACCGCGCCGGTCACGTCCGACGCCAGCGGAAAGTCCAGCCCCTGCTTGTCGGCAAAGGATTCGATCGCCTTCATCGGATCGCGCGACACGCCGATGACCGGAATCCCCGTCCCCCCCAGCGCCGCCAGCGCCTCCTGAAAGCCGCAGGCTTCGGTCGTGCAGCCCGGCGTGTTCGCCTTGGGGTAGAAATACAGGATAAAGGGCCGCCCCCGCATCGATGCCAGGCTGACCTGCCGCCCGCGGCTGGCCGGCATGTCGAAATCCGGCGCCATTGCGCCGGGGGCTGGAAAAATTGGGGCTGGAAAAGTTGGGGCTGGAAAAATCGGTGTCTCGTCGTCCGCCATCGCCATTCTCCTCATGAAAAAACGCGTCACTCCCCGACCGGACCGACCAGGCGGGTGAAGGCCGCCCGCACCGCGCCCGCGCGCGCCTCCATCTGCTGCAACGCCTCCGCGATCGTTGTCGCCCCCATCTCGCGCAGCAGGATCTCGCGGGTCGCGGCGGGCATGGCGGCCGCCGGATCGGCGGGCAGGGCGGTGCCGAACAGGATTCGCAGCATGCTCTGCACGCTGCGCCAGGCCCGGTCGGCCTCTTCCAGCATACGCCCCGTGCCGCGGTCCAGCATCCCCTGCCGCACCAGGCGGCGCAGCGCCTTGCGCGTGTTCGGGTCGCGCGCCGCCGCGTCGCCGGCCACCAGTTGCAGCGCCTGGGCGATGAATTCCACGTCCATCAGCCCGCCGGCCCGATGGCGGATATCCCATGGCCCTTGCGGCGGCAATTCCCGCGCCACCCGTTCGCGCATCGCCCGCGCATCCTCCAGGATCGCCGCCCGCGTGGCGCCGCGCCGCCCGTCCAGCGCCGCCCCGATCGCGCCGCGCAGCGCCCGGACCAGCGCCGGCGGCCCGGCCACCACCCGCGCCCGGGTCAGCGCCATGCGCTCCCAGGTCCAGGCGCTTTCGGCGTGATAGCGGCGAAACGCCCCCAGCGACAGCGCCACCGGTCCTTTCGACCCGGACGGCCGCAGCCGCATATCGACCTCGTAAAGCGGTCCCTCCGGCCCCGGCGCGGTCAGCGCGCCGATGAAGCCGTGCGCCAGCCGGACGAAATACTGCCCCGCCGGCACCGATCGCGGCGCCAGGCCGCCATCCGCGCTCCCGTCTCCCGCACCATTATACGACCGACCCGGGGCGGGCGCGTCCACCACGCTGTCGGTCACGTCGTCCGGGTGGTCGAAGACCAGCATCAGGTCCAGGTCCGACCCCAGCATCATCTCGCGCGATCCGGCCTTGCCCAGCGCCACCACCGCCATGGCGCCGCCCGGCACGCGGCCATAGCGGCGGACATGCTCGGCCGTCACGCGGGCCAGCAGCCCGCGCATCACCGCGTCGGCCAGTTCGGTGCGCGCGCGGCTGGCGGCGTCGACCCCGATCCGGTGCTCCAGCCGCGCGCAGGACAGGCGGAATTCCTCGCCCCGTACCAGCCCGCGCAGGATCGGCAGCACCTGCTCGGTCGACGCCGCCTGCGCCAGGTGCTGCCGCACCAGGCCCGCGGCCGGAATGTCGGCCGCGCCGTCCTGGTCGGCGCCCAGCAGCCCGTCCAGCGCGGCCGGGGTCTCCGCCAAGTGGTCGGCCAGGAAGGGCGACCCGTCCAGGATCGTGGCGATCCGGTCGATCAGTGCCGGGTTGCGGTCCAGCAGGGTCAGGAACTGCACGCCCGCCCATTGCCGGGCCAGCATGGCATCGAACCGCCGCAGGCAGGTCAGCGGGTCGCGCCGCGCGCCGAACCGCGCCAGGATCTCCGGCAGCAGCCGGCGCAGCAGGTTCCGCGCCCGGTCCGAGCGCAGCGCCCGCAGCCGGTTGCCGCTCCAGCGCTGCAGCAGGCTCACCGCGTCGGCGATGTCGGCCTCGGCAAATCCGGCGGCGCGCAGATGCTCGGCCAGGTCCTCGGCATCGGGATCGACCGACCGCCCGGCCCCCCCGGGCTCGGCGAACTGGCCTTCGAAGATCCGCCGCGAATCCCGCATGATCGGCAGCATCGTCCCCGCCAGCGCGCGGCCGTTCTCCTCGGCCATGAACACGGCGAAGGCGTCGAAGGCCTCCCGCGTGGCCGGCAGCTTGTGGGTCTGGTGGTCGGCCTGCATCTGCAGCCGGTGCTCCGCCCGCCGCAACATGCGATAGGTCCGTGCCAGGCTGTCGCCCCGCGGGCGGTCCAGCACGCCGGCCCGCACCAGCCGGCGCAGCGCGCCCAACGTGGTCGGGTCGCGCAGTTCGGGCCGGCGCCCGCCCCAGACCAGTTGCAGCGCCTGGGCCACGAACTCGACCTCGCGAATCCCGCCCTGTCCCAGTTTCAGGTCATGACCCATCAGCCAGTCGCGCGCCAGGCGCGGGTCGTGTACCGTCCGCTCGCCCAGGCGCGACAGGCCGGCATGGCCGGCATTGCGGTGGCGGTCGATTCGCGCCTTCATGTCGTGCAGGTCGTCTATGACGGCGAAATCGAGGTGCCGCCGCCAGACGAAGGGCGCGATCGCGCGCAGGAAACGCCGCCCGGCCGTCACGTCGCCCGCCACCGGCCGCGCCTTGGTCATCGCCGCGCGCTCCCAGGTCTGGCCCAGGCTTTCGTAATAGGTGATCGCGGCGGGGAACGAGATGGCCGGCGGCGTCGCCGACGGGTCGGGACGCAGGCGCAGATCGGTGCGAAACACGTATCCGTCGGCGTCCCGCGCTTCCATCAGCCCGACAAGATCGCTAGTCATGCGGACGAAGATCCGGCGCAGATCCTCATGCCCGGCATGACAGGCCGGATCGTACAGCACGATCAGGTCGATATCCGAGGAGTAGTTCAGTTCCCGCGCCCCCAGCTTCCCCATCGCCAGTACGACGAAGCCGCTGCCGCGCGCCGGATGGCGGGGATCGGGCAGGACGATCTGCCCCGTATCGTGGGCCGCGCGCAGCAGATGCCTGACCGCCGCCTCCAGCGCCGATTCCGCCAGGCGGCTCAGCGCCAGCGTCACCTGCTCCAGCGTCCACACCCCGCCGATATCGGCCAGGGCGATGGCCAGCGCCGCCTGCCGCTTGGCCGCGCGCATCGTCGCCGCGATGTCGGCGCGCGCATCGCGCGGCGACAGGGCGGCCAGGCTGTCCAGCACCGCGCCCATCGCCCGGTCCGGCCCTTCGGCCAGCAGCCGCGCGAACGGTACGGGGTCGCGGCGCGCCAGCCCGGCCAGATACGGGCTGTTGCCGCCCAGCATGTCCAGCAGCGGCGCCACCCCCGCGGCGCGCAGCAGCGCCGCATCCAGCCCGTGCTCGCGCCACAGTTCCGCGACATCCTCGCGCAGCAGCGCGGCGCCGCGCGGATCGGCCGGCGCCGGCCAGGCGCGATCGGTCCAGGGACGATCCAGAGAAGCGCGATTCACAGGGGCGCGATCCATCCGGGCATGATCAGTCCGGGGGGGGCTGGCCCGACCCTGCTCGGTCGCCGGCATCTCCTCGGCGCGCCGGCGGGCATGGGCGGTCTTCGATCGGGGCATGATCCTTCATCCGGCCTGCGCGGGGGCCCGATGGCGGCCGCGCGCGGCGCACCGTGGACACGGCCATGACGCGCGGTCAAGGCCCCTCTCCCCCCGCTCCAGACGCCGCCCCCGCGCGCCGGGGCCGCCGGCGCGTCCTGTTCGCGGCGGCGGTGCTGCTCGTCGTGCCGCTGGCCGCCGCCGCCGGGCTGGCGGTGCGCCTGGCCATGGGCCCGCTGGACGTCACGCCGCTCGCCCGGCTGGTCCTGCCCGCGCGCGTCCTGTCGGGCGGGGCGGGGCGGCCGCCGGTCCTGCGGCTGGATGTCGGGCAGGTCCGCGTGGGCTGGGACGGCCTGCATCGCGGCCTGGCCGCGCCGCTGGACGTCACGGCCACCGATCTGCGCCTGCTGCGCCCCGACAATGTCGTGGCCGACCAGATCGGCGCCGCGCGGCTGGTGCTGAATGCCGACGCGCTGTGGCATGGCGGCATCGCCCCACGCATGCTCGTCCTCTCCGGGGCCCGGCTGGCCCTGCGCCGCGCGTCCGACGGGTCGGTCGGGCTGGATACCGGCCCGTTCCGCGCGGTTGCCACCCGGGGGGCGGCGGCCCTGGCGCTTGACATCCGCTTCTTCGACCGCCTGGTCGTCACCGACGGCGCGGTCACGCTCGGCGACCAGCGGACGGCCACGTCCTGGCGCCTGGACGGCCTGGCCGCCGATCTGCGCCGGCTGCGCATCGGCCTGGCGCGGGGCGTCACCGGCACCGCCGCGTTCGGCCTGTCGGGCCCCGGGCTGCGGGCCCGGCTGCGGGCCGACGGCACGCGTGACGGAACCGCCCTGTCCTGGCACGTCGCCGGCACGCCGGTCGCCCCGCGTGCCTTCGCCCCCTTCCTGCCACAGCTCGCGGCCATCGACCTGCCGCTCGGCTTCGACGCCACGATCCGCCTGGCCGCCGGCCCGCACCGCCTGCTGGCCCGCCCGCGATCGGCCGTCCTGACCCTGCATGGCGGGGCGGGGCAGATTTCGACCGGCCCAGGTCCAGGTTCAGGTCCGGGCTCGGGCTCGGGCCCCGATCCGGCCCCGGGCACCACGGGCACGATCCGGTTCGACGATCTCCAGGCCCGCCTGTCCGCCGATTTCGGCCCCCGATCGAGCGGCCTCCTGCCCGGGTCGGCGCGGATCCGGCTGGACATGCTTCAGGCCCGCCTGCATCCGTCCGACCGCCCCGATGCCCATCCGGACGTCCCCGCGGCGGCCGATCCCGTGCTCCAGGCCGACGGCACGCTCGACGTCACCGGCCCTACCCGCCCCGGCCTGATCCATTTCGGCCCGGCCCGTCCCGGCCCGCCCGGCACCAGACTGCGCGCCAGCCTGCACGCCAGCCTGTCCGACCTGGATTTCGCCCGGCTCGGCGCGTTCTGGCCGGCGGGGCTGGCCAAGGGGGCGCGTGCCTGGGTCACGCGCAACATCACCGCCGGCACCGCGCACGGGCTGCATGTCGCGGCGACCCTGGCCAACGATACAGGCGTCAACGATGCCGGCTGGGGCGGCCTGCGCCTGCGCACGCTGGGCGGCGGGGTCACGGGCACCGGCCTGGACGTGCACTGGCTGCGGCCGATCGCGCCGATGCGCGGCGTGGACGCCACGCTGGCCATCGACGGGCCGGACGCGCTGTCGATCCGCTTCTCCGGCGGCACCCAGTCCGTCGATCGCGCCGGCCGCAACGTGGACGCCACCGGCATCGGCCGCATCGCGATCGGCAACGGGTCAATGCGGATCACCGGCCTGCTGGCCAAGGACCAGATCGGCGACATCGCCGCCACATTGCACGGCGATCTGCCCGACATCATGGCCCTGCTGGCCGAACCGCGGCTGAACCTGCTGTCGCGCCACCCCCTGGGTTTCAGCGGACCCTCGGGGCGGGCCCAGGTCGCGCTGCATCTGGTCCTGCCGCTGGACGACCGGGTCGACATCGCGGATATCCGCCTGTCCAGCCACGCGGACCTCGCGCAGGTGCATCTCGGCAATGTCGTGCTGAACCGCGCGCTCGATGACGGCGCGCTCACGCTCGACGCCACGACCCGGGGCCTGACCCTGGCCGGTACCGCGGTCCTGGGCGGCATGCCGGCGACGCTGCGCTACATGATGGATTTCCGCAAGGACGCGGCGACCAGCGAATCCGCGCAGGTGCGCGCCCATCTCACGCCGGATGTCGCCGACCGGCTCGGCTACGCGGTCGGGCAGCGTTTCGCCGGCAGCGCGGATCTCGACGTGGCGTACAGCCGCCTGGCCGACGGCACGGGCCAGGTCGCGCTGGACCTGGACCTGGCCGACGCCGCCCTGACGATACCGGTCTGGTCCAAGCCGCGCGGCCAGGCCGCCCATGCCTCGGTCCGGATCGGGCTGGCGCAGGGCCGCCTCGCCAGTGTCGAGGCGATTCACGCCACAGGCCCCGACCTGCAGCTCGACGGGCGGGCCAGCGTCGTGGACGGGCAGGCCCGCACCCTGGTGCTGCGCGGCTTTCGCATCGGCCGCTCGCACGGCGATGCGACCATCGGCCTGCCGCGGCACGCGACCGATCCGGTGCGGGTCGCCGTCCAGGCTCCGGTGCTGGATCTGTCGCCGCTGCTGCATCCCGGCCCGGCGCCGGCCGCGCCGAAACCGGGTCCCTCCTATCACATGCCGTCCGCCGCCACCGGCCGCGTCCAGGGGCCGCCGGGGCGAAGCTGGCTGATCGATGCCGACGTGCCCACCCTCTATTACGCGCCCGACGGGGCGCTGGCCGGCGTGCATGCCCATGTCGAGGATAACGGCATCCGCGTCACGCGGCTGCGCTTCTCGATGGCCGGCCCGTCCCCCGCCACCGCCATCCTCACCCCGCAGCCCGACGGGCGGCATCTCCGGGCCAGCGTCCAGGACCTGGGGCTGATGCTGCAGAAGCTGGGCGTGACGCAGCAATTCTCCGGCGGCGCGACGGTGCTGCAGGGCGTGTTCGACGACCGCCAGTCCGCGGCGCCCTTCGCCGGCAGCCTGACCATCGGCCCGATCATGCTGCACGACGCGCCACGCCCGGTCCGGCTGGCCAACAACGCCTCGATCTATGGCTGGATGCAGGCGCCGCGCGGGCAGGGGTTCGAAATCCGCCGCGTCCTGCTGCCCCTGACCTTTCGTGACGGCACGCTCGCGATCCATGACGGGCAGGCCGGCAACGCCTCGCTGGGGGTGACGGTCGGCGGCACGATCGATCTCGACCGCGCGCGGCTGAACCTGAAGGGCACCATCGTGCCGGCCTTCGCGGTGAACGCGCTGCCCGGCCACATGCCCGGCGTCGGACGGTTGATGAGCCCCGAGAAAGGCGGCGGCCTGCTGGCCGCGACCTTCTCGGTCGGCGGCGCGCTGGACCGGCCGGACTTGCATGTCAACCCGTTCTCGATCTTCCTGCCGGGCGTGATGCGCCGCCTGGTCCAGTAGAGCATCGCCCGGACGGATCGGGGCAGGGAAGGGAGGATAGACGATCATGTCCGACGGATGGGAAGGCGGCCTGCTGGCGCTGGGCCTCGCGGTCCTGCTGCTGCTGGCGATCCTGCTGGCCCTGCTGCTGCGCCGCCGCGCCCGCCCGGAAGACGGCGGGCGCGGCGGCGAGGGCGACCTGCTCGCCCGCCTCTATGTCATGATCGAACGCGAAGCCGCCGCCCGCGCCACGGACAGCGAGGCCCAGCGCGCCCGGCTGGCCGAAATCGAGCGCGTGCTGGCGGCCCGCCTGGATCAGTCCCGGGCCGACGTCGCCGACCGGCTGGGCGCGATCGCCCACGCCATCACCCGCGACCTCGCCGATGCCCGCATCCACCAGGGCGAGGCCCTGCGCGAGATGGCCGAAGCCTCCGCCCGGCAGGTCGAGGCGATCCGCGCCACCGTCGACGAACGCCTGCACGAGGCCGTGGAACGCCAGATGCAGACCTCGTTCCAGCGGGTGCTGGAACAATTCACCGCCATGCAGAAGGCGATGGGCGAGGTCACGGCCATGACGGCCCAGATCGGTGACCTCAAGCGCCTGTTCTCCAACGTCAAGACGCGCGGCGGCTGGGGCGAGGCGCAGTTGCGCGCCATCCTGGACGACGTGCTGCCGCCCGGCGCCTACCAGGCGAATTGCCGCCTGCGCGAAGGCAGCGCCGAAATCGTGGAATTCGCGGTGCGCATGCCGGTCCGCGCCGCGTCGCCCCCCCTGCTCGCCATCGATTCCAAATTCCCGACCGAGGCCTATGAACGCCTGCTGGACGCCGTCGAGCGCGTGGACCCCGAGGCCGAGCGCGCCGCCCGCCGCGCGTTGGAGACCACCCTGCGGATCGAGGCGCGCAAGATCGCGGCCAAATATATCGTGCCTCCGGTCACGGTCGAATTCGCCGTGCTCTATCTGCCCACCGACGGGCTCTATGCCGAAATCGCCCGCATTCCCGGGCTGGTGGACGAAATCGGGCGCACCAGCCGGGTCATCGTGATGGGGCCGGGCCTGCTGCCGGCCATGCTGCGCACGATCCATCTCGGCTACGTCACCATGGCGCTCGAGGACCGGACCGACGGCATCGCCCGCCTGCTGGGCGCCACCCGGCAGGAGATGCTGCGGATGGACGGCGTGCTGGAACGGCTGGCCCGCAACGCCTCGGCCATGTCCTCGTCGATCGACGAGGCACGGCGCCGCACGCGGGTCGTGACCCGGCAACTGCGCGGACTGGACGGCGTCGATACGCTGCCCGATACCGCCCGGGCCGCCCCAACCCCGGAACCGGACCAGGAACCGGACCAGCAACCGGGCGAGGCCGGCGGAGATGCATCCGGCGGGGGTGAACACGAATTTAGTGGTGCGTGAAGCGGGGTACCATCATGTGTGCATTGACCATGAACGCGACGTCCAAGCCCGATCCGTCTGCCCCGGCCCAGGAACCCGCCCCCCGGGTACTGCTGGTCGAGGATGACGGCAAGATCGCCCAGGAAGTCGCCGAGGAACTGGAAAGCCGCGGCTTTTCCGTCCGCCACGAACGGACGGGCCCCAGCGGGCTGTCGGTCGGCCTCGGCGGCAATTTCGACGTCATGATCATCGACCGCATGCTGCCCGAGATGGACGGCCTGACCCTGATCGAAACCCTGCGCGGGCGGCAGGTCTCCACCCCGGTGCTGGTCCTGTCCGCCATGTCGGCGGTCGATGACCGGGTCAGCGGGCTCAAGGCCGGCGGCGATGACTACCTGACCAAGCCCTTCGCGATGGAGGAACTGGCCGCCCGGCTCGAGGCGCTGATGCGGCGCCCGAACAACACGCGTGAGACGATGCTCCATGTCGGTCCGCTGGCCATGGACCTGATCGAACGCACCGTGACCCGCGACGGGGTGGTGATCGAATTGCTGCCGCGCGAATTCCGCCTGCTGGAATATCTGATGCGCCGCCCCAATCAGGTGCTCACGCGCAATATGCTGCTCGAGGATGTGTGGAACTACCGCTTCATCCCGCAGACCAACCTGGTCGACGTGCATATCGGCAAGCTGCGCCGCAAGATCGACGAGCCCGGTGCCACCCCCCTGATCCAGAGCATCCGCGGCACCGGCTTCATGCTCCGCATTCCGGAATAGGCTGGGCGTGTCGCTCGGCGAACTGCTGCGCACGGCGACCTTCCGCCTGACATTGGCGGTCGTCGCCGCGATGATCGGCGCCGCGGCCCTGCAATTCTCGCTGGGCTACAGCCAGACCAAGACCTTCGAATTCCTCCGCTCGGACATGCTGCTGCACCGCGAGGCCGCGCTGCTCGAAGGCGAGAAGCCGCAGGATCTGGAACACAAGATCCGCGACCGCGCGACCGACGATCTGCGCGTGGTGATCAACCAGGCCGCGCTGTTCGACGCGCAGCACCATTCCATCGCCGGCGACCTGCATAAATGGCCCGACGGGCTGGTGGCGGACGGCCATGTCCGCGAACTGACCGTCTGGCCGACCGAGGACGCGCCCTACGTGCTGCGCATCCTCGCCGTCCCGGTGGCGGGGGGGCGCATCCTGGTGCTGGCGCGCGGGCTGCACATGCTCGACGAATTGCGTCTGATGATGCGCCATTCCCTGCTGGTCTCCATCGTGCCGACCGTGCTCTTCGCGCTGATGACCGGCGTCGTGCTCAGCCACCGCGCCCTGGCCCGCGTCACTGTGATGCACGAGGCGATCGACCGGATCATGGACGGCGACCTGCATGAGCGCCTGCCGTCGGGGCGCGAGCGCGACGAGATGGAACGTCTGGCCGGCAGCGTGAACCGCATGCTGGACCGGCTGGAACATCTGATGGACGAAATCCGCGATGTCGGAAACGACATCGCCCACGATCTGCGCACCCCGCTGGCCCGGGTGCGCGCCCGGCTGGACCGCGCGCAGGGCGGCACGCAATCGGCCGACGCCCTGCGCGGGGTGGTGGCGCGCGCCATCGACGATCTCGACCAGTGCTTCTCGATCATCACCGCCCTGCTGCGCATCGGCGAGATCGAGAACGCCCGTCGCCGGGTCGGATTCGCCGTCATCGACCTGCAGGAAATCGCCGCGGACATCGTCGATCTCTACGAACCGATCGCCGAGGCCAAGCAGATCCGCCTCGACCTGCTGTCGGGCAACGCGCCGGTCCCCGTCTATGGCGACCGCGACCTGCTGATCGAAGTCCTCGCCAACCTGATCGATAATGCCATCAAGTTCACCGATGCCGGGGGCGAGGTCTCGCTGTCCGTCATCCGCTACGGCGACGGCGCGCGGCTCGAGGTCGCCGATACCGGCATCGGCATCGCGCCCGAGGAACGCCAGGCGGTGATGAACCGCTTCTACCGCTCGGACAAAAGCCGCCACATCCCCGGCAGCGGACTGGGGCTCAGCCTGGTGTCCGCCATCCTGCGCCTGCACAACGCCGCCCTGACCATTTCGGATACGCGCAGGCGCGAATCGCGTCCCGGGGCGCTGTTCGGCATCGTCTTTCCGCCCGTTCCCACCCCCGCGCCGCCGCCGGCCTGAACGGCCCAGCCCGTCAGGCGCGGCCTGTGACGGGCCGCACGGGCGTGCTATGCGCGTTTCGCCCAATCGAACATTCTAAACCGGAATTTCATTGGCGCACCGGGGTGACATGTTAACGAAGCCGCGAGACAGCCGGGGAGCGACGACAATGCATGCAGGCGGACAGCCGGATCGGACCGGGCGGGCCATGCGCGATCGCGGGATGCGGGGCATCGTCTCCTGTCCGGCCCATTCCCTTGCCCAGGACCTGACGCGCGCATGAATTCCATCGTCGTCACCGCGCTCAAGCGGCCCTACACCTTCGTCGTCCTCTCGATCCTGATCGTGGTGTTCGGCTTCCGGGCCATCGTCCAGACCCCGACCGACGTGTTCCCCAGCATCAAGATCCCGGTGGTCGCCATCGTCTGGGGCTACACCGGCCTGATGCCCGAGGACATGTCGGGCCGCGTGATCTATTATTACGAACGCGCCCTGACCGCGACGGTCAACAATATCGAGCACATCGAAAGCCAGTCCTATTACGGGCGCGGCGTGGTCAAGGTCTTCTTCCAGCCGGGCACCGACACCTCGGTGGCGCAGACCCAGATCACCTCGGTGTCGCAGACCGTCATCAAGCAGATGCCCACCGGCATGACGCCGCCGCTGATCCTGACCTACAACGCGTCGTCGGTGCCGGTGCTCACGCTCCAGGTCTCGTCCGATTCGATGACCGCGTCGCAGATCTACGACATGTCCTCGAACCTGATCCGCCCGGCGCTGGTCTCGGTCGCCGGCGCGGCCATTCCGAATCCCTATGGCGGCCAGCCCGGCAACATCATGGTCGATCTCGACCAGTCGAAGCTGCTGGCCCACGGTCTGTCGGCCACCGATGTCGGCAACGCGCTGGGGCGGCAGAACATCGTCCTGCCCGCGGGCGACCAGCAGATCGGCGCCTTCGACTTCATGGTGCAGACCAACGCCACCCCGCGCGAGATCGACACCTTCAACAGCATCCCGATCAAGCAGGTCGGCAATTCCGTGGTCTATCTGCGCGACGTCGCCTGGGTGCATTCCGGCGGCCCGCCGCAGACCAACATGGTGCTTGTCCGCGGCCACCAGGCGGTGCTGATCGTCATCATGAAAAGCGGCGACGCCTCGACGCTCAGCGTCGTGAGCGGGATCAAGGCGCTGCTGCCGTCCGTCATCGCCACCCTGCCGCAGGGCGTGCAGATCCATATCCTCAACGACGCCTCGATCTTCGTGAAGGACGCGATCCGCGACGTGGTCCAGGAAATGGGCACCGCCGCCCTGCTGACCAGCCTGGTGGTGCTGCTGTTCCTCGGCTCGTGGCGCTCGACGATCATCATCGCCACCTCGATCCCGCTGGCCATGCTGTGCTCGGTCATCGGGCTGGGCTGGGCGGGCCAGACCATCAACGTCATGACCCTGGGCGGCCTGGCGCTGGCGGTCGGCATCCTGGTCGACGACGCCACCGTCATGATCGAAAACATCGACGCCCACCTGGAAATGGGCAAGGAGCTGGAAACCGCGATCATCGACGCGGCCAACCAGATCGTCATCCCGACCTTCGTCTCCACCCTGTGCATCTGCATCGTGTGGATGCCGCTCTTCCAGTTGACCGGGGTCGCGGGCTGGCTGTTCATGCCGATGGCCGAGGCGATCATCTTCGCCATGATCGCGTCCTTCATCCTGTCGCGCACCCTGGTGCCGACCATGGCGAAATACCTGCTGGCGGCGCAGGTCGCGGCCCATGCCGACCCGCATGCCCACCACGCGCCGCGCGGTTTCTTCGGCCGCTTCCAGCGCGGGTTCGAGGCCCGGTTCACGGCCTTCCGCAACGGCTATCGCGACCTGCTGGCGCATCTGGTCGCCACCCGGGGGCGCTTCATCCCGGCCTTCCTGGGCGTCACGCTGGCGTCGATGGCGCTGCTGCTGTTCGTCGGCCAGGATTTCTTCCCCGAGATCAATTCCAACGCGCTGGCCATCCATATGCGTGCCCCCCTGGGCACCAAGCTGAACGAGTCCGGCAAGATCTCGATGCTGGTCAACGCGGAAATCCGCCGCCTGCTGCCCGGCCAGGTCGATGACATCGTCTCGAATTGCGGCCTGCCCTTCAGCGGCCTCAACCAGGCCTTCATCCCGACCCCCACGGTGGGCGCGCAGGATTGCGACCTGACGGTGACGCTCAAGCGCGAGGATTCGCCGGTCGCCGACTACCGCCAGATCCTGCGGCGCGGCCTGGCCGACCGTTTCCCCGGCACTCAGATCACCTTCATGCCCGCCGACCTGACGGCCAAGATCCTCAATTTCGGCCTGCCCTCGCCGATCGACGTGCAGGTGACCGGCCGCGACCTGGCGGATAATTTCATCTTCGCCCAGCATCTCGCCGCGCGCCTGCGCCACGTGACCGGCATCGCCGACGTCTCGGTGCAGGAACCGATGAACACCCCCACCCTGCGGGTGAACGCGCGGCGCAGCTACGCGCTGGGCACCGGCCTGACCGAGGCCGACATCGCCAACAACACGCTGGCGGTGCTGTCGGGCAGCGGCCAGGTCGCGCCGACCTATTGGCTCGACCCCAAGACCGGGGTGTCGCACCTGGTCGACATCCAGACGCCGCTGCAGTTCCTGCAGACCCTGAACGACCTGGAAACCATCCCGATCGACCGGGGCGACGGCAACCCGGCCAACGGCGCGCCGCAGATCCTGGGCGGCCTCAGCCAGCTCACGCAGACCGGCACGGCGGGCGAGGTCGCGCACTACAACATCATGCCGGTGTTCGACATCTACGCCGCGAACGAAGGGCTGGACCTGGGCGCCGTCTCGCGAGAGGTCGCGCGCGTCGTCGACGCCGCCCGCCACGACCTGCCGCGCGGCTCCAGCCTGGTGGTGCGCGGCCAGGCCGTGACGATGACCGGCGCCTATTTCCAGCTCGGCATCGGCCTCGCCATGTCGGTGCTGCTGGTCTATCTGATCATCGTCGTGAACTTCCAGTCCTGGCTGGACCCGTTCATCATCATCACCGCGCTGCCCGGCGCCCTGGCCGGCATTTCCTGGAGCCTGTTCGTCACGCACACGGCCCTGTCGGTGCCGGCCCTGACCGGCGCGATCATGTGCATGGGCACCGCCACGGCGAACTCGATCCTGGTGGTGGCCTTCGCCCGCGAACGGATGGACGTCCATGGCGACCCGATCCGCGCGGCGATCGAGGCCGGCTTCGAACGTATCCGGCCGGTGCTGATGACCGCATCGGCCATGATCATCGGCATGCTGCCGATGTCGATCAGCAATTCGCAGAACGCGCCGCTCGGCCGCGCCGTCATGGGCGGGCTCGCGATCGCCACGGTCGCGACGCTGCTGTTCGTGCCCTGCGTCTTTGCGATGCTGCATTCCAGAAGACACCGTACCGCTGAAGGAGAACGTGCATGAGCGGCGTGGAACAGGTCTCCAGGCGCGGTGCGTCCGGCCGCGGCAGGCTGCTGGCCGGCGCCGGCGCCGTCATCGGGCTGGTCGTCGTCGTTGGCGGCATCATCCAGCGGCAGGCGCATTTCAGCACGCTGCGGCAGCAGACGGCCGACGCCGCCATCCCCCGGGTGCAGCTCATCGCGCCGTCCCATGGGCCCAGTACCCGCACGCTGGACCTGCCGGGCAACATCGCCGCCTGGTACCAGGCGCCGATCTACGCCCAGGTCTCGGGCTACGTGCATATGTGGTACAAGGACATCGGCGCCCGCGTGAAGACCGGCGACGTGCTCGCCACCATCGACACGCCGGGACTGGACGCGCAATACGCGGCGTCGAAGGCGAATTTCGACGTGGCGATGGCGCGCTACAAGCTGGCGCAGATCACCGCCCATCGCTGGAAGGCGCTGCAGGGCACCCAGGCCGTCTCGCAGCAGGAAGTCGACGTCCAGGCCGCGAACGCCGAAGCCGAACAGGCGCAGGTCGAAGCCGCGCGCCACGACGTGTCGCGCTACGCGGCGCTGATCGGCTTCAAGCAGATCGTCGCCCCCTTCGACGGCGTGGTGACGTCGCGCCTGGCCGATGTCGGCGACTATGTGAATGCCGGCGGCGGCGACGTCTCCTCGCACGGCACCGCGACCGAACTGTTCAGCGTGGCCGACGTGCACCGCATGCGCATCTTCGTCGCCATCCCGCAGGATTACGCGGACATCATCAGCCCCAAGCTGACGGCCGACGTCACGGTCCCGCAACATCCCGACCGGGTCTTCAAGGCGTCGTTCCTCGCCACCGCAAGCGCGTTCAACGCCTCGACCCGTACGGTGACGACCGAACTGACGGTCGATAACAGCAAGGGCGAATTATGGCCCGACTCCTACGCCACCGTCCATTTCCGCGCCCCGGGCGACCCCGGCATGCTGATCCTGCCCGAGGGCGCGCTGATCTTCCGCGCCCAGGGCATGCAGGTGGCCCTGGTCGACGACAATAACCGCATCCGGCTGCACAACGTCACGGTCGGCACCAACCTGGGCACCATGGTGCAGATCCTCGGCGGGCTGAAGCCGACCGACCGGGTGGTCAACAACCCCTCGGCCGGCCTGCTGGACGGGCAGGAAGTCCGGATCGTCGACTCCACGCCGGGCTACAACGCGCCGTCCGGCGCCGCCCCGGCCGTCGCGCACGATGCGGACACCAGGGCCATGCCGATCGACAATGCCGGCACGGAGGAGGCAGGGGCCCGTCAATGACCATCTCCAGGCCCCCCCGCTCAAGGCGCCTCCGTACCGCCCCGCTCGCCGGCGGCCTCGCGCTGCTCACCGGGCTCGCCTCCTGCGACATGGCGCCCGCGTACCATCCGGCCAAGTTCGCCTTTCCCGACAATTGGCAGGGACAGGGGATCATGCGCTACGGCACGCCGCAGGACGGCGCGCTGCGCGGCGACTGGTGGACCCTGTTCAACGATCCGCTGCTCGACAGGCTGGAAGAACAGGCCAACCGCGCCAATCCCGATCTCCAGGCGGCGGCCGAAACCTTCACCCAGGCCCGCGACATGGCGGCCGAGGCCGAGGCCGGCCTCTACCCGCAGGTCAGCGCCTTCGCCGGCGCCGCGAAATACAAATCCTCGCAGCACCGGCTGTGGCGCGGCCATGGCTCCAGCGGCCCCGAATACATGTCGTCCGAGCAATATTACGGCACGGCGACGTGGGAACCCGATTTCTGGTCGAAGATCCGCAACCAGACCCGCATGAGCCAGCAGCGCGCGCAGCAGAGCGCCGCGGACTACGCGCTGGCGCGCCTCAGCATCGATGCCGAATTGGCATCCAGCTACATCCTGCTGCGCGGCCTCGACGCGCAGGACGCGGTCTATCGCGACTCGATCCGCACCTACGGGCTGGCGGTGCAGATCACCCGCATGCGCCAGGCCGGCGCGATCGCCGCGGGCCTCGACGTCTCGCGCGCCCAGAACCAGCTCTACGCCACCCAGGCGCAGGAAACCGACCTGCAGGCCCGCCGCGCAGTGCTGGAACACGCCATCGCCGTGCTGGTCAACGCGGCGCCGGCCGCCTTCCATATCCAGCCCGAGCAGGCCCTGCATTTCCCCGAGGTCGCGGTGCCGCTCCTGCTGCCCTCGGCGCTGCTGGAACGCCGTCCCGACGTGGCGGCGGCCGAGCGCGAGATGGCGCAAGCCAACCGCGCGATCGGCGTCTCGCGGGCGGCCTTCTATCCCGACATCTCGGTCAACGCCATGACCGGCTTCATGGATAACGGCTTCACCCTCGCCGACCTGACCAACAGCATGTATTCCTACGCCGTCCAGGCGGCGATGCCGCTGTTCCAGGGCGGGCTGCGCCGGGCCGAATTGCAGCGCACCTGGTCCCAATACCGCCAGGCCGAGGACACGTACCGCGCCACCGTCCTGGGTGCCTTCCAGGATGTCGAGGACGGGCTGACCCTGACCAACCAGCTCCGGACCGAGCAGGCACAGCAGGAAGCGGCGGTGACCGCCGCGATGCGCACCCAGAACATGACCATGACGCTCTATACCGGCGGGCTGACCAATTATCTCGACGTCGTGGTGGCCCAGATCGCCGCCCTGACCGCCCGCATCGACGAGGTCCAGGTCGAGACACGGCGCTTCCAGGCCACGGTCTCGCTGATCCGCGCCCTGGGCGGCGGCTGGTCGCGGGCGCAGATCCCCGACGCCAAGGCGATCCGCCCGTTCGGCCCCCTGCAATATGAAGGGCTGCGCGTGCCCAAGGAGGCCGGGGGCATCGCCGTCGGCACCAGCCCGGCGCTGCGCGACCTGACCGGGCCGGGGTTGTCGGCGGGCTCGGCGGCAGGGTTGACAACCCCGGCCCGTTAGGGCTAGGGAGCCGCCTCTTACGGAACGCGGGAGACCGCGCCGGCCGCCTTGCGCGGCGGGCGCGGCCGCATGAACCGCGGTCCGGGTGAAACAGTCAGGAGCCCCGGATATGGCCAAGAAAATCGTTGGCTACATCAAGCTGCAAATTCCCGCCGGCAAGGCGAATCCGTCCCCGCCGGTCGGCCCGGCGCTGGGTCAGCGCGGCCTGAACATCATGCAGTTCTGCAAGGAGTTCAACGCCAAGACCCAGGGTCTCGAGCCCGGCATGCCGATTCCGGTCGTCATCACCGCGTTCGCCGACCGCACCTTCACCTTCATCACCAAGACCCCGCCGAACACCTACTTCCTCATGAAGGCCGCCAACATCAAGAAGGGCAGCTCGACGGTCGGCAAATCCGCCGCGGTCGGCAGCGTGACGATGGCGCAGCTCCGCGAGATCGCCGAGCAGAAGAAGCAGGACATGAATGCCAACGACCTGGACGGCGCCGTGCGTATGCTGGTCGGCTCCGCCCGCTCGATGGGCCTTACGGTGGTGGAGGGCTGATCCCATGGCGAAGAACAAGCGTCTGGCCGCCGCGGTGGCCCAGGTTGACCGCAACAAGCAATATGGCCTGGACGAGGCGATCGGCCTGGTCAAGCAGACCGCGTCGGCCAAGTTCGACGAAACGATCGAGATCTCGCTGAATCTCGGCATCGACCCGCGCCATGCCGACCAGATGGTCCGCGGCCTGCTCTCGCTGCCGAACGGCACGGGCAAGACCCTGCGCGTCGGCGTGTTCGCCCGCGGCGCGAAGGCCGAGGAGGCGCTGGCCGCCGGTGCCGACGTGGTCGGCGCCGAAGACCTGGCCGAGAAGGTGCAGGCCGGCGAGATCGCGTTCGACCGCTGCATCGCGACCCCGGACATGATGGCCCTGGTCGGCCGCCTGGGTAAGATCCTGGGTCCGCGCGGCCTGATGCCGAACCCCAAGCTGGGCACGGTGACCATGGACGTGAAGGGCGCCGTCACGGCGGCCAAGTCCGGCCAGGTCGAATACCGCGCCGAGAAGGCCGGCATCATCCACGCCGGCATCGGCAAGGCGTCCTTCGACGGCGACAAGCTGGCCGAGAACATCCGCGCCTTCGTCGACGCGGTGCAGAAGGCCAAGCCGTCGGGCGCCAAGGGCACCTATCTGCGCAAGGCCGCCCTGTCCTCGACGATGGGGCCGGGCATCCGCGTCGACGTGTCCGCCTTCTCGGCGGGCTGATCGCGCATCAGATGACGCGGTGCCCCCGGGCGCCGCGGACAGGAGGCAGGCGCCAGCGCGCCTGGTCTTCCGAACCTGTCCATGACCGGATGTGGCGCAAGCCTTGATGGACCCTCGGGTCCGCACACGGAAGACGGGGATTGCCGGATCGGGGCGGTCGCGCCGCCCGCACTGGTTGTTCCGTTGCACAGGACAGGCGAACCGGAGAGGGCGCCCCAGGGCGCGCTCTCCTAGGGTAAACCCGACCTGACAGGTTCATGCCTGGCAGGTCACGACGGAGACGGGAATTGGACCGTACGGAGAAGCGGGAGTTTGTTGCCTCCCTCGCGGCCGTGTTCGCCGAGACGTCCATGGTCGTCGTCACCCGCAATGACGGGCTGACGGTCGCCGATGCGACGGAACTGCGGCGGCGCGTGCGCGCGGCAGGAGCGACTTACAAGGTCGCGAAGAACCGGCTGGCCAACCTCGCCCTGGCAGGGACCCGATTCGAAGGCATCTCGCCGCTGCTGAAGGGGCCGACCGCATTGTCGTGGTCGGTCGACCCGGTGGCCGTGGCCAAGGTGCTTGTCGAGTTCGCCAAGACCAACGAAAAGCTCGTTCTGCTCGGTGGAGCGCTCGGCACCCAGACATTGAATGTCGATGGGGTCAAGGCGCTGGCCGAGCTTCCGTCCCTGGACACGCTCCGGGCGCAGCTGGTGGGGCTCATCTCCACGCCAGCCACGCGCATCGCGGGCGTCCTCCAGGCGCCGGGCGGACAGCTTGCGCGGGTTTTCGGGGCCTACGCCAAGAAGGACGAGGCTGCCTGAGCCAATGCGTTCCGCGTCGCGGAACGATGAAATTCGCACGATCGCGTGAAACCGGGATTGTGTTGCGCCAATCAGTGTATAAATTAGGAAGACCAAATCATGGCCGATCTGACCAAACTCGTTGACGAGCTGTCCGCCCTCACCGTTCTCGAGGCCGCCGAGCTCTCCAAGCTGCTCGAAGAGAAGTGGGGCGTTTCCGCCGCCGCTCCGGTTGCGGTTGCCGCCGCGCCGGCCGCCGCTGCTGCCGCTCCGGTCGAAGAGCAGACCGAATTCACCGTGATCCTGGCCAAGGCCGGTGACAAGAAGATCAACGTCATCAAGGAAATTCGCGGCATCACCGGCCTGGGCCTGAAGGAAGCCAAGGACCTGGTCGAGGGTGCGCCGAAGACCGTGAAGGAAGGCGTCAGCAAGGACGAAGCCGAGAAGATCAAGAAGCTTCTTGAAGACAACGGCGCGTCCGTCGAAGTGAAGTAATCTTCGGGTTGCGGGCGGCCCTCGGGTCGCCGCTTCCTGTGCTACTCCAGGCGAGGGCGGGATGCCGTAGGGTTCCCGCCCCCTTGGCCGTTCTGGCGCCCTGACCTTGCGGTCTCGGGCGCCTTTGGCGGTAGTAAGGCCTGCCTTCCGGGCGGGCGGGGTGTCGGTCCTGGCCGGCATCCGGGCACAAGACGGTTTGTGACGGCCCGCTTCCGGGTGCCGCGGCCAGGCGGCCGCCGGCGCGGGACGATCCGGGTCGTCGGGATGGGGGCAGGATAGACGATGAACGCAATTACGAAATCGTTCACGGGACGCAAGCGCATCCGCAAGAGCTTCGGGCGGATACCCGAAATCGCTCCGATGCCCAATCTGATCGACGTGCAGCGCGCCAGCTACGAGGCGTTCCTGCAGATGAACGTCTCGCCTGACAGCCGGACCAATGCCGGCCTGCAGGAAGTCTTCCGCTCGGTCTTCCCGATCAATGATTTCGCCGGCCGCGGCCGGCTCGAGTTCGTCAATTACGAACTGGAAGAGCCGAAATACGACGTCGAGGAATGCATCCAGCGCGGCCTAACCTTCGCCGCGCCGCTCAAGGTCGTGCTGCGCCTGATCGTCTGGGACGTGGACGAGGACACCGGCTCGCGCTCGATCCGCGACATCAAGGAACAGCCCGTCTATATGGGCGACATGCCGCTGATGACCGACAACGGCACGTTCATCATCAACGGCACCGAGCGCGTGATCGTCAGCCAGATGCATCGCAGCCCCGGCGTGTTCTTCGACCACGACAAGGGCAAGACCCACTCGTCGGGCAAGTTCCTGTTCGCCGCGCGCGTCATCCCCTATCGCGGCTCCTGGCTGGATTTCGAATTCGACAGCAAGGACCTGATCTACGTCCGCATCGACCGCAAGCGCAAGCTGCCGGTCACCACCCTGCTCTACGCGCTGGAAGGCGCGGCCTCCGCCGCGGCCCGCGCCGCCAAGGCGGCCGAGGGCGGCGATGTCGAGGCGATGGAGATCCGCGGCATGGATGCCGACGAGATCCTCTCCTATTTCTATAACCGGGTCGTCTTCGTGAAGACCGGCAAGGGCTGGGCCCGTCCGTTCGACGCCGAGTCGTTCCGTGGGCTCAAGCTGCTCGAACCGCTGATCGACGCCGAGACCGGCGCGGTGGTGGCCGAGGCCGACGCCAAGCTGACCGCCCGCATGGTCCGCAAGATCGCCGAGACGACGAAAGAGGTGCTGGTCGGCCATGTCGGCCTGATCGGCCGCTACGTCTCCGAGGACCTGGTCAACCAGGAAACCGGCGAGATCTATGCCGAGGCCGGCGAGGAACTGACCGAGGCCCGCATCGCGGCGCTCGAGGAAGCCGGCCTCGACCGGCTGCCGACGCTGGCGATCGACGCGCAGAACGGCCCGTGGATCCGCAACACGCTGGCGGTGGACAAGAACGCCTCGCGCGACGACGCGCTGACCGACATCTATCGCGTCATGCGCCCCGGCGAGCCGCCGACCCCCGAGACGGCCGAGGCCATGTTCTCCGGCCTGTTCTTCGACTCCGACCGCTACGACCTGTCGGCCGTCGGTCGCGTCAAGATGAACATGCGCCTGGGCCTCGACGCTCCGGACACCGTCCGCGTGCTGCGTAAGGAAGACATCCTGCGCACCGTCAAGATCATGTGCGAGCTGAAGGACGGCCGCGGCGCGATCGACGATATCGACAATCTGGGCAACCGCCGCGTCCGCTCGGTCGGCGAACTGATGGAAAACCAGTATCGCGTCGGCCTGCTGCGCATGGAGCGCGCGATCCGCGAGCGCATGGGCTCGGTCGATATCGATACGGTCATGCCGCACGACCTGATCAACGCCAAGCCGGCCGCCGCCGCGGTGCGCGAATTCTTCGGCTCGTCGCAGCTCAGCCAGTTCATGGACCAGACCAACCCGCTCTCCGAGGTCACGCACAAGCGCCGCCTCTCGGCCCTGGGCCCGGGCGGGCTGACGCGTGAGCGCGCGGGCTTCGAGGTCCGCGACGTCCACCCGACCCATTACGGCCGCATCTGCCCGATCGAGACGCCCGAAGGCCCGAATATCGGCCTGATCAACTCCCTGGCGACCTACGCCAAGGTGAACAAGTACGGCTTCATCGAAACCCCGTACCGCCTGGTGCGCGACGGCGTGCTGCAGGATGGCTGGAAATACCTCTCCGCCATGGAAGAGGAAAAGCTGGTCGTCGCCCAGGCCGACGCCCGGCAGGATGCGGGCGGCCGCCTGACCGACGAACTGGTCTCGGTCCGCCGCAGCGGCGATTTCCGCCTGGTGAAGCCCGAGGAAGTCACCGCCTGCGACGTGTCGCCCAAGCAGTTGGTCTCGGTCGCGGCCGCGCTGATTCCGTTCCTGGAAAACGACGACGCCAACCGCGCGCTGATGGGCTCGAACATGCAGCGCCAGGCGGTGCCGCTGGTCCGCTCCGACGCGCCGCTGGTCGGCACGGGGATGGAAGCCGCGGTGGCGCACGATTCCGGCGCCACCATCGTCGCCCGGCGCGGCGGCATCATCGACCAGATCGACGGCGCGCGCATCGTGGTGCGCGCGACCGACGCGGCCGGGGCGACCCAGGGCGTCGATATCTATCGCCTGCGCAAATATATGCGCTCCAACCAGTCCACCTGCATCAACCAGCGCCCGCTGGTCCGCGTGGGCGACTGGGTGCGCGCCGGCGACATCATCGCCGACGGCCCGTCGACCGAACTGGGCGAGCTGGCGCTGGGCCGGAACGTGCTGGTCGCGTTCATGCCGTGGAACGGGTACAATTTCGAAGACTCGATCCTGATCTCCGAGCGGATCGCCCGCGACGACGTCTTCACCTCGATCCATATCGAGGAGTTCGAGGTCATGGCCCGCGACACCAAGCTGGGGCAGGAGGAAATCACCCGCGACATCCCCAATGTCGGCGAGGAAGCGCTGCGCAACCTCGACGAGGCGGGCATCGTCTATGTCGGCGCCGAAGTGAATCCGGGCGACATCCTGGTCGGCAAGGTCACCCCGAAGGGCGAAAGCCCGATGACGCCGGAAGAGAAGCTGCTGCGCGCCATCTTCGGCGAAAAGGCGTCCGACGTGCGCGACACCTCGCTGCGCCTGCCGCCCGGCACGACCGGCACCATCGTCGATGTGCGCGTCTTCTCCCGCCGCGGCGTGGATAAGGACGAGCGCGCGATGGCGATCGAGCGCGCCGAGATCGAGCGCCTCGCCAAGGACCGCGACGACGAACGCGCGATCCAGGAGCGGTCCTTCTATAACCGGCTGCGCGAGCGCCTGGCGGGCCAGGTCGCCGGCGCGGGCTTCAAGGGCCTGCGTTCAGGCACCGAGATCACCGAAGAGGTGCTGGCCGAGCATCCGCGCGGCGCGTGGCGCAACATCACCGTCGCCGACGACGCGGTGATGGTCGAACTCGAGGTCCTGCGCCGCGAATTCGACGCCGCCGTGGCCCGCATCCAGGCCCGCTTCGAAAGCAAGGTTGAAAAGCTGCAGCGCGGCGACGAACTGCCGCCGGGCGTCATGAAGATGGTCAAGGTCTTCGTCGCGGTGAAGCGCAAGCTGCAGCCGGGCGACAAGATGGCCGGCCGCCACGGCAACAAGGGCGTCGTCTCGCGCGTCGTCCCGGTCGAGGACATGCCGTTCCTCGAGGACGGCACCTCGGTCGATCTGGTGCTGAACCCGCTGGGCGTGCCCTCGCGCATGAATGTCGGGCAGATCCTGGAGACCCATCTGGGCTGGGCCTGCGCCAATATCGGCAAGGGCATCGGCGAGCTGGTCGACGACTACCAGCGCACGGGCGAGAAGAAGCAGGAACTGCTGGACCGGCTGAAGACGGTCTATGGCGACAAGGTCTATGACGACGCGATCGCCGACCTGCCGAACGAGCAGCTCGTCGAGCTGGCGAACAACCTGCGCAAGGGCGTGCCGATCGCGACCCCGGTCTTCGACGGCGCCTCGATCCCGGATATCGAGGCGATGCTCGAGGATGCCGGCGTCAGCAAGTCGGGCCAGTCGCAGTTGATCGACGGCCGCACCGGCGAGCCGTTCGAGCGCCAGACCACGGTCGGCTATATCTACATGCTGAAGCTGCACCACCTGGTCGACGACAAGATCCATGCCCGTTCGATCGGCCCGTACTCGCTGGTCACCCAGCAGCCGCTGGGCGGCAAGGCCCAGTTCGGCGGCCAGCGCTTCGGCGAAATGGAGGTCTGGGCGCTCGAGGCGTACGGCGCGGCCTACACGCTGCAGGAAATGCTGACGGTGAAGTCGGACGACGTGTCCGGCCGCACCAAGGTCTATGAGGCGATCGTGCGCGAACAGGACGATTTCGAAGCCGGCATCCCCGAAAGCTTCAACGTCCTGATCAAGGAGCTGAAATCGCTCGGCCTGAACGTGGATCTGGAGCAGAGCGGCGACTGACCCCGTCGTCGGTCATCTTCCTCTTTCTCCGTCTGTTTTCTTCTCAGGGACGGGGGCGGCCGGGCGGGCCGTCTCCGTCCAACTTCCCTCAGGGGGTTTGCGGCGCATGAACGAACTCATGAAGATCCTCGGCCAGACCGGCCAGGCCATGACCTTCGACCAGATCAAGATCCAGCTCGCCTCGTCCGAGCAGATCCGGTCCTGGTCGTACGGCGAGATCAAGAAGCCCGAGACCATCAACTACCGCACCTTCAAGCCGGAGCGCGACGGCCTGTTCTGCGCGCGCATCTTCGGTCCGATCAAGGACTACGAGTGCCTGTGCGGCAAGTACAAGCGCATGAAGTTCCGCGGCATCATCTGCGAGAAATGCGGCGTCGAGGTGACGCTGGCCAAGGTCCGGCGCGAGCGCATGGGCCATATCGAGCTGGCCAGCCCGGTCGCGCATATCTGGTTCCTGAAGTCGCTGCCCAGCCGCATCGGCCTGATGGTCGACATGACGCTGAAGGATCTGGAAAAGATCCTCTATTTCGAAAGCTACGTGGTGCTCGAGCCGGGCACCTCGCCGCTCAAGCAGTTCAGCCTGCTGACCGAGGACCAGTATCTCGACGTCATGGACGAACATGGCGAAGAGGGGATCGAGGTCGGCATCGGCGCCGAGGCGATCAAGAAGGTCCTCGAGCGCATCGACTGCAAGGCGGACAAGGAGCGCCTGCGCCAGGAGCTGAAGGAGACGACCTCCGAGGCCAAGCGCAAGAAGCTGGTCAAGCGCCTGAAGCTGATCGAGGCGTTCGCCGACAGCGATTCGCGTCCCGAATGGATGATCATGGACCTGATTCCGGTGATCCCGCCGGAACTGCGTCCGCTGGTCCCGCTGGATGGCGGCCGCTTCGCGACCTCCGACCTGAACGACCTGTATCGCCGCGTCATCAACCGCAACAACCGCCTCAAGCGGCTGATCGAGCTGCGCGCGCCCGACATCATCGTGCGCAACGAGAAGCGCATGCTGCAGGAATCGGTCGATGCGCTGTTCGATAACGGCCGCCGCGGCCGCGCGATCACGGGCGCCAACAAGCGTCCGCTGAAGTCGCTGTCCGACATGCTCAAGGGCAAGCAGGGCCGCTTCCGCCAGAACCTGCTGGGCAAGCGCGTCGATTATTCCGGCCGTTCGGTCATCGTGGTCGGGCCCGAGCTGAAGCTGCACCAGTGCGGCCTGCCCAAGAAGATGGCGCTCGAGCTGTTCAAGCCGTTCATCTACTCCAAGCTGGAAAAATACGGCCACGCCACCACCATCAAGGCCGCGAAGCGGATGGTGGAGAAGGAACGTCCCGAGGTGTGGGACATCCTCGAAGAGGTGATCCGCGAACACCCGGTCATGCTGAACCGCGCGCCGACCCTGCACCGCCTGGGCATCCAGGCGTTCGAGCCGGTGCTGATCGAGGGCAAGGCCATCCAGTTGCACCCGCTGGTCTGCACCGCCTTCAACGCGGATTTCGACGGCGACCAGATGGCCGTCCACGTGCCGCTGAGCCTCGAGGCGCAGCTCGAAGCGCGCGTGCTGATGATGTCCACCAACAACATCCTCAGCCCCGCCAACGGCAAGCCGATCATCGTGCCGTCGCAGGACATCGTCCTGGGCCTGTATTATCTCAGCCTGGAAACGCCGGAATTCCTGGCGACGCCCGACCGCAACGAATATGACGCCGAAGGCCGCCTCACGGTCACCGGCGCCCCGTCCTTCGCGACGGTGGGCGAGGTCGAGTACGCCCTGTCCGCCGGCGCGATCAAGCTGCACGACAAGATCACCGCCCGGTTCGAGACGCTCGACGCCGACGGCAAGCCGGTGCGCCAGACCGTGATCACCACCCCGGGCCGCATGCTGATCGCGCAGATCCTGCCCCGCCATCCGGCGATCCCGTTCGCGCTGATCAACAAGCAATTGACCAAGAAGAACGTCTCCGACGTTATCGACGCGGTCTATCGCCATTGCGGCCAGAAGGAATGCGTCATCTTCTGCGACCGCATGATGGGCCTGGGCTTCCGCCACGCGGCGAAGGCCGGCATCTCCTTCGGCAAGGATGACATGATCATCCCGGCCGAGAAGAAGATGCTGGTCGAGCGCACTGCCGCCGAGGTGAAGGAGTTCGAGCAGCAGTACCAGGACGGCCTGATCACCGCCGGCGAACGCTACAACAAGGTGGTCGACGCCTGGTCGCGCTGCACGGACGAGGTGCAGGCCGCGATGATGAAGGAGATCTCGCGCCAGGAGGTCGGCAAAACCACCAACTCGGTGTGGATGATGAGCCATTCCGGCGCCCGTGGGTCGCCGGCGCAGATGAAGCAGCTCGCCGGCATGCGCGGCCTGATGGCCAAGCCGTCGGGCGAGATCATCGAGCAGCCGATCATCGCCAACTTCAAGGAAGGCCTGTCGGTTCTCGACTACTTCACCTCGACCCACGGCGCCCGCAAGGGCCTGGCCGACACGGCGCTGAAGACCGCGAACTCGGGCTACCTGACGCGCCGCCTGGTCGACGTGGCGCAGGACTGCATCATCGTCGAGGACGATTGCGGCACCGAACGCGGCCTGACCGTCCGCGCCGTCATGGATGGCGGCGAAATCGTCTCCTCGCTGTCCGAGCGGATCCTGGGCCGTACGACCGCCGCCGACGTGCTGGACCCCGCTTCGGGCGACGTGCTGCTCGCGCGTGACACGCTGATCGAGGAAGCGCAGGCCGAGAAGATCGAGAAGGCCGGCGTGGAAAGCGTGCTGATCCGCTCGGTCCTGACCTGCGAAAGCCGGGTCGGCGTCTGCGGCCTGTGCTATGGGCGCGACCTGGCGCGCGGCACGCCGGTCAATATCGGCGAGGCCGTGGGCGTGATCGCCGCCCAGTCGATCGGCGAGCCCGGCACCCAGTTGACCATGCGCACCTTCCATATCGGCGGCGCCGCCCAGCGTGGCGCGGAACAGTCGATGGTCGAGGCGTCGCGTGACGGCAAGGTGACGATCAACAACCGCAACGTCGTCCATAACAGCCAGAACGTCCCCATCGTGATGTCGCGCAACTGCGAGATCGTGCTGACGGACGAGAAGGGGACCGAACGCGCCCGCTACCGCGTGCCTTACGGCGCCCGCCTGCTGGTCGACGAGGGCGCGGCGGTGACGCGCGGTCAGAAGATGGCCGAGTGGGATCCGTACACCCTGCCGATCATCACCGAGCAGTCCGGCACGGTCGAGTATCTGGACCTGATCGACTCCATCACGCTGGTCGAGCGCATGGACGAGGTCACCGGCCTGACCTCGAAGGTCGTGGTGGACTACAAGCAGGCGGCCAAGGGCGTGGATCTGCGTCCGCGCCTGCAACTCAAGGACGCCAACGGCCACGTCATCAAGCTGGCGAACGGCAATGACGCGCGCTACTTCCTCTCGCCCGACTCGCTGCTGTCGGTCGAGAACGGCGCCCAGGTCAGCGCGGGCGACGTGCTGGCGCGCATCCCGCGCGAAGGCTCCAAGACCCGCGACATCACCGGCGGTCTGCCGCGCGTGGCCGAACTGTTCGAGGCCCGTCGTCCGAAGGACCACGCGATCATCTCGGAAACCGACGGCCGCGTCGAATTCGGCAAGGACTACAAGGCCAAGCGCCGCATCATCGTGAAGAACGACGAGACCGGCGAAGAGACCGACTACCTGATCCCGAAGGGCAAGCACGTCTCGGTCCAGGAAGGCGACTTCGTCCGCGTGGGCGACCCGCTGGTCGACGGTCCGCGCGTGCCGCACGACATCCTCAAGGTGCTGGGCGTCGAGGCGCTGTCGGACTACCTGGTGAACGAGATCCAGGACGTCTACCGGCTGCAGGGCGTGAAGATCAACGACAAGCATATCGAGGTGATCGTCCGCCAGATGCTCCAGAAGGTCGAGATTCTCGAGCCCGGCGACACGACCTACCTGATCGGCGAGACGGTGGATCGCATCGAGTTCGAGACCGAGAACACGAAGCGCCTGAATATGGGCGAGCGTCCGGCAGCGGCCATGCCGGTGCTGCAGGGCATCACCAAGGCGTCGCTGCAGACCCAGTCCTTCATCTCGGCCGCCTCCTTCCAGGAGACGACGCGCGTCCTGACCGAGGCCGCGACCGCCGGCAAGAAGGACACGCTGAACGGCCTGAAGGAGAACGTGATCGTCGGTCGCCTGATCCCGGCGGGCACGGGCAGCGTGATGAACAAGCTGCGCGCCATCGCCGCCGGCCAGGACCGTCAGCGCCTGGCGCAGGTCCGTCCCGCGGTCTCCAAGGCCGAATAACGGACATGTCCGTCACCCAAGCCCGTCTGGGCGAGGGGGCGCAGGGCCGGGTGGCGACACCCGGCCCTTTTTTTGACCGGTCCGGTTTGTGAATCGGCCTTATTTTCGGGACGCGCACGATTCCGCTGGCCCGAATCGCCCGGATATGAGATAGCCCGCGCGGCGTCGGTGATCTGCCGCAGCCGCATGGCTGATGCGGTGGTCCGGCAGGTGCAAATCGACCGGTTTTGTCCGCGAATCCCAAGGTAACACTTGACTCGCGGCTATCCGCTTCGTAGGTTCCGCGCCCTCGGCTAGCCCCGTCTCGTACGACGTCGTTGGCCGTCGAATGCAGCATGCAGGCATGCGGTGCCGTAGTCCCCGGGCGGGGCTGCCAAGGCCGGATGCATAAATGATGTCCAGGCGAATGAGTCTCATTCGTTGGGATTTTGTTGTGAACGACAGTCGGCAGCCCGATACGCGGTTGGCCGGCCGAATTTTGTAAGGATCGGGAAAGGCGTATGCCGACCATCAACCAGCTGATCGCCAAGGGCCGCGAACCCGCTGCCAAGCGCAACAAGGTGCCTGCCCTGCAGGGCTGCCCGCAGAAGCGTGGTGTCTGCACCCGCGTCTACACGACCACGCCGAAGAAGCCGAACTCGGCGCTGCGTAAGGTCGCGAAGGTGCGCCTGACGAACGGCTATGAGGTCGTCAGCTACATCCCGGGTGAAGGCCACAACCTGCAGGAGCACAGTGTGGTCCTGATCCGCGGCGGTCGCGTCAAGGACCTTCCCGGCGTGCGCTATCACATCCTGCGTGGCGTTCTGGATACCCAGGGTATCGCCAAGCGTCGTCAGCGTCGCTCGCTCTATGGCGCGAAGCGTCCGAAGTAAAAGGAATAACGAGGCATGAGTCGCCGTCATCGCGCCGTCAAGCGCGAGATCCTTCCCGATCCGAAATTTGGTGACGTCGTCATCACGCGTTTCATGAACGCCCTGATGTATGACGGCAAGAAGTCCACCGCCGAAGGCATCGTCTACGGCGCGCTGGAAGTGCTGCGCCGTCGCGGCGGCGCCGCGGCCGACCCGGTGGTGATGTTCCACAGCGCGCTGGACAACGTGAAGCCGGCCGTCGAGGTCCGTTCGCGTCGCGTCGGCGGCGCCACCTACCAGGTGCCCGTCGAAGTCCGCGCCGAGCGTCGCCAGGCACTTGCGATCCGCTGGCTGATCGACGCGTCGCGCAAGCGCGGCGAGAACACGATGCAGGAGCGTCTGTCGAACGAGCTGCTGGACGCGGTCAACAATCGCGGCTCCGCGGTCAAGAAGCGCGAAGACACGCACCGCATGGCCGAGGCGAACAAGGCGTTCAGTCATTACCGCTGGTAAGTGACGCAGGACCGGTCTAAAGACCGCGACGCTTCCGGTTAGGAACATTTCAACCCGACCCCGGCCGGTGGCCGAGTAACGGAGACAGACGATGGCAAAGGCTAAATTCGAGCGGACGAAGCCGCACTGCAATATCGGCACGATCGGTCACGTCGACCATGGTAAGACGTCGCTGACCGCCGCGATCACCAAGACGCTGGCGAAGACCGGCGGCGCCACCTTCAAGGCGTATGACCAGATCGACGCGGCTCCGGAAGAGCGCGCCCGCGGCATCACGATCTCGACCGCCCACGTCGAGTACGAGACCGCGAAGCGCCACTACGCGCACGTCGACTGCCCCGGCCACGCCGACTACGTCAAGAACATGATCACCGGTGCCGCCCAGATGGACGGCGCGATCCTGGTCGTGTCGGCCGCCGACGGCCCGATGCCGCAGACCCGCGAGCACATCCTGCTGGCCCGCCAGGTCGGCGTCCCTGCCCTGGTCGTGTTCCTGAACAAGGTCGATCAGGTCGACGATCCGGAACTGCTCGAACTGGTCGAGATGGAAGTGCGCGAGCTGCTGTCCGCCTACCAGTTCCCGGGCGACGACATTCCCATCGTCAAGGGTTCGGCCCTGGTGACGCTGGAAGACGGCGATCCGGAACTCGGCGAGAACCGCGTGCGCGACCTGATGGATGCGGTCGACGACTACATCCCGCAGCCGGACCGTCCGGTCGACCGTCCGTTCCTGATGCCGATCGAAGACGTGTTCTCGATCTCGGGCCGCGGCACCGTGGTGACCGGCCGTGTCGAGCGCGGCGCGGTGAATGTCGGTGACGAAATCGAAATCGTCGGCCTGCGCACCACGCAGAAGACGACGGTGACGGGCGTCGAAATGTTCCGCAAGCTGCTCGATCGCGGCGAGGCCGGCGACAATATCGGCGCGCTGCTGCGCGGCACGAAGCGCGAGGACGTCGAGCGCGGCCAGGTCCTGGCGAAGCCGGGCTCCATCACCCCGCACACGAAGTTCAAGGCCGAGGCGTACATCCTCACGAAGGAAGAGGGTGGCCGTCACACGCCGTTCTTCACCAACTACCGTCCGCAGTTCTATTTCCGCACCACCGACGTCACCGGCGTCGTGCATCTGCCGGAAGGCACGGAAATGGTCATGCCGGGCGACAACATCGCCATGGATGTCGAGCTGATCGCGCCGATCGCCATGGACGAAGGCCTGCGTTTCGCTATCCGCGAGGGTGGCCGCACCGTCGGCGCCGGCGTGGTGGCCTCGATCACGGCCTGATCGGCCCGGTCGTAACCAGAACTGGATGCCCCGGCCGGAGCGATCCGGCCGGGGTCTCCTTTGGCGGCTCGGGTTCCCCCGAACCAGTAATGTTGGACTGAACAGACGATGGACAACCAGAACATCCGCATTCGCCTCAAGGCGTACGATCATCGGGTGCTCGACAACAGCACCAAAGAGATCGTCAACACGGCGAAGCGTACGGGTGCGCGGGTTCGGGGTCCTATCCCGCTGCCGACGCATATCGAACGGTTCACCGTGAACCGCTCTCCCCACGTGGACAAGAAAAGCCGCGAGCAGTTCGAAATTCGGACCCATCGCCGGCTGCTCGACATCGTCGAGCCGACCCCGCAGACCGTGGACGCTCTCATGAAGCTCGACCTCGCCGCCGGCGTGGATGTCGAGATTAAACTCTAAGGTCCAGACGATGCGCACCGGATTGATCGCAAAGAAGCTGGGCATGACCCGGCTGTTCAAGGAAGACGGCACGCACGTGCCCGTCACCGTCCTGCATGTCGATAATTTGCAGGTGGTGGATGTCCGTACCCAGGACCGCGACGGCTACACCGCCGTGCAGCTCGGGTTCGGCAACGCCAAGGTGAAGAACGTCTCCAAGCCGAACCGCGGCCATTTTGCCCGCGCGAAGGTCGAACCCAAGAAGAAGCTGGCCGAATTCCGCGTCGCGGAAGATGCCGTGCTGGAGGCTGGCGCCACCCTGTCCGCCACCCATTTCGTGGTGGGGCAGAAGGTCGACGTGACCGCCACCAGCAAGGGCAAGGGCTTCGCCGGCGCCATGAAGCGCTGGAACTTCGCGGGTCTCGAGGCCACGCACGGCGTGTCCATCAGCCATCGTTCGCATGGCTCGACGGGTAACCGCCAGGACCCGGGCAAGACCTTCAAGAACAAGAAAATGGCCGGCCATCTGGGCTCCGAGCGCGTGACCACCCTCAATCTCGAGGTGGCGGCGGTGGATGCCGAGAAGAATCTGCTCATGGTCCGCGGCTCCGTGCCCGGCGGCAAGAACGAGCTGGTTCTGGTTCGTGATGCGATCAAGAAGGCCCGTCATGCCGAGGCGCCGTATCCGGCGGCCCTGGTTGAGGCTGCGGGCTGAGGATAGAGGGCAATGGATTACGAAATCAAAACCCTCGACAACGGAAGCGCCGGTACGGCCGTTCTTCCGGACGAGATTTTCGGGGTGACGCCGCGGGCGGACATCATGGCGCGCGTCGTGCACTGGCAGTTGGCCAAGCGCCGTGCGGGTACGCACAAGGTCAAGGGGATGGGCGAAGTCTCCGGCACGACCAAGAAGCCGTACCGCCAGAAGGGCACCGGCAGCGCTCGCCAGGGTTCGCTGCGCGCGCCGCAGTTCCGCACCGGCGGCGCCGTCCACGGCCCGGTCGTGCGCGACCACGGCTACGACCTGCCCAAGAAGGTGCGCCGCCTGGGCCTGATTTCCGCGCTGTCGCAGAAGGCCGCCGAAGGCAAGCTGGTGGTGCTGGACCAGGCCGCCGCGTCGGGCAAGACGTCCGATCTGGCCGCGAAGCTGAAGGCCCTGGGCTGGACGTCCGCGCTGATCGTGGACGCGACGGTCGACGAGAATTTCTCGCGCGCCACGCGTAACCTGCCGAAGATCGACGCGCTGCCGACCGTCGGCGCGAACGTCTACGACATCCTCAACCACGACGTGCTCGCGATCACGCAAGCCGGCGTCGAAGGCCTGAAGGAGCGCCTGGCATGACCAACGTGCTCGCTATCCGCAAGAAGGCGGAGCGCATGTCGCGTGAGGCGATGTACGACATCGTCCGCGCGCCCCTGATCACCGAGAAGGCGACCGCGCTTTCCGAGAAGAATCAGGTCGCCTTCAAGGTCGCGATCGACGCGACCAAGCCGGAGATCAAGGTCGCGGTCGAGACTCTGTTCGGGGTCAAGGTCCTGGGCGTGAACACGCTTGTCCAGAAGGGCAAGACCAAGCGCTTCAAGGGCCGCCCGGGCCAGCGTTCGGATGTGAAGAAGGCGTTTGTGCAGCTCGCCGAGGGTCAGTCCATCGACCTGACCGCGAAGCTGGTCTGACGCGGGGTAACAAGACATGGCACTGAAGCACTTTAATCCGGTTACCCCCAGCCAGCGCGGGACCGTCCTGATCGACCGCAAGGAGCTGTGGAAGGGCAAGCCCGTCAAGGGGCTGACCGAGGGCAAGAACAAGACCGGCGGCCGCAACAACCATGGGCGCACCACCTCGCGCTTCATCGGCGGCGGTCACAAGCAGTCCTATCGCTACGTCGATTTCAAGCGGCGCAAGTTCGATGTGGCCGGCACGGTCGAGCGTCTGGAATACGACCCGAACCGCACCGCCTTCATCGCGCTGGTGAAGTATGAGGACGGGGAGCTGGCCTACATCCTGGCGCCGCAGCGCCTGAAGGCCGGCGACCAGGTCGTCTCGGGCGCGCGCGTCGACATCAAGCCGGGCAATGCGATGCCGCTGGCGGCCATTCCGGTCGGCACGATCATCCATAACATCGAGCTGAAGCAGGGCGCCGGCGGCAAGCTGGCCCGCTCCGCGGGCACCTATGCCCAGTTGGTCGGCAAGGATGCCGGCTATGCGCAGATCAAGCTGCAGTCCGGTGAGCTGCGCATCGTGCGCGGCGAATGCATGGCGACGGTTGGCGCGGTGTCGAACCCCGACAACATGAACCAGCATCTCGGCAAGGCCGGGCGCGGCCGCTGGCTGGGCCGTCGTCCGCACAACCGCGGCGTCGTGATGAACCCGGTCGACCATCCGCACGGCGGTGGTGAAGGCCGCACCTCGGGCGGCCGTCATCCGGTCACGCCGTGGGGCAAGCCGACGAAGGGTTACAAGACCAGGGTCAACAAGCGTACGGACAGTCTGATTATCCGTCGCCGGAAGACCGGCAAGTAAGGGGCAAAGAAGATGGCACGTTCCGTCTGGAAGGGCCCGTTCGTGGACGGGTATCTGCTGAACAAAGCCGATGCGTCGCGCGCGTCGGGCCGTAACGAAGTGATCAAGATCTGGTCGCGTCGCTCGACGATCCTCCCGCAGTTCGTGGGGCTGACGTTCGGCGTTTACAACGGGCACAAATTCCTGCCCGTTCAGGTGTCGGAGAACATGGTGGGGCACAAGTTCGGCGAATTCTCGCCGACCCGGACCTTCACGGGTCACGCCTCGGACAAGAAGGCGAAGCGGGGCTGATATGAGCAAGCCGAAGCATCCGCGCACGCTCGCGGAAACCGAGGCGCAGGCGATTGCGCGCAACATCCGCGTAAGCCCGCGCAAGCTGAACCTTGTTGCGGCCCTGATCCGCAACAAGCCGGCGGCCCAGGCCGTGGCGACGCTCACCTTCTCCAAGCGCCGCATCGCCCAGCAGGTCAAGAAGACCCTGGAAAGCGCGATCGCGAACGCCGAGAACAACCATCAGCTCGATGTCGACCAGTTGGTCGTCCTGCGGGCCGAGGTCGGCAAGTCGATCGTCATGCGCCGCTTCCACGCGCGCGGCCGCGGCCGTTCGGCGCGGGTCGAGAAGTTCTTCAGCCACCTGAAGATCGTCGTGGCCGAGCGCGCGGCCGAGGCTGAGACAACCGAGCAGAAGGCGGCCTGATCCATGGGACACAAAGTCAATCCGATCGGGCTGCGGCTCGGCATCAACCGCACCTGGGACAGCCGCTGGTACGCCGGTTCGGACTATTCTCGCCTGCTGCATGACGACCTGAAGCTGCGGACGCACCTGCGCCGCAAGCTGTCGGGCGCCGGCGTGTCGCGCGTCGTGATCGAACGCCCGGCCAAGAAGCCGCGCGTGACGATCTACGCCGCCCGCCCGGGCGTGGTGATCGGCAAGAAGGGGCAGGACATCGACCTGCTGCGCAAAGAGCTGACCCGCATGGCCAAGGCCGACGTCGCGCTGAACATCGTCGAGATCCGCAAGCCGGAAATCGACGCGACCCTGGTGGCCGAGAACATCGCCCAGCAGCTCGAGCGCCGCGTCGCCTTCCGTCGCGCCATGAAGCGCGCCGTCCAGTCGGCGATGCGCCTCGGCGCCCAGGGCATCCGGATCAACTGCTCCGGCCGTCTGGGCGGGGCCGAGATCGCGCGTATCGAATGGTATCGCGAAGGCCGGGTGCCGCTGCACACGCTGCGTGCGGACATCGATTACGGCGTGGCCACGGCGAAGACCACCTACGGCACCTGTGGCGTGAAGGTATGGATCTTCAAGGGCGAGATCCTCGCCCAGGACCCGATGGCGCAGGACCGTCGCGCCGCCGAGCAGGCTCCGCAGCGCTAAGCCGTGGGGTTTAGGACCGAGAACGGCGCCAGGCGGCGCATGAGGATTTTGAACAATGCTTTCTCCAAAGCGGACTAAGTACCGCAAGGCCCACAAGGGCCGCATTCATGGGATGGCGAAAGGCGGGACGACGCTGAATTTCGGTGCGTTCGGCCTGAAGGCCCTGGAGCCCGAGCGGGTCACCGCCCGGCAGATCGAGGCCTCCCGCCGCGCCATTACCCGTGCGATGAAGCGCGCCGGTCGCGTCTGGATTCGGATCTTTCCCGACCTTCCGGTCTCGACAAAGCCCGCGGAAGTGCGTATGGGCTCCGGCAAGGGATCCCCTGAATATTGGGTGGCCCGTGTCAAGCCGGGTCGTATCCTGTTCGAGATCGAGGGCGTGCCGCCGGACGTCGCGCGTGAGGCGCTGGCTCTGGGCGCGGCGAAGCTGCCGATCAAGACCAAGTTCGTGACCCGTATCGGAGAGGCGTGAGATGGCTAAGGCAACCAAGCCGGCCGATCTGCGTGCCAAGACCGCCGAAGAACTGGAGGCGCTTCTCATCGACCTGAAGCGCGAGCAGTTCAACCTGCGGTTCCAGCGCGCGACCGGCCAGAATGAGGGACAGGCTCGCTTCCGTGCGGTGCGTCGTGAGATCGCCCGCGTGAAGACGATCGCGTCCGAGGCGTTGAAGAAGAATGCTGCCGGCGCGGGTGCGCCGGCCGCCAGGTCCTGAAGGGAGAAGGGGCGATGCCGAGGCGCGTCCTCACCGGACGGGTGACCAGCGACAAGATGGACAAGACGGTCACCGTCCTTGTCGATCGTCGGGTTATCCATCCGCTGTATAAGAAGTTCATCCGCCGCTCGAAGAAGTACGCGGCGCATGATGAGCTGAACGAGTGCAAGATTGGGGACATGGTGCGCATCGAGGAATGCAAGCCGATCTCCAAGCGCAAGACCTGGACCGTGATCGTCCGCAACGGCGCCCCGCTGGGCTCCGCCGACGCGGCGTCCGGCGCGCAGGCGTAAGAAGGGCATAGGCTATGATCCATCCCGAGACCAACCTGGACGTCGCCGACAATTCGGGCGCGCGTCAGGTGCAGTGCATCAAGGTGCTGGGCGGTTCCAAGCGGAAGACCGCCTCGGTCGGCGACGTGATCGTCGTGTCCGTCAAGGAAGCGATCCCCCGCGGCAAGGTCAAGAAGGGCGACGTGCACCAGGCGGTGATCGTGCGCACCTCCTACCCGGTGCGTCGTCCCGACGGCAGCGCCATCCGTTTCGATCGCAACGCCGCCGTGCTGATCAACAAGCAGCAGGAGCCGATCGGCACCCGCATCTTCGGACCGGTCGTGCGTGAACTGCGCGCGCGCAAGTTCATGAAGATCATTTCGCTGGCGCCGGAGGTGCTGTGATGGCTGCGCGTATCAGGAAAGGCGACCAGGTCGTCGTCATCACCGGCTCCTCCAAGGGGACCCGCGGCGAAGTGCTGTCGGTGCGGCCGGACGACAACAAGGCGGTTGTGCGCGGCGTCGCGGTGGCCAAGCGCCACACGCGCCCCAACCGGATGGGTGAGCAGGGCGGCATCATCGAGAAAGAGATGCCGATCGACCTGTCGAACCTGAAGCTGGTCGATCCCAAGAGCGGCAAGCCGACGCGCGTCGGTTTCCGTATCCTGGAAGATGGCCGCAAGGTCCGCGTCGCCAAGGCGACCGGCGAAGTCATCGAAGGCTGAGGAGGCGGGGATGTCTGAAGTGCAAGAGACCCGCTCGGCGCCGCGTCTGCAGAAGCGTTATCAGGACGAACTGCGCGCGAAGCTGCGCGAGGAGTTCGGCTACAAGAACGTGATGCAGGTTCCGCATCTCGAGAAGATCGTCATCAACATGGGCGTGGGCGAGGCCGCGGGCGACCAGAAGAAGCTGGACGCCGCCCTGGCCGAAATGACGCTGATCTCCGGCCAGAAGCCGGTCAAGACGGTCGCCAAGAAGGCGATCGCCGGCTTCAAGATCCGTGCGGGCCTGCCGATCGGCTGCAAGGTCACGCTGCGCCGCGCGCGGATGTACGAGTTCCTGGACCGGCTGGTGACCATCGCGCTGCCGCGCGTCCGCGATTTCCGCGGCCTGCCGGCGAACAAGGGTTTCGACGGCCGCGGCAATTTCGCCATGGGCCTGAAGGAACAGATCGTCTTCCCGGAAATCGAGTACGACAAGGTCGACGATATCCGGGGCATGGACATCATCTTCGTCACCAGCGCGAAGACGGATGCGGAAGCGAAGGCTCTTCTGAAGGCGTTTGAACTGCCCTTCGCCGCCTGATCGCGGCGATTGGGGGCTTCCGCCCGAAGGTCAGAAGACCTATTAGACACGTTGTTTGGAAAACCGTCGGGATGGCCCGACAGGTTCCGGAGGGTAGAACAAGGCATGGCCAAGATCTCCGCCGTAAACCGCAATGCCAAGCGTGCGCGCATGGCAGAGCGGGACAAGGCTAAGCGGATTGCGCTCAAGAACATCATCATGGACCGGTCGCTGCCGGTCGAGGATCGGTTCGACGCATCCCTGAAACTCGCAGAACTTCCCCGCAACGGCTCGCGCGTGCGCGTGCGCCTGCGGTGCAAGCTGACCGGGCGCTCCCGCGCCAATTACAGAAAGTTCGAACTGTGCCGCGTGGCTCTGCGCGACCTGGCTTCCAACGGCCAGATCCCGGGCATGGTCAAGTCGAGCTGGTAAGGGCGGGGAACGATGTCACTTTCTGATCCCTTGGGTGATATGCTCACCCGGATCCGCAACGCGCAGCGCGCGCGTCACGCGGCCTGCATCGCGCCGGCTTCCAAGCTGCGCGCCAATGTGCTCGAGGCCCTGCGCCGCGAAGGCTATATCCGCGGCTACGCGCAGGAAGAACTGCGCAAGGGCGTGGCCCAGTTGCGGATCGAGCTGAAATACCTGGATGGCGAGCCCGTCATTAAGGAGATCCACCGCGTGTCCAAGCCGGGCCGCCGGGTCTATTCCAAGATCAAGGAACTGCCGCGGGTCTATGCCGGCCTGGGCGTTTCGATCCTGTCGACGCCGCGTGGCGTCCTGTCCGATGCGGAAGCCCGCGCTGCCAATGTCGGCGGCGAGGTCCTCTGCCGCGTGTTCTAAGGAGGGATACATGTCGCGTGTAGGCAAATATCCCGTCGAGGTTCCGTCGGGAGTACAGGTTTCGATCGTCGACGGCACGTTCGTGGCGAAGGGCAAGCTGGGCGAGCTGAAGCTGCCGCTGTCCCCGCACATCGAGGCCGAGATCGCCGATAACAAGGTGTCGGTCCGTCCGGTCGGCACGGCGTCGCAGGCGCGCATGATGTGGGGTACCACCCGCGCCCTGGTGGCCAGCATGGTCCGCGGCGTGTCCACCGGCTTCTCCAAGACGCTCGAGGTGACCGGCACCGGTTACCGCGCCGCGGTCCAGGGCAGCAACCTGGTCATGAACCTGGGCTACTCGCATGACGTCGTCTATGCGATCCCCCCGGGCATCAAGATCACGACGCCGCGCCCGACCGCCATCGTGGTCGAAGGCGTGGACAAGCAGCGGGTCGGCCAGGTCGCGCTCGACATCCGCAGCTTCCGCAAGCCTGAGCCCTACAAGGGCAAGGGTGTCCGCTACGACACGGAGACCATCCGTCGCAAGGAAGGCAAGAAGAAGTAATGAGCACGCAGCAGGATCTGCGGGAGCGCCGGCGCCAGCGTCTGCGCTTCCAGCTTCGCCGCAAGGGCGGCGGGCGTCCGCGCCTGTCGGTGTTCCGGTCAGGCAAGAACATCTATGCCCAGGTCATCGACGATGCCGCCGGGCGTACCCTTGCCGCCGCTTCCAGCCTCGACAAGGCGCTGCGCGCGCAGCTCAAGACCGGCGCCGATGCCGACGCGGCCACGGCCGTAGGCAAGCTGGTGGCCGAGCGCGCCGTGGCGGCGGGTGTGTCGCAGGTCGTCTTCGACCGCGGTTCGTATATGTATCATGGGCGTATCAAGGCCCTGGCGGAGGCTGCCCGCGAGGGCGGTCTCGCCTTCTAAGGAAAGGGTCACGCACATGGCACGTGAACCGAGGGAAGGCGGCCGGGGCGGCCGCGAGCGTGAGCGCGAAGGCGACGATCTGGTCGACAAGCTGGTCACGATCAACCGCGTCGCGAAGGTCGTGAAGGGCGGCCGTCGCTTCGCCTTCGCGGCCCTGGTCGTCGTCGGCGACCAGAAGGGCCGCGTCGGCTACGGCGCCGGCAAGGCGCGCGAGGTGCCCGAGGCGATCCGCAAGGCGACCGACCGCGCCAAGCGCACGATGATCCGCGTCCCGATGAAGGAGGGCCGTACCCTCCATCACGACGTCGCCGGTCATTTCGGCGCTGGCAAGGTGGTGCTGCGCTCGGCCGATCCGGGCACCGGCATCATCGCGGGCGGCCCGATGCGCGCGGTGTTCGAAAGCCTGGGCATCAACGACGTGGTTGCGAAGTCGCTCGGGACCCGCAACCCGCACAACATGGTCAAGGCGACCTTCGCCGCGCTGGAGCGTTGCGCCAGCCCGCGCTCGGTGGCCAACCGCCGTGGCAAGAAGGTGTCCGACATCCTGGGCCGCCGCGAGGTGGCCGGTGTCGGGGAGGCTGGCGCCGATGTCTGAGCAGAAGACGATCCGCGTCACCCAGGTGGCGTCGGGCAACGGCCGCAAGCCGGGCCAGCAGGCGACGCTGGTCGGGCTCGGCCTGAACAAGATCGGCCGCACGCGTGAACTCGAGGACACACCCTCGGTGCGCGGCATGATCACCAAGGTGGCCCACCTTGTGAAGGTGGAGGGTTGACATGAACCTGAACGAACTGCGCGACAACGCGGGCGCGCGCTATCGCAAGAAGCGTCTGGGTCGCGGCATCGGGTCCGGCAAGGGCAAGACGTCGGGCAAGGGCGTGAAGGGTCAGAAGGCGCGTGAGGGCGTGTCCCTCAACGGCTTCGAGGGTGGTCAGCTCCCGCTGTATCGCCGTCTGCCGAAGCGCGGCTTCAAGAACATCTTCCGCAAGGTCTACGCCCCGGTGAACCTGGGCGCGCTGGACCGCGCGATCGAGTCCGGCAAGATCGACGCCTCGGCCGTCGTGACCGAGGACGTGCTGCGCAATGCCGGCCTGGTCGGCACGGGCAAGTTCGCGGGCGTCCGCCTGCTGGCGAAGGGTGAGCTGGCCCGCGCGGTGACCATCGAGGTCTCGGGCGCGTCCGCCACCGCCATCGCCGCGGTCGAGAAGGCGGGCGGCACGGTCCGCACCGCCGCCGCGCGTGACGAGGCCGCCGCTTCGGCGTGACGTGCCCGGGGGCGTGACCCCTCCCGGGGCACGACCCCGGGGGCCGTCCTCGCCTGGCCTTGTCTCTTGCGCCGGGGCCGAGCGACGCCTTACACTCTTTGCCGAATTGTCATGACAGCGTCCCGTTTCGTACGGCGACGCTGTTCTTGTGAAAGGACGGGCGCATGGCCTCCGCGGCCGAGCAGCTGGCTGCCAATCTGAATTTCAGCTCCTTTGCCAACGCAACGGAACTGAAGAAGCGAATCTGGTTCACCCTGGGCGCGCTGATCGTCTATCGCCTGGGCACCTACATCCCGGTCCCGGGCGTCGACGCAACGGTCATGGGCCAGCTTCTGGCTCGCCACCAGGGCGGCATCCTGGGCATGTTCGACATGTTCACCGGTGGCGCGCTGGGGCGCATGACCGTGTTCGCGCTGAACATCATGCCCTATATCAGCGCCTCGATCATCGTGCAGTTGATGTCGGCCGCCATCCCGTCGCTCGAAAGCCTGAAGAAGGAAGGCGAGCAGGGACGCCGCAAGCTCAACGAATATACCCGCTACCTGACGGTGCTGATCGCGCTCTTCCAGGCCTACGGCATCGCGATCGGGCTGGAGAACATGCACAGCGCCGCCGGCGCCGCCGTGGTGGCGCCCGGCCTGTTCTTCATCGTCTCCTGCGTCGTGACCCTGCTGGGCGGCACGATGTTCCTGATGTGGCTGGGCGAGCAGATCACCTCGCGCGGGGTGGGCAACGGCATCTCGCTGATCATCTTCGCCGGCATCGTGGCCAACCTGCCGCATGCGCTCGCCAGCCTGTTCCAACTCGGCTACACCGGTGCGCTGTCGCCGTTCTTCGTGCTGGTCTTCCTGGTCCTCGCGGCGGCGACCATCGCCTTCATCGTGTTCATGGAACAGGCGCAGCGCCGGGTCGTCATCCAGTATCCCAAGCGCCAGGTCGGCCAGCGCATCTATGGCGGCGACTCGACGCACATGCCGCTCAAGGTCAACACGGCGGGCGTGATCCCGCCGATCTTCGCCTCCTCGGTGCTGCTGATTCCGGTGACCCTGGCCGGCTTCATGAACAGCGCCGCCATGCCGCACTGGCTGTCCTTCCTGGGGCAGGAACTGGGGCAGGGGCAGCCGCTCTACATGCTGTTCTACGCGGCGATGATCATCTTCTTCTCGTATTTCTACGCCGCGGTCACCTTCAATCCGCAGGAAACCGCCGATAACCTGCGCAAGCAAGGCGGCTTCATCCCGGGCATCCGCCCCGGCGCGAATACGGCCGCCTATTTCGACCGGATCCTGACCCGCCTGACCACGATCGGCGCGCTCTACCTGGTCGCGGTGTGCCTGCTGCCGCAGATCCTCATCAGCCATTACAACGTGCCGTTCTATTTCGGCGGCACCAGCCTGATCATCATCGTCTCGGTGACCATCGACACCGTCACCCAGATCCAGTCGCACCTGGTCGCGCACCAGTACCAGGGGCTGATGCGCAAGGCACGCGGGAAAGGCAGGGGCCGGTGAACGTCATCTTCCTCGGCCCCCCCGGGGCCGGCAAGGGCACCCAGTCCAAGCGGCTGGAGGCACGCTACGGCATCGCGCAGATCTCCACCGGCGACATGCTGCGTGCCGAAGTGGCCGCCGGCAGCGCGATCGGCCGGCAGGCCAAGGCGCTGATGGATGCCGGGCAACTCGTGCCCGACGACGTCATCATCGCCATGCTGGAATCCCGAATCGAGCAGCCCGACTGCGCCAAGGGCTTCATCCTGGACGGCTTCCCCCGGACCGAGGCCCAGGCCGCGGCGCTCGATTCGATGCTCAAGGGCCGCCGCGCCCGAATCGACGTCGTGCTGTTCCTCGAAGTGGACGAGGACGCGCTGGCCGACCGGATCGCCGGCCGTTTCACCTGCGCCACCTGCGGCGCGGGCTATAACGACCTGTTCAAGAAGCCCACGGTCGCGGGCACCTGCGACGTCTGCGGCGGCCACGATTTCGTGCGGCGCGAAGACGACCGGCGCGAGACGGTGGCGGCCCGCCTGGTGGCGTATCGCCGGCAGACGGCGCCGATCCTGCCCTATTACGAAGCGACCGGCCGGCTGTACCGGATCGACGGCATGGCCGATATCGACAGCGTGACCGCGAAAGTGTTCGAGATCATGGATCAGATCACGAAGAAGTGATCGATATTCATTGACTCAAAAGGGCACGCGGGTATATTGCGCGCCCTCAAGGTATCGGCTCCCGCATCCACGGGGACGGGGTGCCGAGAAAACGAATCCGATTGATGATGGGGTTGTCCGGCACTGCCGGCACGTTCACGACCTGCCGGCGCGGTCCGGTATGCGGAAATGGCCCCGGCGACGATCTTTAAGGGCCCGCGGATGCGGGTGGACGAGGAGTAAGTGGCGTGGCGCGTATTGCCGGCGTGAACATCCCTACGAACAAGCGTGTGACGATTGGCCTGCGTTATATCTATGGCATCGGCCCCTCGAAGGCCGAGGAAATCTGCCGCCGTCTGGACATCCCGGCCGAGCGCCGGGTGAATGAGCTGTCCGACGACGTGATCCTGAAGATCCGTGAGCTGATCGACGGCGAGTACCGGGTCGAAGGCGACCTGCGCCGCGAAGTCGCGATGAACATCAAGCGGCTGATGGATCTGGGGTGCTATCGCGGCCTGCGCCATCGTCGCGGCCTGCCGGTCCGCGGCCAGCGCACCCACACCAACGCGCGCACCCGCAAGGGCAAGGCGGTCGCGATCGCCGGCAAGAAGAAGGCTACCCGCTAAGCGGCTTTCGCCGCACGCGCGGCCCGCGCCGGGACCTTGCCGTCCCCGCGCGGGCCGCGCCTTTGAACAGACAGGACCAGGAAGACTATGGCGAAGGCTGCTGCTCCGCGTATTCGCAAGAAAGAGCGGAAGAACATTATCTCGGGGGTGGCGCATGTGCTCTCCACCTTCAACAACACCATGATCACGATTTCCGATGCGCAGGGCAATGCGATCGCGTGGTCTTCCGCCGGTGCCCAGGGCTTCAAGGGCTCGCGCAAATCGACCCCGTACGCCGCCCAGGTCGCCGCCGAGGACGCGGGCCGCAAGGCACGCGAGCATGGCATGGAGACGCTGGAGATCGAAGTGTCCGGTCCCGGCTCGGGACGCGAAAGCGCACTGCGCGCCCTGCAGGCGGTCGGATTCTCGATCTCCTCGATCCGCGACATGACGCCGGTGCCGCATAACGGCTGCCGTCCGCGCAAGCGTCGCCGGGTCTGATCCCAGGTCCCAGGTCCGGGCCCCGGGGTCCAGGATTTGGGGGCGGGTCCGTTTTTTCCGTCCGCGGCGACGCGGGCGGAAATGATTGTCATCTGGTGCCCGCCACGGGTGCCGTCTGCCTTGGTGCAGATCAGTTTTGAAAGGCCATACACCTTGGTCCTCCAGAAAAACTGGCAATCTCTGATCAAGCCGGAGAAGCTGGAAGTCGAGCCGGGCGGAGAGCCGTTGCGCACGGCCACCGTGGTGGCGGAGCCGCTGGAGCGCGGTTTCGGCATGACGCTCGGCAACGCGATCCGGCGCGTGCTGCTGTCCTCGCTGCAGGGCGCTGCGGTGACGGCGATCCAGATCGACGGCGTCCTGCATGAGTTCTCGTCGGTGGCCGGCGTCCGCGAGGACGTGACCGACATCGTGCTGAACGTCAAGCAGCTCGCGCTGCGCATGCATGGCGAGGGTCCGAAGCGCATGGTGCTGACGGCCTCCGGGCCGGGCGAGGTCCGTGCGGGCCAGATCCAGACCGGGCATGACATCGAGGTCATGAATCCCGACCTGGTGATCTGCACGCTGGACGAAGGCGTGAAGTTCGGCATGGAATTCACCGTGAATGTGGGCAAGGGCTATGTCCCCGCGGCGGCCAACCGCCCCGAGGACGCGCCGATCGGCCTGATTCCGGTCGATGCGATCTATTCGCCGGTGCGCCGCGTGTCCTACAAGGTCGAGCCGACCCGCGTGGGCCAGGTCACCGACTATGACCGCCTGCTGCTGACGGTGGAAACCAACGGCGCGGTCACGCCCGAGGACGCGGTGGCCCTGGCCGCCCGCATCCTGCAGGACCAGTTGCAGCTCTTCATCAATTTCGACGAGCCGCGCCCCGTCCGGACCGAAGAGCCGCAGGACGACCTGCCGTTCAACCGGAACCTGCTGCGCAAGGTCGACGAACTGGAATTGTCGGTCCGCAGCGCGAACTGCCTGAAGAACGACAATATCGTCTATATCGGCGACCTGGTGCAGAAGACCGAGCAGGAAATGCTGCGCACGCCGAATTTCGGCCGCAAGTCGCTGAACGAAATCAAGGAAGTCCTGACCTCGATGGGGCTGTCCCTTGGTATGAACGTGCCGGCCTGGCCGCCGGAAAATATCGAAGACCTGGCCAAGAGGCTCGACGAGCCGTTCTGACCGGAAAGACAGGAAGACTTCATCATGCGTCACGGTGTTGCCGGCCGGAAGCTCGGCGTTACCTCGTCCCATCGCGCTGCCATGTTTCGCAACATGGCGGTCGCCCTGATCAAGCACGAGCAGATCACGACGACTCTGCCCAAGGCGAAGGAACTTCGCCCGGTGGTCGAGAAGCTGATCACGCTCGGCAAGCGCGGCGACCTGCATGCGCGCCGTCAGGCCTATGCCCAGCTCCGTGACGACGCGATCGTCTCCAAGCTGTTCGCGGCCGTGGCCGACCGCTACAAGGCCCGCAACGGCGGCTACACCCGCGTGCTCAAGGCCGGCATCCGCCACGGCGACGCCGCCGACATGGCGGTGATCGAACTGGTCGACCGCGACGTCGCGGCCAAGGGCCAGGACAGCGGCCCGCGCCCGGAAGTGGCGGTGGAAGACGACCTGGCGGCCTGAACGCCCCGGCGTCGCACTCAGGCTCCGATCGACCATTCAAGGGAAACCCGGCTTCGCGCCGGGTTTTTCTTTGCTCGCTCTCCTGCCGCGGTTTGAAGCCCGTGCTCGCGCTTCCTATACCTATAGTCCAGGACGCGAAGGAGACCGCGATGGCATCACGCACTGAATTCGAGGCGGCGCTGGACGAAGATGTCGGCCGCGTCCAGGACGGGCTGGACGGTCCGCTCGGCGACCCCGGGGCGCAGCTCAAGGGCGCCGCCCGCACGCTCTGCGCCTGCGCCTGCACCGCGGGCAAGGAAACCGGCGCCGCGATCCGCGACCTTACGGTCGATCAGCCCGTTACCGCCCTGCTGGTGGCGGCACTCACGGGCTTCCTTGCCGCCCTGCTCTGGACCCGGCGCTGACATCGGGGCAGGGTGGTGGCTCATTCCGATGGGAGATGTTCGGTCATGCTGAAGCTGGCGCTGTTCTTCCTGGTGATCTCGCTGATCGCCGGATTGTTCGGATTCACCGGCATCTCGGCCGTGTCGGCCGGAATCGCCAAGATCCTGTTTTTCATCTTCATCCTCGCCTTCGTCGTCTTCCTGCTGATCGCCCTGCTGACGGCCAAGACGTTTTTCTGACCACCGGTCCGGCAGCACGCCAGGCGCACGAAAAAAGCCCCGGAGCCGCAAGGCCCCGGGGCTTTTTCGTGCCCGCCGCCGATCGCGCGACCGCTACTGGTTCGTGTCCTTCTGGATGAAGGATGGCAGGAACGGATTGTCGGTCTGCATCGAATCCTTCGACGGCAGGCGCGACGCATCCCAGCCCCCGCCCAGCGCCTGCACCAGGGCCACGCTGTCGACCATGCGCTGCTGCTGGATCGCCAGCGCAGATTCGGCATTGCTCAGCGCCGTGTTCTCGTTGGTGATCACGGTGGTGTAGATCTGGGTCCCGGCCTGGTACTGGTTCATCGACACCTCGACCGTCCGGTTGGCGTAATCCAGCGCGATCTGCTGCTGGGTCGCCTGCTGGGCCAGGATGCGCAGGTTCGACAACTGGTCCTCGACATTCTGCAATGCCGTCAGCACCGTCTGGCGATAGGTCGCGACCGCGCTGTCATACTGGGCGTTCGCGCTGTGCACCGCCGCCGTACGCGCGCCTCCCTGGAACAGGGTCTCCGACGCCGCGGCGCCCAGAGACCAGATCCGGTTGACCACCTGGATCAACTGCCCCACCGGATCGCCGCTGTAGGAATAGGTCGCTGACAGCGTGATGGTGGGATAGAACGCCGCCATGTCGGCGCCGATCTGGGCGTTATATTCCTCCATGGCACGCTCGGCGGCCGCCACGTCGGGGCGGCGCTGCAGCAGGTCGGACGGAACACCGACCGGGATCGCCGGAATCGTCCGGGTCAGCGTCCTCGGCTTGATCGTCAGGTCGGCCGGCGCCCGGCCGATCAGCACCGCGATCGCATGCTCGTACTGCGCCCGGGCGATGCCCGCCTGGATCAGTTGCGCGCGGTTCTGCTCCAGCAGCGTGCGCGCCTGCAGCAGCGCCGTCGGGTCGGCAACTCCGGCCTCATACTGGTTCTGGGTGATCTGCAGCGCCTGGGTGTTGAAGGCGACATAGCGCCGCAGCAATTCCTGCAGCGAATCCTGGTAGCGCAGGTTGAAATAGGCCGTGGCCAACTGCCCCTGATAGGACAGGGTGGCATTGGCCAGGTCGGCCGCGCTGGCCTGCGCCGCCGTCACCTGGCTCTGGATGTTGCGGCGGATGCGCCCCCACAGGTCCAGTTCCCAACTCGCGTTCAGCCCGGTGGAATAGGTCGTCTCGGTAGTGTTGGTCGCCGCGCCGCCATAGCTGACCAGGCTGCCGCTGGACGCCGAACGCGATCCGCGCCCCTGGCTGTTGCGGTTGAAGTTCATGCTGCCGTTCAGCGTCGGGAACAATTGCGCCCGCGCGCTGTCGATCATCGCCCGGGCCTGGCGATAATTCGCCTCGTACATCTTCACGTTCTGGTTCGAGATCGCGACCTGCGATTCCAGGTCGTTCAGCACCGGATCGCCATAGAGGGTCCACCATTGCGCCTTGGGCAGGTCGGCCATCTCGGGCTTCGCCCGCTCCCAGCCGGGCGCGGGCTGCAATTCCTTGAAATGGGCCGAAATCGGGGCGCTGGCGCGATGATAGGACGGCCCCACCATGCAGCCCGCCAGCAGCAGCGGCGACAGGATGGCGCCCGCCAGCAGGGCAGGGCGCAGCCCGCCGCGGCGGGGGGGACGGCCAGGGTGTGAAAGAGGCGAGGGGGATGGCAGGGACAGCGTCATCCGGTTCAGACATCCTGTTGGGAGAGAGGAGCACGCCGGCCCATCAGGCCGGCGGTCAGGGAGAGGTAACGGGCGCGGCACCAGGCGCCGAGCCGGTCGAGATAGAGATAGACGACCGGCGTGGTAAACAGCGTCAGCGCCTGGCTGACGACCAGCCCGCCGACGATGGCGATCCCCAGCGGGCGCCGCAGTTCCGAGCCATAGCCATGGCCCACGATCAGCGGCAGCGCCCCCAGGGCGGCGGCCAGGGTCGTCATCATGATCGGGCGGAAGCGCAGCAGGCAGGCGGTGCGGATCGCATGATGCGGGCTCGCGCCCTCGCGCTCGGCCACGATGGCGAAATCCACCAGCATGATCGCGTTCTTCTTCACGATGCCGATCAGCAGGATCACCCCGATCATCGCGATCAGCGAGAAATCCTCCCCCGCCAGGTCCAGCGCCAGCAGCGCCCCGACCCCGGCCGAAGGCAGGGTGGACAGGATGGTCAGCGGATGGATGTAGCTCTCGTACAGGATGCCCAGCACCATATAGACCGCGGCCAGGGCGGCCAGGATCAGGATCGGCTCGTTATTGACCGATTTCTGGAACTGCGCCGCATTGCCGGCGAAGCCGCCATGGATGTCGGACGGCATATGCAGCCGGATCATCTCCGTCCGGACGATCTGCACCGCCTCGTCCAGCGGCACCCCGGTCGCCAGGTTGAAGGATACGGTGGTCGCCACCGACTGGTCCTGGTGGTTGACCGACAGCGGCGTCAGTTGCGGCACCGTGTTCGACACGATCTGCAGCGGCACCATGGTCTCGGAACTGGTCGATACGGCCGATCCGTTCGACGCCCCGTTCCCGCCGGCCAGGCTGTTGGCGATCTGGTTGCGGAAGGACTGGCTGCTCAGGCCGGCGGCGCCGCTCGCCGCCGCCGTGCCGGGCACGCGGATCGTGTTCGCCCGCGTGCCGCCGCCGGCCGTCCCGCCGGCGGTACTGACCCAGACCTGTTTCAGGCTGTCGGGATTCTGCCAGAAGCGCGGCTCGACCTCCATCACCACCCGATACTGGTTCAGCGCGTTGTGGATGACCGACGCCGCCCGCTGGCCATAGGCGTCGTACAGCGTGTTGGCGACCAGTTGCGGCGTCAGGCTGGTGCGGGCCGCGGTATTGCGGTCCAGCGCCACGTTCAGCGCCGATCCCCCCTGCTGCACGTCCGACGAGACGTCGGTCAGTTCCGGATGCGCCTGCAACGCGCTGACCAGCTTGGGCGTCCATTCATACAGCTCGGTCGGCGAGTCCGATTCCAGCGTGTATTGATAGGCCGCGTTGCTCTGCCGCGCCCCCATGTGCAGCGTGCTGGGCGCCATGGCATAGAAGCGCGCGCCCACCATGTTGTGCAGCCGCCAGCCGATCCGCGCGATCGTCGTGCTGGGCGGATCGGCGCGTTCGGCCTTGTCCTTCAGCGAGACGAAGAAATTGGCCTGGTTCGCCGATCCGCGGCCGCCGATGAAGCTGACCACGTCGGCCACGTCCGGATCCGCCAGGATGGCGCGCTGCGTCAGGTCCATATGGCGGGTCATGGCCTGGAAGGAAATCGACTGGTCCCCCATCAGGCGGCCCATCAGCAGGCCGGTATCGCTGTCGGGGAAGAAGCCCTTGGGCATGTGGACGAACAGCGCGACCATCAGCAGCACGGTGCAGGGCAGGGACATCAGCATCACGCGCGGATGGCGCAGCGCGCCGTCCAGCATCCCGGCATAGGCACCCTGCAGCCCGTCCAGCCCCCGCTCCAGCCCCCGATCCAGCATCGCGCCCACCCGCGGCCACAGGCCGGGGGCGGCGGCGTCCCCGCCATGCGGCCGCAGCACCTGCGCCGCCATCATCGGGCTCAGCGTCAGCGACAGGATCATCGACACCAGGATGGTGATCGACATGGTCATCGCGAATTCATGGAACAGCCGGCCCGCCACGCCGCCCATCAGCAGGATCGGAAGGAACACCGCGATCAGCGAGACCGAGATCGAGAAGACGGTAAACGCCACCTCCTGCGCGCCCAGCAGCGTGGCCTCCAGCCGCCCGGCGCCGGCCTCCAGGTGCCGGCTGATATTCTCGATCACCACGATGGCGTCGTCGACCACGAACCCGGTCGAGACCGTCAGCGCCATCAGCGACAGGTTGTCCAGCGAATAGCCCAGCAACTGCATCGCGCCGAAGGTCGCGACGATCGAGGTCGGCACCACGATCGCGGGGATCAGTGTGGTGCGCGCCGAACGCAGGAACACCAGCACCACCAGCACCACCAGCACGACCGAGATCACCAGCGTGTATTGCGTGTCGGCCAGCGCCGCGCGGATGGTCACCGAACGGTCCAGCACGCTGTGCAACTGCACGCTGGGCGGCAGCGCCGCGCGCAGCGCCGGCAGTTGCGCGTTGATCTGGTCGATCGTGCGGATCACGTTCGCGCCCGACTGCGCGAAGATGATCGCCAGCACCGCCTGCTGCCGGTTGTAATAGCCGGCATTGCGCAGATCCTCGACCCCGTCATTCACCCGCGCCACGTCCGACAGCCGCACCGGCCGGCTGTTGTGATAGGCGACGATCAGATCGCGATAGGCCTGGGCCTTGCTGGCCTGGTCGTTGGTATCCAGCGTGAAGCGATTGTCGTTCTGGTCGATGAAGCCCTTGGGCGTATTGGCGTTGGCCGAGGCCAGCGCCGCGCGCACGTCCTCGAACCCGATCCCGAACTTGTAGAGCGGCAGCGGATTCATCTCGACGCGCACCGCCGGCAGCGAACTGCCGCCGACCTCCACCTGGCCCACGCCGCGGATCTGCGACAGGTGCTGCTGCAGGATGTTGGTCGTCATGTCGTACAGCGCCGGCATCGGCTGCGTCGTCGATGTCAGCGCCAGGATCATGATCGGCGCCCCGTTCGGGTTCGCCTTGAAATATTGCGGATTCTGCCGCAGCGACGTCGGCAGGTCGGCGCGCGCCGCCTGCAGCGCCGCCTCGACGTCGCGCGCCGCCCCGTTGATGTCGCGGTTCAGCGAGAACTGCAGCGTGATCCGCGCCTGCCCCTGCGTCGATTGCGACGTCATCTCGGTCACGTCGGCGATCGACCCCAGCCGGCGCTCCAGCGGGGCCGCGACCGAACTGGCGACCTCCTCGGGCGATCCGCCCGGCTGGCGCGCCATGACCTGGATCACCGGGAAATCGACGTTCGGCAGGTCCGCGACCGGCAGCGCGTCATAGCCGATTCCCCCCGCGATCATCAGCGCCAGGGTCAGCAGCATGGTCGCCACCGGCCGCTGGACGAACAGGCGGACGGGATTCATGTCGCCGACCGGACCGCCGCGTCACCGCCGGGCGCGCCGCCGCGGCGGCGCAGGCGCAGGCTGATCCGGTCCATCAGCAGATAGATGACCGGGGTCGTGAACAGGGTCAGCAACTGGCTGACCATCAGCCCGCCGACGATGGCGATGCCCAGCGGGCGCCGCAGTTCGGACCCGGTGCCGCTGCCGATCATCATCGGCAGCGCGCCCAGCATGGCGGCCAGGGTGGTCATCAGGATCGGCCGGAAGCGTAGCATGGCGGCACGATGGATCGCGCGCATCGGCGCCAGCCCCTCGACCCGCTCGGCCTCCAGCGCGAAATCGATCATCATGATCGCGTTCTTCTTCACGATGCCGATCAGCAGCACCAGCCCGATGATCCCCATCACGTCCAGCCCGGCGCCGCTCACCTGCAGCGCCAGCAGCGCCCCCACCCCGGCCGAGGGCAGGGTGGACAGGATGGTGACCGGATGGATGAAGCTCTCGTACAGGATGCCCAGCACAATATAGACCGCCACCAGCGCCGCCAGCACCAGCCACAGCTCGTTGCCCAGGCTGTTGCGGAACGCCGCCGCCGTGCCCTGGAACGCGGTCTCGAAGCTGGCCGGCAGGTGCATCGCCCGCTCGACCCGATCGATCGCATTGGTCGCCTCGCCCAGCGCATAGCCCGGCGCCACGTTGAACGAGACCGTGGTGGCCGGGAACTGCCCCACATGGGTGATCAGCAGCGGCGCCGTGCCGCGCGTGACCGTGGTCACCGCCGGCAGCGGCACCAGGCCCGAGGTCGGCGAACGGGTCGGCCCCGTGCTGCTGCCGCCCGAATTGCCGCCGATCCCCGGCAGGTACAGCTTGCCCAGCGACGCCAGGTCCTTCTGGAAGGCCGGATCGGCCTCCATGATCACCCGATACTGGTTCGACTGGGTATAGATCGTCGAAATCTGCCGCTGGCCGAACGAATCATACAGCACGTTGTCGATCGTCTGCGGCGTGATCGAGTACCGCGCCCCGGTGGTGCGGTCCAGCGTCACGTGCGCCACCAGCCCCTCGGCCTGCAGGTCGGACGTCACGTCGGCCAGCGCCGGCTCCTTCTGCAGCGCCGCGACGAATTTCGGCACCCAGGTGCGGAACTGGTCGTAATCGGGATTTTCCAGCGAAAACTGGTACTGGGTGGCCGCCACCGTGGTGTCCAGCGACAGGTCCTGCACCGGCTGCAGATACAGGCTGGCGCCCGGAATGTCGGCGACCTCCTGCTGGATGCGGGCCGCGATCTGGCGCGCCGTCTCGCTGCGTTCGTCATGCGGCTTCAGGTTGATCAGGAATCGCCCCTGGTTCAGCGTCATGTTCTGGCCGTCGATGCCGATGAAGGACGACAGGCTGACCACGTCCGGATCCTGCAGGATGCGCTTGCCCAGTTCCTGCTGGTGGGCCGCCATCGCGTCGAACGACGTCGTCTGCGCCATCACCGAAATGCCCTGCAGCACGCCGGTATCCTGCACGGGGAAGAAACCCTTGGGAATGAACCAGGCCAGCACGCCGGTCAGCGCCAGCGTGCCCACGAAGACCAGCATCGTCAGGACCTGGTGGCGCAGCACCACGTCCAGCGCCCGGCCATAGGCGGCGATCACGCCTTCGGTCCAGCGCTCGACCGTGGCCGACCAGCCATGGGCGCCCGGCCCGTGCGGCCGCTCGCTCAGCAGGCGGGCGCACATCATCGGCACCAGGGTCAGCGAGACGATCGCCGAGATGATGATCGTCACCGACAGGGTGATGGCGAATTCATGGAACAGCCGCCCCACCACGTCGCCCATGAACAGCAGCGGGATCAGCACCGCGATCAGCGAGACGGTCAGCGAGATGATGGTGAAGCCGATCTCCCCCGCGCCCTTCAGCGCCGCGGTCATACGGTCGTCGCCCATCTCGATATAGCGGGCGATGTTCTCGATCATGACGATCGCGTCGTCGACCACGAACCCGGTGGCGATCGTCAGCGACATCAGCGACAGATTATCCAGCGAGAAGCCCAGCAGGTACATCACCGCCAGCGTGCCGACCAGCGACAGCGGCACCGACAGGCTGGGAATGATCGTCGCCGGCACGTTGCGCAGGAAGACGAAGATCACCGCCACCACCAGCGCCATGGCCAGCCCCAGCTCGAACTCGACGTCGGCGACCGAGGCGCGGATCGTGGTCGTCCGGTCGGTCAGCGGCGTGATCGTGATGCCGGGCGGCAGCGACTGGCGCAGTTGCGGCAGCGCGTATTTGATGTTGTCGACGACCGAGATCACGTTGGCGCCTGGCTGGCGCTGCACGTTCAGCACCAGCGCCGGCGTGCGGTTCGACCAGGCGGCCAACTGGGTGTTCTCGGGCCCCTGCACCACGCTCGCCACGTCGCGCAGCCGCACCGGCCCGCTGTTCTGATAGGCGATGACCTGGTTCAGCAACTGGTCCACGCCCGCGATCTGCCCGTCGACCCGCAGGGTCGCCGCCTGCTGCGCCCCGTCGAACGTCCCGGTGGGCGAATTGACGTTCACATTGCCGATCGTCGTGCGCAGCGTGTCCATGTCCAGGCCGAACGAGGTCAGCTTCGGCACGTTGACCCGCACCCGGATCGCCTTGCGGTTGCCGCCCGACAGCGTGACCAGGCCCACGCCGGAAATCTGGCTGATCTTCTGCGCCAGGCGCGTATAGACGTAATCCTCGACGTCGGTCAGCGGCATCGTCTTCGAGGTGATGCCCAGGGTCAGCACCGGCGTGTCCGCCGGGTTCACCTTGGCATAGATCGGCGGCGCCGGCAGGTCGGAGGGCAGCAGCATCTGCGCCTGGTTGATCGCCGCCTGGACCTCCTGCTCCGCCACGTCCATCGACATCGTCAGCCCGAAGCGCAGGGTCACCAGAGACGCCCCGCCCGAGGATTGCGACGTCATCTGGTCCAACCCCGGCATCTGGCCGAACTGCGTCTCCAGCGGCGCGGTGACCGAGGTAGCCATCACGTCCGGCCCCGCGCCGGGATAGAAGGTCTGGACCATGATGGTCGGATATTCGACCTGCGGCAGCGCCGAGACCGGCAGGAAATGATAGCCCAGCATGCCCGCCAGCATGATGGCCAGCATCAGCAGCGTCGTGGCGACGGGACGTTCGATAAACAGGCGGGACGGATTCACGCGGGATTCTCCGGCATGGGACGACGGACCAGGGGGCGGGCGCGCTTACGGCTGACCCTGGGACTGGCCCTGGGACTGACCCTGGGGCTGGCCGCCGGACGGAGCCTGACCCTGCCCCCCTGGCGCGCCATTGCCTTGGCCACCATTGCCCTGGCCGCCATCATGCCGGCGATGATGCCAGCCGCCCGCGCCAGGCTGCGTGCCGCCGCCGTTCGCGCCCGCCGCCGGCGCGCCGGTGGCGATCGTGTTGCCGGCCGCGGGGATGGTGATCTTCGCGCCGGCATGCAGCCGGTCGGTCCCGTCGGTCACCACGCGCTCGCCCGCCTTCAGGCCCGATCGCACGACCACGACGTCGCCATGCGTCGGCCCGGTCTTGATGTCGCGAATCGCCACCGTGTCGTCGGGCTGCACGACATAGGCGAACGGTCCGTTCGGGCCGGTCTGCACCGCCGTGGTCGGCACCAGCAGCACGTTATGCTCGGTATTCACCAGCAGGTGCGCGTTGACGAACTGGTTGGGGAACAGCGTCTCGTCCTGGTTCGGGAAGATCGCGCGCATGCGCACCGTGCCCGTCGAGGTATCGATCTGGCTGTCCAGCACGGTGACGGCGCCATCGGCGATCTTGCGCGTATTGCTGCTGTCCCAGGCCGCGACCGGCAGGGCCACGCCGCTGCGCAACCGGTCCGCCACCGCCCCCAGCTCGGTCTCGGGCAGGGTGAAGATGACCGAGATCGGCTGCATCTGCGTCAGGATCACCAGCCCGTTGGTCTGCCCCGCGGTAACGTAGTTGCCCATGTCGACCTGGCGGATGCCCACCCGCCCGTCGACCGGCGCGGTCACGTGGCAATAGATGATCTGCAGCTTCTGGTTGTCGACCTGGGCCTGGTCGACCTTCACCGTGCCTTCCAGTTGCGCCACCTTGTATTGCTGGTCCACGGTCGTCTGGGCGGCGATGCTGTTCTGGTGCGACAGGCGCAGATAGCGCTGGTAGTCGATGCGCGCCTGGTCGAGCTGCGCGCGGTCCGACGCCAGTTGCCCCTCATATTGCTCCAGCGCCACGTCGTACGGCCGCGTGTCGATCATCGCCAGCAGGTCGCCCTTCTTCACATGCTGGCCTTCGGTGAACAGGACCCGCGTCAGATAGCCGTCCACCCGCGGCTGGACCGTCACGGTGGTGATGGGCACCACGGTGCCCAGTTCGGTCAGTTCGATCGGCATGTCGCCGCTATGCACGCTGGCCACCGCCACCGGCTGGGCCCCGGTGTTCGCATGGCGGCCATGGCGCCCGCCGCCCGTCGGCGCGTGCGGCCGCAAAAAGGCCGCGGCGATCACTCCGGCGCCGACCAGCGCGGTCCCCCACAGCAGGAAGCGGCGCCGCCGCCTGCCCCGGGCAGGGGCCGTGCCGGTCCCGGCCGCATCCGTCCGCCCCGGACCGGGCGGCGTCTGGTGCGCGGGCGTGTCCGAGGGGTCCAGTGTCGGTTTGTCCATGGTGGTCAGGTCTTCCTCAAATCCTACGACGTCCGCCGATGACGTTTGCGTCTCAACACGCGCTCTGCCGGCACTGTGTAGCAGGTACACCGGCAAATGATGTTAAATCCCTCTTATAGTCGGTGTAGAAATGTAACAGTTTGTCGGTGGCCGCCCAAGATCCGCCTCAAGATCCGCCGGCACGCTTTTTCGACGCCGCGCCCATGCCGCCATGTCGCATTTTCACCCTGGCGGATGGCGGGATCGTGGCGGAAGCGATAGCCTTGCCCCGCGGGTCGTCCCGCCGGCCCCGCCCAGGCGCGCAACCCCGGCCCGGCCGATCCGTTTTCGACCCCAAGGCGGCATGATCCGAAACAGGAGGAAATGCATGACGGACTCCAGCAACGAGGCATTCGCCGATAAGGCGGAAGGCGCGGTCCAGGAAGGCGTGGGCAAGCTCAAGGACGCGGCCGGCGGCCTGACCGGTGACCTCGGCCTGCAGGCCGAAGGCAAGGCCGACCAGATCGCGGGCGTCGCCCGCCAGGAATTCGCCGATCTGTACGAGGACGGCGAAAGCCGCATCGAGCAGGCCGTTCTGTTCATCCAGGACCGTCCCCTGGTCTCGGTCGGGATCGCCGCCTGCATCGGCCTGCTGCTCGGGCTGCTGGTCCTGCCGCGGCGCAAGGCGAAGGCCTGAATTTCCTCCGCCCTTCGCCCCGGTCGAGTCGCAAGCGGGACAAATTTTTTCCGTTTGAAAGGACTCGTCGTGGAATCAGCATCTTGCGCAACATGGCGTAAAGATGGTTTCCATCCAGTCAGGACGTGATTCGGTGTGCGAATCGGGCGGCGGCGCCCGATGCGCCACCGATCGGGAAGGGGTGGATGCCGGATTACGCGCGTGAGTTGCAGCATGGCGGCCGAGTCGCCGGGGTGGACGAAGTCGGACGCGGACCGCTGGCCGGGCCCGTGGTGGCGGCCGCGGTGATGTTCGAATCCGGCGTGCCGCGCCGGCTCGCCGCGCTCCTGGACGATTCCAAGAAATTGAGTCCGCCGGCGCGCCTGCGCGCCTATGCCGCGCTGCGGGCCGCGCGCGGCGCGCATGTCGCGGTGGCGGCCGCCTCGGTCGCCGAAATCGCGCGCCTCAACATCCTGCACGCCGCTTTCCTGGCCATGCGCCGCGCGGTGGCGCGCCTGCCCTGCGTGCCTGACATGGTGCTGGTGGACGGGAACGCCGCGCCCGATTTCGGCTGCCCGGTCGAATGCGTCGTCGGCGGCGACGGCGAATGCCTGTCGATCGCCGCCGCCTCGATCGTCGCCAAGGTCACCCGCGACCGGCTGATGGAGCGGCTGTCGCGACGCTGGCCCGCCTATGGGTGGGAACGCAATGCCGGCTACGCCACCGCCGCACATCGCGACGCGCTGCACCGGGCCGGCGCCACGCCGCACCATCGCGACGCGTTCGGCACGGTCCGTCAGTTGGCGCTCGACCTGGCCGCGCGGCAGGATTCCGGCCTCGGGGCGACGTCATGAGCGGCGCCGTCCTGATGGAACTGCCCCTCGACCAGATCCTGCGCGGCGACTGCGTCGAGGTGATGCAGACCCTGCCCACGGGTTCGATCGACTGCATCTTCGCCGATCCGCCATATAATCTGCAGTTGCGTGGCGAACTGCGCCGCCCCGACGACAGCGTGGTGGACGGTGTCGACGACGATTGGGACAAATTCGCCGATCTCGCGGAATATGACCGCTTCACCCGCGCCTGGCTGGCCGAAGCCCGGCGCCTGCTGCGCAAGGACGGCACGATCTGGGTGATCGGCTCGTATCATAACATCTTCCGCCTCGGCGCCATCCTGCAGGATCTGGGATTCTGGATCCTCAATGACATCATCTGGCGCAAATCCAACCCGATGCCGAATTTCCGCGGCCGGCGCTTCACCAACGCGCACGAGACCCTGATCTGGGCGGCGCGCGGGCCGGACAGCCGCTATCGCTTCAACTACCAGGCGATGAAGGCGCTGAACGACGACGTGCAGATGCGCTCGGACTGGTACCTGCCGCTCTGCACCGGGGGCGAGCGGCTGCGCAACGCCCACGGGCTGAAACTGCACCCGACGCAGAAGCCCGAAAGCCTGCTGCATCGCGTGCTGATCGCTTCGACCAATGTCGACGACATCGTGCTCGACCCGTTCGCCGGCACCGGCACGACCACCGCCATGGCCCGCCGCCTGCGCCGCCGCTATATCGGCATCGAACGCCACCCGGACTATGCCGAGGCCGCGATCGGCCGCGCCCGCCGCGAACGCCCGGTGCCGCTGGACAGCGTGTTGACCACGCCGGCCAAGCGCGAAATCCCGCGCATCCCCTTCGGCAGCCTGGTCGAACGCGGCCTGCTGCCCGCCGGCACCCTGCTCTACGATCGTCAGAAGCGCGTCTCGGCCACCGTCTCGCCCGACGGCACATTGGTCAGCGGCACGCAGCGCGGCTCGATCCACAAGCTGGGGGCCCTGCTGACCAACGCGCCGTCCTGCAATGGCTGGACCTTCTGGCACCTGCAGCGCGACGACCGGATGATCCCCCTCGACACGCTCAGGGGCGAAGCGCTGACCCAGGACGGTAACGTTCAGGACAGCCACGTCCGGGACAGCCACGTTCAGGACGGCAACATCCAGGCAGGCGACATCCAGGACGGCGGCACGGGCTGACGCCCCGCGCGCCTCACCCGCCGTCAGTCATTGTCCAGGGGGCATCGTCCCGGTTGGCATCCGTCCAGGCTGGCGGATCAGCTCCCGCCGAAGCCCAGAAAGCCGATTTCGGGCTGCGCCGTCCCGCCATCCTGAACATAGCGGTGGGTCGCCGTCACCATCACGCCGCTGCCGCGCTTGCCGTGGCTGCTGCCGTTGATGCTGATATGGCCGCTGCCGTTGCGCATCTCGACGCCCGAATTGGTCGTCGACGCCGCCATCACATGGCCGTCGTTCAGCGTGCGCAGCGACAGCAGCAGAAAGGTGATGTCGTTGCGGTTCAGGTCGATCGCCATGTCCAGCGGCGTCTGGCCCAGCACGTTGTGCGCTTCCATGTCCGCGCCACGGTTCAGCGCCTCCTTGGCCGCGTTCAGGCTGCCGCGATTGACCGCGTCGAACAGCGCGTCGGTCGGGTTCATGTCGCCATTGGCGTGCCCGGCGACCTCCTCGTTGGATTCCGCGCCGGGCAGGGCGGCCGGCGGGGCCGCGGCCTTGGCGGCACGGCGGGCCTCAGCCTGCTTGGCGGCGTCGGCCGCCTCGGCCTCGGCCTCCGCGTCGTCGTCGCTCTGGGCGTGGGCGAACTGCATGGGGGCGACAAATACCGCTCCGCCGGCCAGCAGCGCGATGAACAGAAGGCGGATGGCGTTTCTGGCAATCATGGATCGTCTCAGTGACACTCGTCTCGATGACAGGGGCACCCTGTCCGGGGCGGATGCTGGCCGCCAGAAGGGCGCGGGTCGGGCCGGCGCCCCTTCATAGTCCAGATCCCATGGGGATGCGACGGAAATCGCACTGCGTCCCTGTGCAATCATGAACGTTTTGCCAATGAAGCGCGTTGCATGTCCGTCCCTTCACCTTCCCTCGCGCCACCAGCCCAGCAGCAGCAGCCCGCCGGCCAGCACCGCCACCACCCAGCCCGGCAGCAGGGGCCGCGCCGTCCGCCCGGTGACCAGCCGCGCATCGCGTTGCGGAAAGCCGATCCATCCGGGTCCCGACACCGCGCCGGCGGCCGGCGCATGCTGCACGGGCAATGCCGGATGCATCGCATCTGCGCCCAGCCAGGACACGCCGCCCCCCGTCCGCGCCGCCAGGGGCGACAGCAGGGCGGCGGTCGCGCGCAGGTCGGAAAACTCCAGCGGATCGGCGCTCACCGGGGCCGCGAAAGCGCGATGGGTTCCGTCATCCGCCGTCCAGATCCCCGGCTGCGCCGCCGGCAATTCCGCTTCCGACACCCCGGTTGCCACCGGATGCAGCGCCACGCGCCGCGTCGTGCCGTCCGGCGCGGTGATCGCCACGTCGCGCGGGCCCGTCGCTGCGGCGGTGCGGTGCGTCACCACCAGCCTGCCGTCGGCGATCGCGGCGCTCAGTTGCTCCTCCTCCAGCTCCGGCTCCTTCATCAGCCAGTGCGAGACCCGCCGCAGCAGGTCCGATTGCGGGCCGCCGCCGCCCTCGCCATGCGACCACAGCCAGATCTGGTCGGACAGCAGCAGCGCCACCCGCCCGCGCTCCACCCGGTCCAGCACCAGCAGCGGCGTATGGTCCGGACCGTCCATCAGCACCGTGCCGCGCGTGGTGTCGGCCTTCAGCGCGCGATACCACGGCCCCCATTGCGCATCATGGCCGTCCGGCGCGCTGCCCGCGCCCGGCAGGTCGGCGGTCACCGGGTGGCGGTGGCCGGCCGGGGTCAATGCGGGGCGGAAACGCTGCTCGACCATGCCCCCCGCCTCGGGCACGTGCGCCGGCAGGATGTCGCCCACCGGCGTGTCCTGCAGCGATCCCGGGCCCAGGAATTCCGGCCCCCCGATCAGCAGCAGCCCGCCGCCGCCCCGCACATAGTCGGCGATGTTCTCCAGATAGGTCCGCGGCAGGATCGCCCGGTTCTCGAACCCGTCCAGGATGATCAGGTCGAACTGCCCGATCTTCTGCTGGAACAGCTCGCGCACCGGAAAGGCGATCAGCGCCAGGTCCGACAGCGGCGTGCCGTCATCCTTGTCGGGCGGCCGCAGGATGGTGAAATGCACCAGGTCGACCGACGGGTCGGCCTTCAGCAGCCGCCGCCAGACCCGCTCGCCCTGGTTCGGCGTGCCCGAGACCAGCAGCACGCGCAGCCGGTCGCGCACGCCGTTGATCCGTACCACGTCCTGGTTGTTCGCGGTCGAGACCTCGCCGGGCAGCGCCGAGGCCGTCAGCCCCACCAGCAGCGGCCCGGGCCGGTTGATCGGCAGGGTGATCTCCTGCGGCGTCCCGGTGCGGATGCGTTCGTGCAGCGGCGCCTCGCCGCCCCGGGTCAGGGTCAGGTCCGCCCGGCCGTCGGCAGCCGGGTGCGGGCCCAGATCGTCCACCTCCACCCGCAGGGTCGCAGTCTGGCCGACGATGGCATAAGGCGGCGCCTGCAGGATGCGCAGCCGCCGGTCCGTCTCCTCGCCCTGTCCGGTCAGCAGCACATGCAGCGGCAGAACGGCGCGGCGCCCGTCGGCGCCCGCCGGGCGCAGCCGCTCCGGCGGCACGGACGGCAGATCGTGGTCCTGCCCGTCCGTCACCAGGATCGCGCCGGCCAGCCGCGCGGGCGGAATGTCCGCCGCCGCCTCGTCCAGCGCCGCGAACAGGCGCGTGCCGTCATGGCGGCCGCCGCGCACCGTCACCATGCGGACCGACAGCCCCGGCAGGCGCGCCGCCTGCGCCTGGATCAGCTCCGCCGCGCGCCGGGCGACCGCCGCGCGCTGGCCGATCGCCATCGACGGCGTCTGGTCCACCACCAGCAGCGCGGTCTCGGGCAGGCTCTGCCCCACGTCGCGAATGCGCTCGGGCCCCGCCAGCCACAGCAGCAGCACAGCGCCCGCCGCCACGCGCCACAGCGTGCCGCGCGCCCGCCGCGCCAGCCCCGCGACGCCGGCCAGCACCACCAGCGCCGCCAGCCCGTACAGGACCGCCGCCGGCACCAGCGGCGCATAATCGATCGCCGTAAAATCGAGGCGCAGCACGTGCGGGCCGGGCATCGTCATTCCCCCAGCCGCCGCAGCAGCGCCGGCACATGGACCTGGTCGGCCTTGTAATTGCCGGTCAGCGCATACAGCACCGCGTTCACCCCGAACCGGTACGCCGTCACGCGCTGCGCGTCGCCGGCCGGCATGGTGGCATAGGGCGTGTCGCCCTGCGCATCCACCGCCCAGGCATGCGCCCAGTCGCTGGCGCCGATGATCACGGGGCTGACCCCGTCATTGCTGCTGTCGCCCTCGCGCGCCACCCAGACCGGCAGCCCGTCATACCGGCCCGGAAAATCATGCAGCAGGTAGAATGTATGCGCCAGCACGTGCCGGTCGGTCAGCCGGGTCAGCGGCGGAACGTCCAGCCCCTCGGTCATCCGCCGCAGCGCCGCCAGGCTGCCCGGCGCCGGGGCCGCGAAATCGTCATGCGCCGCCTCCGGGCTGGCGGGATCGACCCCCTGCCCGTCGATCAGCAGGATCCCCCCATGGCGCATATAGGCGTTCAGCGCCGCGCTGCGCGCCGGATCGGCCTTCGCATCCGCCGTGACCGGCCAGTACAGCATGGGGTAATAGGACAGGTCGTCGCGCCCCGGCACCACCCCGTCCGGATGGCCCAGCACGGCCGAGGTCCGGGCATTGGCATAATCCGACAGGCCCTGCAGCCCCTCGCGCGACACGTTGTCCACGTCCGCATGCCCGGTCAGGACATATCCCAGCCGCGTCTCCAGCGCGGCGCCCGGCACCGCCTCCGCCGCCCGCGCGGAGGCGGCCGGCCCGCCCGCCAGCAATACCGCCAGCCCCAGCACCGCCCGGCCCCGCTTTCCACCCAGCCGTCCCGCCCGCAGCAGCAGCGTCAGCAGCGCATCCGCCACCAGCAGCAGCAGCCCGGCGGCCACCAGGTCCGGCCCCGGCACGATGTCGCGCGCCGCGCCGCTCAGGCTCATGGTCCGGCCGATCGCCGCCTGCGCGGCCAGTGGACCGGCCGCATCGCCCAGGTTCAGCGCCCGCCGCGCCGCGCGGGGGCCGTACAGCCCGGGCGGATGGGCGGCCGACGCCGCCGCGCGGCCGAACGCATCCGCCGCCAGCGCCCGCGCCCCGGGCGGCGGCGGGCCCAGCACCGCCGCGTCGTCCAGCGTCATGTAGGGGGCGAGCATCGCGTGCCCCGCCGGGGTCTCCACCCCGGCCGCGCGCTCGGTCAGGCGGCGCAGCATCCCCACGAACAGGCCCGACAGCGGCAGGTCCGACCAGTCCGCGGTGCTGGTGACATGAAACAGCACGATCTCGCCGGCCCCCAGCGCGGCATGAGTGACCAGCGGCGTCCCGTCGGCCAGCCGCGCCCAGCTATGGTCGGCCAGTTCCGGCCCCGGCCGCGCCAGCACCTGGCGCGACACGGTCACGTCCGCGGGGATCGCCAGCCCGTGAAAGGGCGATTCGTCGGGGAAGGGGGCCAGGTGCTCCGGCTTGCCCCAGGACATCGCCCCGCCCAGTTGCCGCTCGCCCTCCATCAGCGGCACGGGCAGCAGATCGTCGCGCGGCGGGGGCGCCGCCGCGGTTTCCCCGTCCGCGTCGTCCGGCGCCGCGTCGGGGGCGCCGGCCAGCGCGCCGTCCGGCACGGCATTCAGCAGCGGCCCGGCAAAGCGGACCAGCATCCCGCCCCTGCGCACCCAGCCGGCCACGGCCTGGCGGGCGGCAGGGCTGTCCAACGCCCCGTCCGGAGCGATCAGCACCGAAAGCGGCCGCGCCAGCAGCCCGGCCACGCTCCCCTCGCGCAGTTCCGCCGTCGGCGCCAGCGCCCGCCGCAGATAGAACAGCGGTCCCACCAGCGGCGTATCGGTCTCCGCCACGCCGATCAGCCCGACCGGCCGCCGCCGGTCGCCCTCGTCCAGCAGCCGCACCCCGGCCGGCCCCGGCATCTCCTGCAGCACCAGCCGGTCGATCCGGTTGCGCAGCTCGACCGGGATCGCGGCCCGGCCCGCCGCACGGTCCGCCCCCGCCGGCACCGCAACTGGCACCAGCGCCAGCACGCCGCCATCCGCCGTTTCGGCCCGCACGGTCCATTGCCGCGGCTGCGGCTGCGGCAGCACGTCCAGCGCCACCCGCAGCCCGTCATTCTGCGACCCGTCATTCTGCGACCCGTCATTTCGGGACGCCTCGTTTTGGGGCGGGGGGATCAGCGCCGCGATCGTCGCCTCGGGCGCGCGCAGGGTCCGCACCGGGCCGATCGCCGCGAGTGCCGCGGCGAACGCCGCATCGCCCGGCCCCGCCAGCCCGTCCGTGACATAGACCACCGGCCCCCGCCACCCGCCGGCCGCCAGACGGCGCAGCGCCCGCGCCGCCTCCGCCCGATCGGTGCCCCACGGCATGGGCCGCATCGTATCCACCATGCCGCGCAGCAGGCCGGGTGACATCACCGCGCCCGCCTCCGGCGCCACGCCGTCCGGCCCCGGCGCCGTGGTCAGCAGTCGCGCCCGCCGCCCGGCGCGGGCCGCCCGGTCCAGCACGGCATCCAGCGCCGCCAGTCGACGCGGCCAGCCCGGCACGGCGGCCCACCCATCGTCGACGACCAGCAGCGGATCGCCCGGCAGCGCGTCATCGGCCGCCTGGCGCGGCACCACCGGCCCGGCCAGCCCGACGATCATCAGCCCCAGCGCCGCGCAGCGCAGCAGAAGCAGCCAGGGCGGCGCGGTGGCCGCCTCGGTCGCCTTCGCATGCAGGCCGCGCAGCAGCATGATCGCCGGAAAGACCTGCCGCCGCGGCGCCGGCGGCAGCGCGCGCAGCAGCAGCCACACCGCCGGCAGCACCGCCAGCGCCGCCAGCAGCCAGGGCGCCTGGAAGATCATGGCCCGAATCCCCTGCGGCCGAACCCTCTCTCCGACGGATTCTTTTCCGACAGGGCCTCATACAGCGCCAGCAGCGCCTGCTCCGGCCTCTGGTCGGTCAGGTGGCGGATCATGTCATGCCCGGTGGCGCGGCACAGCGCGGCCAGGTCCGCCTGGTGCCGCGCAAAGGCGTCGCGATAGGCGGCGCGCACCCCCTCGACTCCCGACAGGGTCATCTCCGCTTCGTCCTCCAGCCCGGCAAAGCGGACGCGCCCGCCATAGGGCAGGCCGGCCTCGGCCGGGTCGTTGACCAGCAGCAGATGGGCCCGCGCCGGCCGGGCCGCCAGTCCGCGCAGCATCCGCGCCAGAGGCCCATCCCCGATCAGCCCATCGGTCAGCAGCACGACCCGCGCATGGCGGGGCACCTGCTCCGGATGCGGCAACGCCACATTGTCGGGCGCCGCAATCATGGCGCGCAGCATCGCCACCCCCAGCCGCTCCAGCGCCGCCCGCCCGCCCGGCGCGACGTCGATCGTGGCCGTTGCGTCCAGCAGCCGCACCCGCTCCCCCGCGCGCAGCAGCACCGCTCCCAATGTCAGGCCCATCAGCACCGCCCGCTCGGCCTTGGACGGCAGCGTCCGGCCGGAACGCCAGCGCATCGACGCGCTGGGGTCGCACCACAGACACACGGTCTGCGCCGCCTCGGCCTCGGTTTCGCGGACATAGGCGCGGGCGCTCCGCGCCGATTGCCGCCAGTCGATGCGGGTGACCGGCTCGCCCGGCTGGGCGGGGCGGAACTGCCAGAAATCCTCGCCCGGGCCCGCCCGCCGCCGCCCATGCCGCCCGGCGGTCAGGCTGGCCGCGATCCGCTGCGCCGCCAGCAGCAGGTCAGGCATGCGTGCTGCCAGGGTCTCTGCTGCCAGGGTCTCCGCCGCCAGGGTATCTGGTGCCAAGGTCTCTGGTGCCAAAGTTCCAGCCGCCGGCGGCAGCGGCGGGGCACCCGATGGCGCGGCACGGGACTCGGGTTCCCGCAAGGCCACGCCGTCCGACCACGGCCGGACGCGCGCCAGAAGGCGGCGCAGGATGGCGGATCGCGTCACCGCGGCAATCAGTCCAGGGTGCCCAGCAAGCCGTCGATCAGTTCGGGCAGGCTCCTGTTCTCGGCCCGGGCGGCAAAGCTCAGGGCCATGCGGTGCGCCAGCACCGGCCGCGCCAGGGCGGCGATGTCGTCGATGCTGGGGGACAGGCGCCCGTCCATCAGCGCCCGCGCCCGGCTGGTCAGCATCAGCGCCTGCGCCGCGCGCGGGCCCGGCCCCCATGCCAGCGCCTCGCGCAGGCGCGGGTCGCTGGTGGTCTCGGGCCGGGCTTCGCGCACCAGCCGCACGATCGCGTCCACCACCTTGTCGCCGACCGGCAGCGCGCGCACCAGGCGCTGCGCCTCGGCCAGCGCGCGGTCGCTCAGCACCGGCACCGGCGCCGCGTCCTCGGCTCCCGTGGTGGCCAGCAGCATGGTCCGCTCGGCGGCCGCGTCGGGAAAGGTCAGCGGAATCTGCAGCATGAACCGGTCCAGTTGCGCTTCCGGCAGCGGATAGGTCCCTTCCTGTTCAATCGGGTTCTGGGTGGCCAGCACATGGAACGGGCTGGGCAGCGCGTGGTCGGTGCCGGCGATCGCCACCCGGTGCTCCTGCATCGCCTGCAGCAGCGCCGATTGCGTGCGCGGGCTGGCGCGGTTGATCTCGTCGGCCATCAGCAACTGGCAGAAGACCGGCCCGCGCACGAAGCGGAAGCTGCGATGCCCATGCTCGTCCTCGTCCAGGATCTCGCTGCCGGTGATGTCCGACGGCATCAGGTCGGGCGTGAACTGCACACGCCGCGCATCCAGCCCCAGCACGATGCCCAGCGTGGTGACCAGCTTGGTCTTGCCCAGTCCCGGTGCGCCGACCAGCAGCGTGTGGCCCCCGGCCAGGATGCTGACCAGGGTCTGGTCGATCACCGCGCCCTGGCCATGGATGATCCGCCCGATCTCGGCCCGCGCGGCCTGCAGGCTGGCGCCCAGCCGGTCGGCCAGGGCAATGTCGCCTGCGACGTCGCCGGCGATGCCGGTATCGATCCCGGGGGCCGCCTCGGGGGCCGCCGGGGGCGGGGCGCGCGTCGCATCCGGTGCGGTGGCATGGGGCAGGGCGTCCGATATCGTCATCTCTTCAATCTGACATGTCTGGGGGTTTCATCAAGGTTTCATCAAGCCGGGGGGGTTCATCAAGCTGGTGATGATCCCTATATCGGGACGAATGGTTCAACGGGCGTGGGTAGAGGCAGTTGGCTGACGATCACGACATGGGCGCCGCCAGGGCGCCGGCTGGGCTGTTGACCAGTGCGTCGGCCGGCGCCGCGCTGCCTTGCCGGCCCACCGTGACGCCCCCAGTGATGCCCGCTGTGATGCCAGCCTTGGGGCCCTCCGTCATGCCGCCCGTCCCGCCGCGCCGCGCTGCGGACGCCGACCCCTGCGGCCCGCTGCCGTTCCTCGTCAAGCGCGACGGCACCTGGCTGTATCGCGGCACGCCCATCCGCCGCAAGCCGATGATCTGCCTGTTCGCCTCGGTGCTCACGCGCGACGCGCAGGGCGCCTACTGGCTGGAAACCCCCACCGAACGCGGCACCATCACGGTCGAGGACGCGCCCCTGGTCGCGGTCGAACTGCACTGGACCGGCTGCGGCCGCGACCAGGTCCTGTCCTTCCGCACCAATGTCGACCTGGTGGTCTGCGCCGGCCCCGACCACCCGATCCACGCGGACTGGGACATGCCCGGCGCGGATTGCGGCGCCGGGCCGGTCCCCTACCTGCATGTGCGCGACGGCGCGGGCGACTACGCCATCCAGGCCCGGATCGCCCGCGCGGTCTATTACGAACTCGCCGCCCTCGCGGTGCCCGGCGCCTGCCGCGGCGTACCCTGCCTGGGGGTCTGGAGCCAGAACGTCTTCTTCCCCCTTTCGCGCCTGTCCCCGGCGGACCTCCCCCAGGAAGACCTCCCCCAGGAAGATTTCCCCGCGTGACCCGCGATCCGGCGGGCGGCGATCGGACCGGGGCAGGAGACGACGATCTGGCGGACGACGACCTGCTCGGCCGCCTGGCGGCGTCCCTGCCCGAAGGCTACGCGGGCCTGTGCCGCCTGTGGCAGGTCCTGCCGCAGGCCCGGCTGGTGGGCGGGGTGGTGCGCGACCTGATCGCGCACCACCCGGTCGCCGATCTCGATCTCGCCACGCCCGAATCCCCCGACCGCGTGCTGGACCTGCTGCGCCAAGCGGGGATCAAGGTGGTGGCGACCGGCCTCGCCCACGGCACGGTCACCGCCGTGCTCGACGGCCGGCCCTATGAAATCACCACCCTGCGCCGCGACGAACGGACCGACGGCCGCCACGCGGTCGTCGCCTGGACCGGTGATTGGGCCGAGGACGCAGCCCGGCGCGACTTCACCATCAACGCCATGTCCTGTGGCCGCGATGGCGTGCTGCACGATTATTTCGGCGGCCGCGCCGACCTGGATGCCGGGCATGTGCGCTTCGTCGGCGACGCCGCCATCCGCATCGCCGAGGATGCGCTGCGCATCCTGCGCTTCTTCCGCTTCCATGCCCGCTACGGGCGCGGCACGCCCGACGCCCCGGCCATGGCGGCGATCGTGGCGGCGGCCACGGCAGAGACCGGCGGCCTGTCCCGCCTGTCCGCCGAACGCGTCTGGTCCGAACTGCGCCGCATCCTGGCCGGCCCCGCGCTGGTCGAGACGCTGCGCCTCATGGACCGGACGGGCGTCCTGGCACGCCTGCTGCCCCCGAGCGACGCCGGGCAGGGACACGACGTTCCAACTTACGACATTCCTGCCCTGGAGCGCCTGCTCGCCTGCGGCGCGCCGCCCGATCCGGTCCTGCGCCTGGGCGTGCTCGCCCGGGCCCCGGCCGGGGATCTGGCCGCCCGCCTGCGCCTCTCGCGGGCCGAGGCCGCGTCCCTGGCCGCCATGCGCGCCGGCCCGGCCCCCGATCCGGCATCGGACGACGACGCCCGCCGCCGGCTGCTGGCCGATGAGCCGGCCGATGCCCTGGTCCGCCGAAGCTGGCGCGAACAGGCGCAACGGCTGGGCGCCCCGTCGCCGGACTGGGACGCGCTGCGCGCCGACCTGCTGGCCCGCCCGCGTCCGGTCTTCCCCGTGGCCGGGCGGGACGTGCTGGCTGCCGGCGCGGCCCCCGGGCCGCATGTCGGACAGATCCTGGCCCGGCTCCGCGCCTGGTGGATGGCGGGGGGCTGCCATGCCGGGCGACGCGACTGCCTGGCCTGCCTGACGCGGCTGCTGGCAGCGCCTCCACCGCCCTCCTGACCGGCGAAACCGCAGCATCCCGGTCCGGCGCATTCGGGCCTACGATTACGTTCCATTACTTTTCTCGCCGCGGACTGCTTGTTAAAGGGCCCCATGAACGTCATCCCGCCACGGTCCTCTCCTGCGTCTCCCGGCGCGCCGCCATCCGCGGCCGCGCCCGATGCCGCCACCCCTCCCAGCACTTCCCTCCCGGCCGCCCCCACCACTCCGGACGGCACCACCGCCCTGCTGCGCCGCCTGTGGCGCGAGGAAGTCCGCAAACATCGCGGCCGCATCGTCTCGGTGCTCGTGCTGACGGTGCTGATGGCGTCGCTGACCGGCCTCTATCCGCTGGTCATCCAGCGCGCGCTGGACATGTTCGCCGCCCATGACCCGCGCATCCTCTACCAGGTGCCGGCCCTGGTGGTGATGATCACGGCGGCCAAGGCCCTGTCGCAATACGCCCAGACGGTGGCGGTGCAGAACCTGGTGCTGATCGTCATCCGCGGCCTCCAGGGCACGATGTTCGCCCACCTGGTCCATACCGACATCGCGCGGATCGAGCGCGAGGCCCCGGCCCAGTTGGCCGCCCGCTTCACCACCGACGCGGTGGCGATCCGCGAGGCGATGATCCGCGCCACCAATTCGCTTGGCGACGTGGTCACCGTCGCCGGCCTGGTGGTGTCGATGTTCTACATGGACTGGGAACTCAGCCTGATCGCGGCGGTGCTGTATCCGATCGCCGCCGTGCCGATCCAGCGGTTGGGCAAGCGGGTCCGCCGCGCCTCGGGCGGCATGCAGGAACGCATGGGCGAAACCTCGGCCCTGCTGACCGAAAGCTTCGCGCAGGCCCGCACGGTGCGCGTCTACCGCCTGGAGGGCAGCGAGGAACGCCGGGTCAGCCACGCGCTCGACCTGCTGCAGCATGCGTTGATGCGCATCGCCCGCGGCCGCGCGCGGGTCGATCCGCTGCTCGAGGTACTGGGCGGCAGCGCGGTCGCCGCCGTGCTCGGCTTCGCCGGCTGGCGCGCGGCGCTCGGCGGCGCGACCCTGGGCGATTTCTCCGGCTTCGTCGCCGCCCTGCTGCTGGCCGCCCGGCCGCTGCGCGCGCTGGGCTCGCTGAACGCCGCCCTGCAGGAAGGGCTGGCCGGTCTCGTGCGCATCTTCGCCGTGCTCGACGAACCGGCCGACGTCGTCGAGGCCGGCGACGCGCTCGCGCTGCCGGCCGGCAACGGCCATCTGTGTTTCGAAGCCGCCTCCTTCCGCTATCCGGACGGCCGCGTCGGCCTCGACGGGCTCAGCTTCGAGGCCCGGCCCGGCCTGACCGTGGCGCTGGTCGGCCCCTCGGGGGCCGGCAAATCCACCGCCCTGTCGCTGATCCCCCGCCTGCACGATGTCAGCGCCGGCCGCATCCGGCTGGACGGCATCGACCTGCGCGCGCTGCGCCTGGCCGACCTGCGCGACGCCATCGCCTATGTCAGCCAGGACACGATGCTGTTCGACCTGTCGGTGGCCGAGAATATCCGCATCGGCCGCCCCGCCGCGACCGACGCCGATATCCGCGCCGCCGCCCGGGCCGCCGCGGCGGAATCCTTCATCGACACCCTGCCCGACGGCTTCGCCACCCGGGTCGGGCCGGGCGGCCAGCGCCTGTCGGGCGGCCAGCGCCAGCGCGTCGCCCTGGCCCGCGCCCTGCTGCGCGACCCCCGCGTCCTGTTGCTGGACGAGGCCACCAGCGCGCTCGACAGCGAAAGCGAGGCCCTGGTCCAGCACGCGCTGGCCCATCTGCGGCGCGGCCGCACCACCATCGTGGTCGCCCACCGCCTCTCGACCGTGCGCTCCGCCGACCTGGTGGTGGTGCTGGCCGACGGACAAGGTGTCGAATGCGGCACCCACGCCGAACTGGTCGAAGCCAACGGCCTGTATGCCCGCATGGTCCGTACCCAGGCCTTTGAATTATAGACCATCCATAAATATCTTTTAAAACAACCGGTTGACCTGTTCATGCGCGCCCCGCCCCCCGGCGGGCGCGCATTTTTTTTCGCGCTTCCGCCTTCGGGGGGCGGTTGATGGATCGGACTCTTCGTGTCATGGATTGACCGACCGGTTCGGTCAACGGGGCGGCGGCGGCCACGGCGGGGCGGAAACGGGCCCGCCGCGTGATTCCGTTCGCGGCACACGCTGGAAGCAAGAGGAATCGCATGGCCGATCAAGACGGCGCAAGTTCAGGCGGCAAGCCGGACGACGCGTCCGGGAAGACTCCCAAGCCCAGGAAAGCCAACCCCGCGATCCGGATCGGGCTGCTGGCCTTCGTCGCGATCGTCGCCGTCGGGGCGGGGGTCCACTGGTTCCTGACCCGCTACGACATCGAAACCGACGACGCCTTCGTCGCCGGCCGCGCGGTGACGATCGCCCCGCATGTCCGCGGCTACATCACCGAACTGCTGGTCAACGACAACCAGTTCGTCCATGCCGGCCAGCTCCTCGCCCGGATCGACGACCGCGACTATCGCGCGGCGCGCGACAATGCCGCGGCCACGCTGGACATCGCGCGCGCCCAGGCGGCGGGCGCCCAGTACGGCCTGCTGGTGGCGCAGAAGGACTTTCCCGGCCGGCTGACCGCCGCCCAGGGCCAGCTCCTGGCCGCCCAGGCCCAGCAATTCCGGGCCGAAACCGATTATCGCCGCCAGCACGCGGTCGCCCGCGCCGCCACCACGCAGCAGGATATCGACTACGCCACCGCCGCGCTGCAGGCCGCCCGCGCCCAGTTGCTCCAGGCCCAGGGCAATCTCGCCATCGCCGAGCCGGTGCAGGCCAATATCCAGACCACCCAGACCCGCGTCAGCCAGTATGACGCCCAGACGGCCCAGGCCCAGGCCCAGCTCGCCCAGGCCGTCCTGAATCTCGGCTGGACCGAGATCCGCGCCCCGCATGACGGCTGGATCTCGCAGCGCAGCATCGAACGCGGCAGCTTCGTCTCCGAGGGCCAGGCCCTCTTCTCGATCGTCGAGCCCGAAATGTGGGTGACGGCCAACTACAAGGAAACGCAGATCACCGACATGCGCCCGGGGCAGACGGTCGATATCGCGGTCGATTCCTACCCGTCGCTCCGGCTGCGCGGCCACGTGGATTCGATCCAGCTCGGCACCGGCGCCACCTTCAGCGCCTTCCCGCCGGAAAACGCCACCGGCAACTTCGTCAAGATCGTCCAGCGCGTCCCGGTGAAGATCCTGATTGACAGCGGCCTGCGCGCCGACCGGCCGCTGTCGCTGGGCATGTCCGTCGAGCCGACGGTGCATACGCGGTGAGCACCGATTCCCCCCCAGCCGCCCCGGCCGGGGCGGAAGAGCCCTGGAAGCCGCGGGGCAACCCGTGGCTGATCGCGGTCGTGGTCACGGTCGCGGCCTTCATGGAAATCCTGGACACCACCATCGTCAACGTGTCCCTGCCGCATATCGCGGGCTCGCTCTCCTCCAGCTACGACGACGCCACCTGGGCGCTCACCTCCTACCTGGTGGCGAACGGCATCGTGCTGACCATCTCCGGCTGGCTGGGCAAGCTGCTGGGGCGCAAGCGCTATTTTCTGATCTGCATCTTCATGTTCTCGGTGTCGTCCTTCCTGTGCGGCATTTCGGGCAGCCTGACGCAGTTGATCATCTTCCGCCTGATGCAGGGCTTCTTCGGCGGCGGCCTGCAGCCGAACCAGCAATCGATCATCCTGGACACGTTCCCGCCCGAAAAGCGCGCCGCCGCCTTCGGGCTCACGGCGATCGCCACGATCGTGGGGCCGGTCCTCGGCCCGGCTTTGGGCGGCTGGATCACCGACAATTATTCCTGGCGCTGGATCTTCTTCATCAACGTGCCGATCGGCCTGGCCGCGACCTTCGCGATCTCGCTGCTGCTCGACGACCCCCCGTGGGCGCGCAAGCAGAAGGCCCCGCTGGACATCGTGGGCATCAGCCTGATCGCCGTGGGCTTCGGCTGCCTCGAAGTCACCGCCGACCGGGGCGAGGACGATGACTGGTTCGGCTCGTCCATGATCCGCACCACCGCGACCTTCGCGGTGCTGGGCATCGGCGGGGCGGTCCTCTGGCTGCTGACGGCCAAGCGGCCGGCGGTCGATCTGCGCGTCTTCAAGGACCGCAATTTCGCCACCGGCACGGCGCTGATCGGCGCGGTCGGCGCGCTGCTCTACGCCTCGGCGGTCATCGTGCCGCAATTCGCCCAGCAGGTGATCGGCTACACGGCCACCCTGGCGGGCTTCGTCCTGTCGCCGGGCGGCGTCGCCGTCATCATCCTGATCCCGATCATCGGGCGGCTGATGAAATTCTTCAGCCTGCGCGCCCTGATCGCCTTCGGCTTCGCCTTCATGGGCGTGTCGATGTTCCTCTCGGCGCACCTGACGCCCACGATCGATTTCCGCCACCTGGTCCTGTTCCGCATGAGCCAGACCGCCAGCCTGGCCTTCCTCTTCGTGCCGATCTCGACGATCACCTACGCCACCCTGCCGCGCGCCCTGAACGCCGATGCCTCGGCGCTGTACAGCATGGCGCGCAACGTGCTGGGCTCGATCGCGATTTCCGGCTCGACGGCGATGATCACCAACCTGCGTCAGGCCCATCAGTCGCAGATGGTGCACTGGATGACGCCGTTCCGGCAGCCCTATCTCGACTATCTGGCCCGGGCGCGGCAATTCGCCGCCGCGCACGGCGTGGCCCCCGCCGCGATCGAGGCCACGGCCCGGCAGCATCTCTATGTCGAATATACGCGCCAGATCTCGATGCTGGCCTATAACGAGCTGTTCATGATCCTGGGGATGGGCGCCTTCATGGTGGTGCCGTTCTGCTTCCTGCTCTCGCCGATCCGCGGCGGCGGCCGACCCAGCGGCGGTGGACATTGAGCGGCGGATATTGAGCGGCGGGCATCGCGCATGGAAGACCAGGCCGCTCCCGCCCCATCCGGCTCAGACGGGACGATCCGCGTCGTCGCCGCGGCGATCCTCTATGGCGGCGCGCTGCTGCTGGTGCGCAAGCGCGGCACCAGCGCCTTCATGCTCCCGGGCGGCAAGGCCGAGCCGGGCGAACACGCCACCGAAACCCTGACCCGCGAACTGGCCGAGGAACTGGGCTGCGGCCTCACGCATGCCGGCGTGGTCCTGCTCGGCCGGTTCGTCGCCCCCGCGGCCAACGAACCGGGCCGCACCGTCCACGCCACGGTCTATCGCGGCATGCTGGATGGCGTGCCCCGCATCGGCGCGGAAATCGCGCAGATGCTGTGGTATGATCTCGACAGGGTCCCGTCCGACGGAACCGGGCCCGACGATACCGTATCGGTCCCCCTCGCGCCGCTGCTCACCCGGCACGTCCTGCCCGCGCTGCGGCGTCAGGCGGGCCGCGCATAGGGCGCGAAGTCCCGGACCAGGATCCGGTAGATATCGCGCTTGAAGCCGACATTGCGCTCGGGCAGCGTCGGCAGGTCGATCCATTGCCAGGCATCGAATTCCGCCGGCAGATGGCTGTCCAGCCGAATCTCGTCGTCCCGCCCGACGAAGCGCAGGGCGAACCATTTCTGCGTCTGGCCGCGATAGCGCCCGCCCATCGCGCGGCCGATCAGCGCCGCCGGGAAATCATAGCTCAGCCATTCGGGGTGCGCGCCCATGATGACGGCGGCGTCCGTGCCGATCTCCTCGCGCAGTTCGCGCAGCACCGCCGCGTCCGGCGCCTCCTCGGCATCGATGCCGCCCTGCGGGCATTGCCACACGCCCTGGCTCAGCGGCCCGCCGGCCCCGGGCATGTCGCTGCGCCGCCCGATCAGCACCTGCCCCAGCGGATTGAACAGCATGGCCCCGACATTCCGGCGATAGGGCAGGGGACGCTGACCGGGCAACCCGGCATCATTCATGCCGCGACGCCTCGGTGACCGCTCCCGTCCCGGTCCCGGCATCGGCCGAACGCGGTCCCGCCGCCATGGCGCGGACGATCTTCAGCCCCTGCTGCAACTGGAAGTCGGTCGCCGGCTTGGTCGGGTCGAAGGACGGCCAGTTCGCCGGCGGCTCGGCCGGGATCGTGGCCGCGATCGCCGGCAGGTCGGTGCGCGGCGGCGGCTTGGTGGTGTTGCCGCCCTGGTTCTTGATGATGTGCGCCAGGTCCGCCTCGCGGATGCTATAGGCCGGATCGTCGCGGCTCTCATGCACCGTCACGTCCGGCACGATCCCCAGCCCCTGGATCGACCGCCCCGACGGCGTGTAATAGCGCGCGGTCGTCAGGCGCAGCGCCCCGTCGCCCGGTATCGGCAGGATCGTCTGCACCGACCCCTTGCCGAAGGATTTCTCGCCCACCAGCACCGCCCGCTGATGGTCCTGCAGCGCGCCCGCGACGATCTCGCTGGCCGAGGCCGATCCGCCGTTGATCAGCACCACGATGGGCAGCCCGCCGGTGATGTCGGTGCCGTGCGCGTCCCAGCGCTGGCTGTCCTGCGGATGCCGCGCCCGGGTCGACACGATCTCGCCATTGCGGATGAAATCCGATCCGACCTCGATCGCCTGGTTCAGCAGCCCGCCCGGATCCGAGCGCAGATCCACCACAAGCCCGCTCAGCCTGCCGTGGGATTCGGCCTTCAGCTTGCGGTACGCGGCCTCCAGCCCGGGGGAGGTCTCCTCGTTGAACTGCGCGATGCGGATATAGCCGACCGTGTCGTACAGCGCCGAACGGATCACCTGCAGGTGGATGATCGCGCGGGTCATGGTCACGACGATCGGCTTGGGCGTCTTCTCGCGGATCAGCGTCAGGGTGATCTTGGTGTCCGGCTTGCCGCGCATCCGCTCCACCGCCTCGTCCAGCGGCAGGCCGTCGATGTTCTTGCCGTCGATCGCGACGATGAAGTCGCCCGGCTTGATCCCGGCCCGCGCGGCCGGCGTGTCGTCGACCGGCGAGACGACGCGGATGTGGTTGTCCTCGCCCTGCACCTCCAGCCCCAGCCCGCCGAACTCGCCCTTGGTCTGGACCTGCAGGTCGCCGTACTGCTTCTCGGTCATGTACGAACTATGCGGGTCCAGCCCGCTCAGCATGCCGTTCAGCGCATTGATGATCAGGTCGCGATTCGATACCGGCTCGACGTAATTCGCCTTCACCTGCTCCAGCACATGGCCGAACAGCGACAGCAGCCGGAAATTCTCGGCCGGCGAATCGCTGTCCTTCGCCAGGCTCTCCGCCAGGGCGTGCGGCGTCAGGCCGCCGCCGACATACGAAAGCTGCGAAATCTGCGGACCAGCCGCAATGCCTGCCAGAAAGGCGCCACCAAGCAGCAGGCCGGTGCGGAACCTCATGCCGTCTCGTCTCCCGAATAACGCCGCCCCTGGCTTCGGCCCGGGTGCGGTCGGCCGCGCGCCACGGGGCGCGCCCGACACCGGCCTGCGCCGGCGTCATCCGACAATCTTATACCGAACTCGCTCCGGGCGGAAACAGCCAACCGCAACCACCCACCCTACAGGAACGGCGCAGGGTCGATCACAGCGCCGCCGCGCCGCAACTGCACGAACAGGCTCGGCCGCCCGCCCCCGCCCGATTTGCCCCCGCCCGATCCACCCCCGCCCGGTCCACCCCCGCCCGACCAGCCGGGCATGGTCCCCATCGGCGCTCCCTTCGCCAGGCTCTGCCCGGCGGACACGTCCAGCGACCCCATCCCCGCCAGCACGAACCGGTAATGCCGCCCGCAATCCAGGATGACCATCTGGCCATAGGACCGGAAGGCACCGGCGAAATCGACCTGCCCGGCACAGGGCGCGCGCACCGTGGCCCCCGACGGCGGCGCATAGGTGATGCCCGTCGCAGGCCCCGCCTCGGTCGCCGCCCCCCAGCCGGTGACGATCGTCCCGGCCACCGGCGCGCCCCGCCCGGCCGGACGTCCGGCCGGCACGGCACTCAACCCGGGTCCGGGGCCCTGGGCGATCGCCTCGGCGCGGGCATGGGCGGCGGCGGCCTCGTCGGCGCGGTGGGCGCGCGTGGCCGCCTGGGCGGCCTGTTCCAGCCGCGCCTCCGCCGCCTGTTCCAGCGCCTCGATCCGCGCCACCGCATCCTGCAGGCTGGTGGCCTGCCGCGCAGCGTCCTCCGCCTGGCGCGCCGCCAGCGACGCGGCGTCGCGCGACCGGCGCTGCGTCAGGCGCGCGGCGCGCGCCGCGCGCGACACGCTGTCGCGCTGCGCCGCCTGAAGCCGCTGCAGCGCGTCCAGCCGCGCCCCCTCCTGCGCCGCCTGCGCGTCCAGTTGCGCCAGCACCGCGCGCCGCTCGCGGATCGCATCCGCCCGCTGCTCCAGTTGCGCCGACAGCCCCCGCACCACCAGCAGCCCGGTGATCGCATGGTCCGGCGGCACGGGGGCGGCCAGCAGCGTGTCGGCCGGATAGCGCGCCAGCCGGGCGGCCAGTGGCAGCATCGGCCCGATCGCCGCCGAATCCCGGGCCAGTTCGGCGCGCAGCCGCGCCTGCTCGGCATGCAGCGCGCCCACCCGGTCGGCCAGTTCGGCGGTCTGCTGCTCGGTCTGCTGCAATTGCGCGGTGGCGTCGATCGTCGCCGCCGACAAAACGGCTGCCCGCGCCGCATCGTCCCGCGCCCGCGCTTCCGCCGCCGCGCGGGCGGCCGCGCGGGCGGTCAGGTCGCGGGCCTGCGCCTGCTGGCGGGCGATCAGCGCCCGCTGCGCCGCGCGGGCCTGCTCCACCGCCCGCCGCGCCGCCTCGGCCGCCGCGTCGGCGGCGGCGCCCCGCCCGGCACGATGCGCCGAATGGCGATGCACGGGATTCGCCGCCGCCCAGGCGGCCTGCAACAACGCAGCCGGCAACAGGGCGGCCGGCAGAAAGGCCGCCGCCAGCAGGCCCGGACGGATCAGTATCCGTGCTTCTCGACCAGCAGGGACTGCCCGGTCATGGCGTCCGGCTTCGGCAGGCCCATCAGCGCCAGCAGGGTGGGGGCGATATCCGCCAGCCGCCCGTCGTGCAGTTCCGCCTCGCGCACGCCGCTCAGCACCACCGGCACCACGTTCAGCGTGTGGGCGGTGTGCGGGCCGCCGGTCTCGGGGTCGAACATCATCTCGGCATTGCCATGGTCCGCCGTGACCAGCAGCGCCCCGCGCTGGCGATGCACCGCCTCCACCAGCCGCTTCAGCCCCCGGTCCACCGCCTCGACGGCCTTCACCGCGGCGCCGAACACGCCGGTATGGCCCACCATGTCGGCATTGGCGTAATTCAGGACGATCAGGTCGTACGCGCCGCTCTCGATCGCCGCGACCGCCTTCTCGGTCAGTTCCGGCGCCGACATTTCCGGCTTCAGGTCATAGGTCGCCACTTTCGGCGACGGCACCATGATCCGGTCCTCGCCCGGAAGCTGCGCCTCCTTGCCCCCGTTCAGGAAATAGGTGACGTGCGGATATTTCTCGGTCTCGGCCATGCGCAACTGGCGCAGCCCGGCCCGCGACACCACCTCGCCCAGCAGGTCGTCCAGCGATTGCGGCGGAAACAGCACGCCGATCAGCCGCGCCAGCGTGTCGCTATAGCGCGTCATGCCGACCGCCGAGGCGAAGCGCACCACGCGCTTGCGGGCAAATCCGGTAAAATCCGGCTCCAGCAGCGCATCCAGCAACTGGCGGATGCGATCGGCGCGGAAATTGAAGGACAGGATCGCGTCGCGGTCCTTCATCCCGGCATAGCCGTCCAGCACCGTCGGCGGCAAAAACTCGTCGGTCGTCCCCGCCTGGTACGCCGCCTCCAGCACCGCCAGCGGGTCGTCGCCGCGCGGCCCCTCGGCCGAGACGATCGCGTCGTATACCTTCTCGACCCGCTCCCAGCGCTTGTCGCGGTCCATGGCGAAATAACGGCCGGAAATCGTCGCCAGGCTCACCCCGTCCGGCAGCGCGGCGCGCAGTTTCGCGACATAATCGCGGCCCGCATGCGGCGGCGTGTCGCGCCCGTCGGTAAAGACGTGGAACGCCACCTTCACCCCGGCCTCGGCCACGATCTTCGCCAGCGCCACCGCATGGTCCTGGTGGGAATGCACGCCCCCGGGCGACACCAGCCCCATCAGGTGGCAGGTCCCGCCGCTCTGCTTCAGGGCGGCGATCTGCGCGGCCAGCGCCGGATTGGCCGCCAGGCTGCCGTCGCGAATGGCCGCGAAGATGCGCGGCAATTCCTGCATCACCACCCGGCCGGCGCCGATATTCAGGTGCCCGACCTCGGAATTGCCCATCTGCCCGTCCGGCAGGCCGACATCCGCGCCGCAGGTCTTCAGGAACGCCCGCGGCCCTTCCTGCCACAGCCGGTCGAATGCCGGGGTCGCGGCCGCGCGCACGGCATTGTCCGACGGGTCCTCGCGCCAGCCGAATCCATCCAGGATGACCAGCATGACGGGGCGCCGGGGAAGGGGAAAAGTCTGCTCGGACATGGATGTTCTCTCCCGTGATTTTGGCGCATGATGACACCAAATAACTGGCTTGCGAATGTCTCGCCGACCGAAAGATGCCGACCCGCCCGTTCGGCGGCAGCCATCCGCCCGCCGGCGGCAGCCATCCGCCAGCCCGGCGGCAGCCATCTGATGGAGAATGCAGGATGACCGGAAAGACCGCCCCCCTCTGCGGCACGCTCACGCCCGAACAAATCCGGGTGATGCATGGGCATGGGACCGAACGCCCGGGCTCCAGCCCGCTGAATTTCGAAAAGCGCACCGGCCTGTATCGCTGCGCCGCCTGCAACGCGCCGCTCTTCCGCTCGGAAACCAAGTATGAAAGCGGCAGCGGCTGGCCGTCCTATTACGACGCCCTGCCCGGTGCGGTGGAAACCCAGACCGACACCAGCCACGGCATGACCCGGCTCGAAGTCCATTGCGCGTCCTGCAAGGGCCATCTGGGCCACGTCTTCCCCGACGGCCCGCGCCCGACCGGGCAGCGCTACTGCATCAACGGGGTCGCGCTGGATTTCGTGCCCGACCCGGCCTGATCCGGCGCGCGCCTCCGGTCTTCCCCCGCGCGACATCTGCTTTTAGTAAGGGCCCCATGACCGCACACAGCAACGCGCCTCCCTCGGCCGCCGCCCCCTCGGCCGCCTCGGTGGTCGTGCTCGACCACCCGCTGGTCCAGCACAAGCTCACCCGCCTGCGCCAGGCCACGACCTCGACCGCCGGCTTCCGCCGCCTGACGCGTGAACTCAGCCTGCTGATGGCCTACGAGGCCACGCGCGACCTGCCGCTCGAAACGGTGGACATCGACACGCCGCTGGAACGCACCCAGGGCCATCTCCTGTCGGGCAAGAAGCTCTGCCTGGTGTCGATCCTGCGCGCCGGCAACGGAATCCTGGACGGCATGCTCGACCTGGTGCCGGCGGCGCGCGTCGGCCATATCGGCCTGTTCCGCGATCCGACGACGCTGGAACCGATCGAATACTACATGAAACTGCCCGACGATATCGGCGAGCGCGTCTGCATCGTCGTCGATCCGATGCTGGCCACCGGCCACAGCGCGGCGGCGGCCATCGACCGGCTGAAGACGGCCGGGGCGCGGCAGATCGTCTTCGTCTGCCTGCTCGCCGCGCCTGAAGGCGTCGCCCATCTCGCCGCCGCCCATCCGGACGTCAAGATCGTCACCTGCGCGATCGACCGCGAACTGGACGATCACGGCTATATCCGCCCGGGCCTGGGCGACGCCGGCGATCGTCTGTTCGGCACCAAATAGTCCGCCCCCGCCTTTCCCAGGCAGGCCATTCCCTGGCAACCCGCCCCCTGGCAACCCACCGCGCGGCACATCGTTCTTCCCCCAGGACAAGGAGAAGAACAATGTCCGGACATACCTACAAGGTCGTCGAACTGGTCGGCTCGTCCCCCGAATCGATCGAGGCCGCGATCGCGGGCGGCCTGGCCCGCGCGGCCGACAGCCTGCACGCCATCCGCTGGTTCGAGGTCATCAGCACGCGCGGCCACGTCGTCGACGGCCGCGTCAGCCACTATCAGGTCACGCTCAAGGTCGGATTCACCCTCGACGAACACCACGCCGCCTGACGGCCGGCGCCGGGGGGCGGCGGGGACCGCAAGGCCCCGCCACCCTTAAACCCGCCGCACGATATAGGTCTTGGCCAGTTCGCCCATGATCTCCTGCGCGTGCGCCGGGTCGCGCGCCTCGATCATCACTTCCAGTTCCGCCGCCTGCACGCTCGGCACGGTGAACAGCCGCTGGTGCGACACTTCCAGGATATTGCCCCCGGCATCACCGATCGTGCGCGAAATATCGGCCAAAATGCCCGGCCGGTCCGGAATCTCCATCTTCAGGCACAGCAGCCGCCCGTCGCGCAGCAGCGAGCGCAGCAGCGTGTTGGCCAGGATGCGGCTGTCGATATTGCCCCCCGTCACCGGCAGCGCCACCCACCTGCCGCGAAACAGCTCCGGATAGGTCAGTATCGCCGCCAGCGCGCTGGCCCCGGCCCCCTCGCTGACCTGCTTGGCCCCTTCGGCCATCAGGGTGATCGCGTCCTCCACCGCGCGCTCCGGCACCACCAGCACGCGGCCGACATGCTCGCGGATGACCGACAGCGGCTTGCGCCCGATCTGCAGCACCGCGATGCCCTCGGCGATCGTGGCCCCGCCCGGCGGCATGATCTCGTCGCCCGGAAATGCGGACAGCGAGGAATAGCTCTCCACCTGCACGCCGATCACGTCCATCTCCGGCCGCAGCGCGCGCGCCACCACCGCAGCACCCGCCAGCAGCCCGCCGCCGCCGATCGGCGCCACCAGCATGTCCAGCGCCCCCGCATCCTCCAGCAGTTCCAGGGCGAAGGTCCCCTGGCCCGCCATCACCGCAGCATCGTCATAGGGCGGGACGAAGACACGCCCCTCGCGCCGGCACAGCGCATCGGCATGCGCGGTCGCCTCGGCGAAATTCGTCCCTTCCAGCACCACGCGCGCCCCCCAGGCCGCGGTGCGCGTCACCTTGGCCGCCGGGGTGAAGCGCGGCATCACGATCACCGCGTCGATCCCCAGCAGGGCGGCATGCCGCGCCACGCCCTGCGCATGGTTGCCGGCCGAAACCGTAATCACCCCGCGTGCCCGCTCCTCGGCCGTCAGCAGCGCCAGCTTGTTCGCGGCACCCCGCTCCTTGAACGAGCCGACCGCCTGCAGATTCTCCAGCTTCAGCACGATCTCCGCGCCCGTCGCCTTCGACAGGGCGTACGACGGCACGGTGGGCGTGCGCAGCACGCGCCCCTCGATCCGCGCGGCGGCGGCCCGGACGTCATCCAGGGTGATCATCGCCGTCGCCTCAGCGATAGGTAACGGCCAGGATCTCGTACGTCCGGTCGCCGCCCGGGGCGGGAACCGACACCGAATCCCCGATCCGCTTGCCGATCAGCGACTTGGCCAGCGGCGAGGAAACCGACAGCAGCCCCGCCTTGATGTCGGCCTCATGCACGCCGACGATCTGATAGGTCGCTTCCTTGTCCGTTTCCTCGTCCACCAGGCTGACCTTCGCGCCGAACATCACCTGGTCGCCCGACAGGCTCGCCGGGTTGATCACCAAGGCCGACGAGACGATCTCCTCCAGTTCCTGGATCCGCCCCTCGATAAAGGACTGGCGTTCCCGCGCGGCATGGTATTCGGCATTTTCCGACAGGTCGCCATGGCTGCGGGCTTCGGCGATGGCGCGGATGACGGCCGGCCGTTCCTCGCTCTTCAGCTTGCGAAGTTCGTCTTCCAGCCGCTGCAGGCCATTGGCCGTCATCGGAAATTTCTGCAAGGCAAGTCCCCAGGATGAAGGTCAGTCGCGCGACTGACGTCAAAGATTGCGACACAAGCGCCGCCAAGACCGAACACGCCGGGCGCCGGGGCCCGACAGGGTCGGCCCCGGCACCCGGCGTAGGTGCAGTGCGCTCAGAACGATCCGCTAAAGTAGGATTGAAGCGGCGCGACTTCAAGCGGTCCTTCCCGCATCGCCGCGATCGCATGGGTCGCGGCGCGCGCCCCGGCCATGGTGGTGAAGTGCGGAATCCCCAATGTCAGGGCCGAACGGCGGATGTCGAAACTATCGGCCACCGACTGCGCGCCCTGCGCGGTGTTGATCACCATCTGCACGTCGCCCGACCGGATGGCGTCCACGCAGTTCGGCCGTCCTTCCAGCACCTTGTTCACCACCTCGACGGCGATCCCGGCCTCGCGCAGGCGCTGCGCGGTGCCGCGGGTGGCCAGGATGGTAAAGCCCATGTCCACCAGCCGCCGCGCCAGCGCCGGCACCGCCGGCTTGTCGCTGCCGCGCACCGACAGGAACACCACCCCCGACAGCGGCAGCCGCACGCCCGCCGCAAGCTGCGACTTGGCGAAGGCCCGCTCGAACGAGGCATCCAACCCCATCACCTCGCCGGTCGAGCGCATTTCCGGCCCCAGGATCGTGTCCACGTTCGGAAAGCGGTTGAACGGGAATACCGCCTCCTTCACCGCCACATGCGGCGCCACCGCCCGGTCGTCCAGGCGGAATTCGGCCAGCTTCGCCCCCGCCATGACCCGCGCGCCGATCTTGGCCACCGGCACGCCGGTCGCCTTGGCCACGAACGGCACGGTGCGCGACGCCCGGGGATTGACCTCCAGCACGAAGATGTCCTGGTCCTTGATCGCGTACTGCACGTTCATCAGCCCGACGATGCCCAGCTCGCGGGCCATCGCCTCGGTCTGTTCCTTCAGCTCGCTGACGATGGCCGGCGACAGCGTATAGGGCGGCAGCGAGCACGCGCTGTCCCCCGAATGGATGCCCGCCTCCTCGATATGCTCCATCACCCCGGCGACATAGACGTCGTGCCCGTCGGCGATGCAGTCCACGTCGGCCTCGATCGCATCGTTCAGGTAGCGGTCGATCAGCACCGGCCCCGACGCGACGTCCTGGCCCGCAAGCTGCAGCGCCACGCGCATATAGCGCTGCAGGCTGGCCCGGTCATGGACGATCTCCATCGCCCGCCCGCCCAGCACATAGGACGGGCGGACGACGACCGGATAGCCGATGCGCTCGGCCACCGCCTCGGCCTCGGCCGGCGAGCGGGCGATGCCGTTGGCCGGCTGGCGCAGTCCCAGCCGGTGCAGCAGCGTCTGGAAGCGCTCGCGGTCCTCGGCGCGGTCGATGGCGTCGGCCGGCGTGCCCAGCAGCGCGATCCCCGCCGCCTCCAGCGCCCGCGACAATTTCAGCGGCGTCTGCCCGCCATATTGCACGATGCAGCCCAGGACCTCGCCCTGCTCCTGCTCGCGGCGGATCAGCCCGATCACGTCCTCGGCCGTCAGCGGCTCGAAATACAGCCGGTCCGAGGTGTCGTAATCGGTCGACACGGTCTCCGGGTTGCAATTGACCATGATGGTCTCGAACCCGGCCTCGCGCAGCGCATAGGCCGCATGGACGCAACAATAATCGAACTCGATCCCCTGGCCGATGCGGTTCGGCCCGCCGCCCAGGATCACGATCTTGCGGCGGCCGGTGGGGCGGCTTTCGCATTCCGGCACCCCGAACCCGCCTTCATAGGTCGAATACATGTAAGGCGTGGCCGAGGCGAACTCGCCCGCGCAGGTATCGATCCGCTTATAGACCGGCGTCACCGCCAGGCGCGCGCGCAGGGCGGCGATCTCATGCGCCTCGGTGCCCGACAGCCGGCCAAGCTGCACGTCCGAGAACCCCATCGCCTTCAGCCGGCGCAGCCCCTGCGCGTCGCGCGGCAGCCCGTCTTGCACCACGGCGTGCTCGGCCGCGACGATCTTCTGCAATTCGCGCAGGAACCACGGCTCGAAACGGCACGCGGCATGGATCTCCTCGACGCTCAGCCCGGCGCGCAGCGCCTGGGCCGCCATCAGGATCCGCTCGGGGCGCGGCTGCGACAGCGCCGCACGGAACGCATCCGGCCCGCCATCGCCCGGCACCTCCACCGGGTCCAGCCCGGCCAGCCCGGTCTCCATCGAGCGCAGGCCCTTCTGCAGCGCCTCGGCGAAGGACCGGCCGATCGCCATCGCCTCGCCGACCGACTTCATGCTGGTCGACAGCAGGGCAGGGGTGCCGGGGAATTTCTCGAAGGTGAAGCGCGGGATCTTCACCACCACGTAATCGATCGTCGGCTCGAACGAGGCCGGGGTCGAGCCGGTGATGTCATTGGCCAACTCGTCCAGCGTATAGCCCACGGCCAGCTTGGCCGCCACCTTGGCGATCGGAAAGCCCGTCGCCTTCGACGCCAGCGCCGATGAGCGCGAGACGCGCGGATTCATCTCGATCACCACCATGCGCCCGTCGGCCGGGTTCACGCCGAACTGCACGTTCGACCCGCCGGTATCCACGCCGATCGCCCGCAGGCAGGCCAGCGAGGCATCGCGCATCCGCTGGTATTCCTTGTCCGTCAGCGTCAGCGCCGGCGCCACGGTGATGGAATCGCCGGTATGCACGCCCATCGGGTCGATATTCTCGATCGAGCAGACGATGATGCAATTGTCCGCGCTGTCGCGGACGACCTCCATCTCATATTCCTTCCATCCCAGCACCGATTCCTCGATCAGCACTTCGGTGGTGGGCGACGCATCCAGGCCCGAGGCCACGATCTGGTCGAATTCCTCGCGGTTATAGGCGATGCCGCCGCCCGATCCGCCCATGGTGAAGGACGGCCGGATCACCGCCGGCAGCCCCACGTCCTCCAGGGCGGCGCGCGCCTCCTCCAGCGTGTGGGCGATCGTGCTGCGCGGGCTCTCGATGCCGATCGCATCCATCGCCTCGCGGAATTTCTGCCGGTCCTCGGCGCGGTCGATCACCTCGGCATCCGCGCCGATCAGCTCCACGCCGTGCTTCTTCAGGAAGCCCGACTTGTCCAGCGCCATGGCGGTGTTCAGCGCGGTCTGCCCGCCCATGGTCGGCAGCACGGCGTCCGGCTTCTCGCGCAGGATGATCCGCTCGACGAATTCCGGGGTGATCGGCTCGATATAGGTCGCATCCGCCAGCCCCGGATCGGTCATGATCGTGGCCGGGTTGGAATTGACCAGGATCACCCGGTACCCTTCCTCGCGCAGCGCCTTGCAGGCCTGCGCGCCGGAATAGTCGAACTCGCAGGCCTGGCCGATGACGATCGGGCCGGCGCCGATGATCAGGATCGAGCGGATATCTGTCCGTTTGGGCATGGGGCGCGGGCTTTCAGACGGTCTGGTTGCTGCGGTCGATCAGGGCGACGAACCGGTCGAACAGATAATGGCTGTCCGACGGGCCGGGGCTCGCCTCGGGATGGTACTGGACCGAGAAGGCCGGATAGCGGTCGGACGCGATCCCCTCGTTCGATCCGTCGAACAGGCTGGTATGGGTCACCCGCACATCCGCCGGCAGGCTGGCCTCGTCCACGGCGAAGCCATGGTTCTGGCTGGTGATCTCCACCTTCCCGGTCGTCAGGTCCTTCACCGGCTGGTTCGCGCCCCGATGGCCGCGCGCCAGCTTATAGGTCCGCGCTCCCAGCGCCTGCGCCAGCAACTGGTGCCCCAGGCAGATGCCGAAGACCGGCTTGCCGGCCGCCAGCACGCCCCGGATCGCCGGCACCGCATATTCCGCCGTCGCCGCCGGGTCCCCCGGACCGTTGGACAGGAACACGCCCTCCGGCCCATGGGCCAGGATCTCTTCCGCCGTCGCCGTCGCCGGCACCACGGTCACGTCGCAGCCCGCGCTGGTCAGGCAGCGCAGGATATTGCGCTTGGCCCCGTAATCCACCGCCACCACGCGCCGCCGCGCGGCCGGGGGGCTGGGCGTATCGCTGCCCGATGGCCAGTGCCACACCCCGTCCCGCCAGGCATAGGCTTCGCCGCAGGTCACCTCCCGCGCCAGGTCCATGCCCTCCAGCCCCGGCCAGGCGGCGGCCCGGGCGCGCAGCGCCGCCAGGTCGAACGCGCCGTCGGCCGGATAGGCCAGGATCGCGGTCTGCGGCCCGCCATCGCGGATGCGCAGGGTGATCGCCCGCGTATCGACGCCGCAGATGCCCGGCACGCCCCGTTCGGCCAGCCAGGCATCCAGCCCCTCGGCCGCGCGCCAGTTCGCCGGCTCGGTCAGGTCCTGCTTGACGACCAGCCCGCGCGCCGCCACCCGCGCGGCCTCGTCATCCTCCGGATTGGCGCCGACATTGCCGATATGCGGAAAGGTGAAGGTGATGATCTGCCCCGCGAAGGACGGATCGGTCAGCGTCTCCTGATAGCCGGTCAAGCCGGTCGAAAAGCACAGCTCGCCGATCGCCGCCCCGTCAGGGGTCGTCTGCGCGCCGAAGCCGCGGCCCCACAGGCTGGTCCCGTCGGCCAGCACCAGCACGGCGGTGGCGCCGTCGGGCGGGGTGTCCGCGCAAACCACGGCTGGGGTGGGAACCTGGGGCTGGGGCATCGTGGTCTCCGCTGGGTCGGACGCGCGGTCCGGTTGCAGGTCTGCAAGGCTCAGGCCGGCATGGCGCAGGATCACCGGCCAGTGCTTGGCCGGGATCGCGCGGGCCTGCCGCCATTTGCGGATGGCCTCGGTCCCGACACCGGTCAGGCGCGCGGCATTGTCCGCGCCGCCCAGACGTTCAATGATGCTTTCGATCGTCATCGGCATGGAGAATTCTTCCTTCCGGGATTATCTCCTACCAGCCTCTCCACCCCCTGGGAAGAAAATTCCCACGCGAATCGACATCTCTCGGGTGGGAAATTTTTTCCGGGCGGCCCGGGTTCGGCCGCCCCCGACCAGGTAAGGAAGACAGGATCATGTCCCTGCGCGCGCGCCTCAATGAAGACCTCAAGACGGCGATGAAGGCCGGCCAGTCCGCGCGGGTCGCCACGCTGCGCATGGTCGCGGCCAGGCTGAAGGACGCCGACATCGCCGCCCGCGTCCGCGGCGTCGGACAGGTCGGCGACGACGAGGCAACCGCGCTGCTGCGCGGCATGATCAAGTCGCGCACCGAATCGGCCGCGCTGTACCGTCAGGGCAACCGCCCCGAACTGGCCGAGAAGGAAGAGTCCGAGATCGAGACGATCCGCGCCTACCTGCCCGCCGAACTCGACGGCGCGGCGCTCGACGCCGCGATCCGCGACGCGATCGCCGCCACCGGCGCCGGCTCGATGCGGGACATGGGCAAGGTGATGGCCGAACTCAAAGCCCGCTTCGGCGCGGCGCTCGATCCCGCCCGCGCCGGCGCCGCGGTCAAGTCGCTGCTGTCCGCCTGACCGCGTGGCCCTCGACCCCGCCTTCCTGGACGAGCTGCGCGCCCGCACGCCGATCGCCTCGGTGATCGGCCGGCGGACCAAACTCGTCCGCTCCGGGCGGAACTGGAAGGCCTGCTGCCCCTTCCACGGCGAGAAGACGCCCTCCTTCTACGTCTATGACGACCATTTCCATTGCTTCGGCTGCGGCGCGCATGGCGACGTGATCTCGTTTGTGATGCAGTCCGAGGGCCGCTCCTTCCCCGAGGCGGTGGCCGAACTCGCCGCCCAGGCGGGGCTCGACGTCCCCCGCGCCACCCCCCAGCAGCGCGAGGCCGACCAGCGCGCCCGCGACCTCACCGAGGTGCTGGACCTGGTGCAGGCCGCCTGGATGCGCCGCCTGCACGCGCCCGAGGGCCGCGCCGGGCTCGCCTATCTGCGCGGCCGCGGCCTCGCGGACGAGACGATCGCCGCCTTCGGGCTGGGCTGGTCGGGCGACGGGCGCGGCAGCCTGCTGGCCGAACTCCAGCCGCACGGCGTCACCCAGGACCTGCTGCTCCAGGCCGGCCTGATGCGGGTGGACGAGGACGGGCGGCCCAGGGGCGAACTCTTCTTCAACCGCGTCATTTTTCCCATCCGCGACCGGCGGGGCGCGCTGGTCTCTTTCGGCGGCCGCATCCTGGGCGACGGCCAGCCGAAATATCTCAACGGCCCCGAAACGGCCCTGTTCTCCAAGCGGCGCACGCTCTTCGGCCTCGACCGCGCCCGCGCCGCCATCCGCGCCCCCCGCCCGCGCGGCGCGCCGCCGGTCGAGCTGGTGGTGGCCGAGGGCTACATGGACGTCATCGCTTTGCATCAGGCCGGCTTCCCCGGCGCCGTCGCCCCGCTGGGCACCGCGCTCACGGCCGAGCAGATGGAGGCGCTATGGCAGATCGCCCCGGCGCCGATCCTGTGTTTCGACGGCGACGCGGCGGGCCAGCGCGCCGCGGTCAAGGCGGCGGAAACCGCCCTGCCGCTGCTCGACGTCAACCGCACCCTGCGCTTCTGCACCCTGCCCGAGGGCGAGGATCCGGACAGCCTGCTGCGCGCCCGCGGCGCCGGCGCGGTGGCGGCGCTGCTCGACGGCGCCAGCCCGCTCGGCCATGTCCTGTTCGACCTGCTGACCGCGGGCGTGCGCGACCCCGGCCCCGAACAGCGCGCCGCCATCCGCCGCCGCCTGACCGAAGTCGCCGCCCTGATCGGCGACAAGGCGCTGGCGGCGGAATATCGCGCGACCCTGCTGGACCGGTTCTTCGCCACCTACCGCCGCGCCAATGCCGGCCCCGGCAGGCGCGGCGGCAAGGGACCGAACGGGGGAACGCACGGCGGGCTGAACGGGGGGGCGCGGATCGAGGCGCCCGCCGTCCCGCCCGCCGCCCCCTTCGCCGCGGGCGACGCCGCGCAGGAACGCATGCGCATCCTCACCGCCATCCTGCTGCGCCACCCCGACATCCTGCCGGAAATCGAGGACGCCTATTGCCGGCTGGACCTGCCCCCCGTCCTGGCCCGGGTGCGCGCCGCGGTAATGGACCTCGCCGCCGGCGGCGACCTGGGCGGCGCCGAGGACCTGGCCGCCCGCCTGGACGCGGCCGGCCTGGCCGGGGACCGCGCCCTGGCGCTGGCCGCCGATCCGCTGCCGCTGGCCCTCAGTGCCGCGGATACGCTGATGGCGGTCGAGGTGCGGCAGGAATGGTGGCATTTCTACGCCCTGCTCAATGTCCGCCAGTTCGGCGAGGACGTGCGCCTCGACACCGAACGGCTTTGCGCCGGCACGCTGGACGCGAAATCCTGGGCCAGCCTGCGCACCCGCCTGCTGGCATGGGAGTCCCTGCGCCGCGGCGACACGCTGACCGAGGATGCATGAGGGGGATGCATAAGGGCCCGAGGGTCCATGCGGGGTGCATGACGGACGGAAGAACGCGCGGTTTTTCGCGCCCCGCTCCGCCGGGCCCATCCCGTCCGTCCCGGTTTGGCCCCTTGACTTCCGACCCTGAATCGACCACCTGCACCACACTGAAATTGTCAGATGCGATAGAATGGCCCTTTCGTGTCCGGTGGCTTGCATCCCGCCCAGGCGGGACGGCCGGGCGGCGAAGCAGGGCCGGCACGCCGTCGCGCGGCGTGCGACGGATGGCACGGTAGCGGGTGAGGGGACAGGGCAGGCGATGGCGACAAAGACGGCCGCGAGTACGGAAGCGACTTCTGGCGATCAGGATAACGACACAACTCTGCTGGACACGCAATCCGGAGCCGTCAAGAGGCTGATCGCCCGCGGCAAGGAACGGGGCTACATCACCTTCGACGAGCTGAACGCCGTCCTGCCGCAGGACCAGATGTCCTCCGAGCAGATCGAGGACGTGATGGCGGTCCTGTCGGAAATGGGCATCCAGGTCGTCGAGAACGAGGATAACGACGATTCCGAGGCCAACCGCGAGGAAAAGGCCGAAGAGGCCGAGGCCGAGGAGGAAGGCGGCGCCGCCGGCAACGTCGATACCGAGAGCCTGGGCCGCACCGACGACCCGGTGCGCATGTATCTGCGCGAGATGGGCTCGGTCGAGCTGCTGTCGCGCGAGGGCGAGATCGCCATCGCCAAGCGGATCGAGGCCGGCCGCGACGAGATGATCGGCGGCCTGTGCGAGAGCCCGCTGACCTTCAGCGCCATCATCTCCTGGCATGACCGCCTCAAGGCGGGCGAGATGCTGCTGCGCGACATCGTCGATCTCGAAGCCATGCAGTCCGGCGGCGCCGGCCCCGAGAGCGAGGGCGCCGAAGAGGGCGAGCCGCAGGACGAATCCGGCTTCGAGGCGGGCGCCGAGCCCGAGGACGGCGACGAGGGCGAGGGCGCCGGCCTGTCGCTCTCGGCGCTCGAGGAAAAGCTGAAGCCCGAGATCCTCGCCCGGTTCGAGGAGATCGAGGAACTCTATTCCCGCCTGCAGAAGCTGCAGTCCAAGCGTCTCGAAACCCTGACCTCGGGCGCCGAGATGTCCGACAAGTCGGAAAAATCCTACGAGAAGCTGCGCGAGGAACTGGTCGGCAAGGTGCAGCAGGTGCACCTGCACAACACGCGCATCGAAGTGCTGGTCCAGCATCTCAAGGAAATCTTCCAGCGCCTGAACGGGCTGGAAGGCCGCATGCTGCGCCTGGCCGAAAGCTGCAAGGTCTCGCGTGAGGATTTCCTGATCAAGTATCGCGGCAGCGAGCTGGATCCGGGCTGGATGGACATGGTCTCCGCCCTGCCGGCCAAGGGCTGGAAGAATTTCGTGGCCCGGCATGCCGACGCGGTGCGCGACCTGCGCGCCCAGGTCGCCGCCCTGTCGCAGGAAACCGGCCTGCCGGTCGGCGAATTCCGCCGCGTCTACGCCACCGTCTCGCGCGGCGAGCGCGATTCCGCCCGCGCCAAGAAGGAGATGATCGAGGCCAATCTGCGCCTGGTCATCTCGATCGCCAAGAAATACACCAATCGCGGCCTGCAATTCCTCGACCTGATCCAAGAGGGCAATATCGGGCTGATGAAGGCGGTCGATAAGTTCGAATATCGCCGCGGCTACAAATTCTCGACCTACGCCACCTGGTGGATCCGCCAGGCGATCACCCGCTCGATCGCCGACCAGGCGCGGACGATCCGCATTCCCGTGCACATGATCGAAACGATCAACAAGCTGGTGCGCACCTCGCGCCAGATGCTGCACGAGATCGGCCGCGAGCCCGCGCCCGAGGAACTGGCCGAAAAGCTGGGCATGCCGCTGGAAAAAGTGCGCAAGGTGCTCAAGATCGCCAAGGAGCCGATCTCCCTCGAAACCCCGATCGGCGACGAGGAAGACAGCCATCTCGGCGATTTCATCGAGGACAAGTCGGCCGTCATCCCCCTGGACGCCGCGATCCAGACCAACCTGCGCGAGGCGACGACCCGCGTCCTGTCCTCGCTGACCCCGCGTGAGGAACGCGTGCTGCGCATGCGCTTCGGCATCGGCATGAACACCGACCACACGCTCGAAGAGGTCGGCCAGCAATTCAACGTCACGCGCGAACGCATCCGCCAGATCGAGGCCAAGGCGCTGCGCAAGCTCAAGCACCCCAGCCGAAGCCGCAAGCTGCGCTCGTTCCTCGACGACAACTGATCGCCCCCGCCCATGTCCGCCTCGCTCGCAGCCGGCCCGGCCACCCGGGTCGCCGTCGACGTCACCTTCCTCTGCATGGACGCGCCCCCCGCCGGGCGCGCGCCCCCGCTGCCGGACGGCTATCGCATCGACCATTACCCGGCCCCGCCCGTCGCGTTCTATCGCCGCCTCTATGACGGCGTCGGGCAGGATTATTGCTGGTGGCTGCGCCGCGCCATGCCCGACGGCGAACTGGCGGCCCTGCTGCGCGATCCCACGGTGCGGGTGAACGTGCTGTGGCACGGGCAGGAGGTCTGCGGCTTCTTCGAGCTGGACTGCGCGATGCCCGACGAGGTCAACCTGGCCTATTTCGGCCTGATGCCCGGCCGGATCGGACAGGGCATCGGCCGCGCCTTCCTGCGCGCGGCCCTCGACGCCGCCTGGGCCTCGGGCCCGTCCAGCGTGCGGGTCAATACCTGCACCGCCGACCATCCCCGCGCGCTCGACACCTACCTGCAGGCCGGCTTCCGCCGCATCCGCACGATCCGCGAGATCTGGGACATCCCCGACCGGCTGGGCCTCGCCATCCCCCCCGGCCTGCGCATCTGAAAAGACAGCCGAAGACCCATCAGCCGGACACGACCCGGCTCAGACGGCTCTGACAGGACCCGGATAGGCTTGTACCAGCGGGTCGTGGGTCAGCAGCAGAAATCCCTCCACCATCGCCTGCGCGATCAGAAGACGGTCGAACGGATCGCGATGCAGGTTGGGCAGACCGCTGACCGCGACCGCATGCTGGCTGGTGATCGGCAGTTCCGTGTAATCGTTTTCGATCAGGCCGCGCCGCAACAGATGCGGGTCGACCCGAAAATCGGCACGGCCCAAGCCGGCCTTAATCGTGATTTCCCACAGGCTGGCGGCACTGAAAACCAGGCTGTGATCCGGATCTTCCAGCAACGCCCTGGCTTCGACGGACAGCCTGTCCGGCGTCCCCGCCGCCCACAGCAGCAGGTGGGTATCCAGCAGCAGCTTCACGGCCGCCCCTCGAAGGCGGCCCGGATCGCCTCCTGCCCCATGTGGTCGAAATCGTCGGGCACCTGGAGTTCACCCGCAAGAAAGCCAAGGCGCCGCGCCCGGCGCGCCGTGGGCGCCGAAACCGGGCTGACCCGCGCGACCGGCCTGCCGGCCTTGGCGATGATGAAGCTCTCCCCCTTGCTCGCATCATCGATCAGCCGCGACAGATGAGTCTTGGCCTCGTGAATGTTGAAGGTCCGCATGAGCCGCTCCAGACTTGACCATGTCAACTTAGTCCACTGCGGATCGTCATCGCAACGTCGATCATGCGGTTTCGTCGGCCGAAAACGGCACGCCACCGCCATCGGGGCAGTTTCCCCTTGCGATCCGCCGGGCTTTGTGCTTCACACCGCTCCTTCCCTGCCGGGGCGCGGCATCGCCCCGGCTATACCCATGCCCCGCGGGAGGGGCGCCGTCCGGACCGGGTCCGGCGCGGCCGGGTTGACCTTATCCGAAGGGAGTTCCCATGCCGTTATACGAGACCGTGTTCATCGCACGTAACGATGTGTCGCAGCAGCAGGTCGAAGCCGTCGCCGACGGGATCGCCGCCCTGCTCGAAACCGACGGCGGCGCCGTCCGCAAGCGCGAATATTGGGGCCTGCGCAGCCTGGCCTACCGCATCAAGAAGAACCGCAAGGGCCATTACATGCTCCTCGGCCTGGATGCGAAGCCGGAAACGATCAAGGAAATCGAGCGCCAGCTCAGCCTGAACGAAGACGTGATGCGCGTGCTGACCCTGCGCGTCGAGGAAATCGACGAGGCGCCGTCCGTGATCCTGTCCCGCAAGGGCGACGACCGCGAGCGCGGCTTCCGCGGTCCCAAGCCCGCCGGCCGGTTCGAGAGCGGCCGCGGCGGCCGTCGCGGCTATGACGACCGCGAGGAGTTCCGGGCCCGCAATGAGCGCGAGGATTCGCGCGATATCGACGGCGAAGCGGAGTAAGAATCATGTCCGACACCACCGAGATCAATCCCGCCGCCCGCCGCACGGCCGTCGGTGCCCGCCGTCCGTTCTACCGCCGCCGCAAATCCTGCCCGTTCTCCGGCCCCAACGCGCCGAAGATCGACTACAAGGACGTGCGCCTGCTCAGCCGCTTCCTCTCCGAGCGCGGCAAGATCGTGCCCAGCCGCATCACCGCGGTCTCGGCCAAGAAGCAGCGTGAACTGGCCCAGGCGATCAAGCGCGCCCGGTTCCTGGCACTCCTGCCCTACATCGTCGGCTAAGGGGGGAAGATCATGTCCGCAGTCGAACTGATCCTGCTCCAGCGCGTCGAAAACCTGGGGCAGATGGGCGAAGTCGTGAAGGTGAAGCCGGGCTACGCCCGCAACTTCCTGCTGCCCCAGGGCAAGGCGATCCGCGCCAACGCCGCCAACCGCGAGCGTTTCGAGCGCGAGCGCATCCATCTCGAGGCCCAGAACCTCAAGCGCCGTGAAGAGGCCGAGCGCCTGTCCGAGCGCATGCACGGCCTGTCCGTCATCCTGATCCGTCAGGCCGGCGACAGCGGCAGCCTGTACGGTTCGGTTACCACCCGCGACGTTGCCGAAGCCGCCACCCAGGCCGGCCTCGGCATCACCCGCGCGCAGGTGGTCCTCGAACACCCGATCAAGCAGCTCGGCCTGTACGAGGTCCGCGTGGCCCTGCACCCCGAGGTCTCGATCCCCGTCACGGTGAACGTGGCCCGCTCGGAAGAAGAAGCCGAGCGCCAGGCTCGCGGCGAGGCGATCGGCGTCGAGGTGGAAGAACCCGCCGGCTTCGTCGAGGAAGCGCTGACCGAGGAAACGGCCGAAGCCTCCGCCGAAGCCTGATCCGCATTCCCTGCCGCGGCGCCCTGGCGCCCGGCCGGGGGGCCAGGGCCCGGACGCAACCGCGTCCGGGCCTTTGTCGTTGAAAAGGCTGGTAAAGATCGCGCCAGCCGTCTTTACGGATCGCCGCGCGCCCGTCATGCTCGCTCCCGAGCCGAAAGCAGGGAGGGGAACGCGGCATGACGCCGGTCATCGACAGGATCTTTCGCAGCTTCATCGCGCATGGGCGGCTGGACGTCGTCTTTTCCGACGGCACGCGGCGCACCTATGTCGGCACGCCCGGTCCCGTCGCCGGATTGCGCATCCTCTCCCCCGCCGTCGAACGCCGCCTGATCGTCAATCCCGCCCTGGCGTTCGGCGAGGCCTATATGGACGGCCAGGTCCTCCCGCTCGGCTGCTCGCTCTACGACATGCTGCACGTGCTCATGTCCAACAGCATGCATGCCGGCCATGTCGGCGAGGCCGCGGCCCGGCTGGTCCGCCACGCCAAGCGCACCTGGACGCAATTCAACCCGGCCTGGCGCGCGCGCCGCAACGTCGCCCACCATTACGACCTCAACGGCGCGCTCTACGACCTGTTCCTCGATGCCGACCGGCAATATTCCTGCGCCTATTTCCCGCGCGGCGACGAAACGCTGGAAGAGGCCCAGCGTGCCAAGAAACACCATATCGCCGCCAAGCTCCGCCTCGACCGTCCCGATCTCGAGGTCCTGGATATCGGCTGCGGCTGGGGCGGCATGGCGCTGACGCTCGCGCGCGACTACGGCGCCCGCGTCACCGGCATCACCCTGTCGCACGAACAGCTCGCCGTCGCGCGCGACCGCGCGCGGGCGGCCGGGCTGGCCGACCGGGTGCGCTTCGAACTGCTCGATTACCGCGCGGTGACGCGGCGCTTCGACCGCATCGTCTCGGTCGGCATGTTCGAACATGTCGGCATCGGCCATTACCGCCGCTTCTTCCGCGTGGTGCACGATATCCTGGCCCCCGACGGGGTCATGCTGCTGCATTCGATCGGCCGCAACGACCCGCCTGGCTCGACCAATCCCTGGCTCGACCGCTACATCTTCCCCGGCGGCTACTCCCCGGCGCTCAGCGAAACCTTCGCCGCGATCGAAAAATCGAATTTGTGGGTGACGGATTGCGAAATCCTGCGCCTGCACTACGCCATGACGATCGCCCACTGGCGCGCCCGCTTCGCCGCCAACCGCGACAGGATCCGCGCGCTCTACGACGAGCGGTTCTGCCGGATGTTCGAATTCTACCTGGCCGGGGTGGAACTCTCCTTCCGCGTCCAGGGCCACATGAACTTCCAGCTCCAGATCACCCGCGCGATCGACGCCGTGCCCCTGACCCGCGACTACATGTTCGACGCCGAACGCACCGCCCCCGCCCGGGGCGCCGCCCCAGACCCCGCTCTGGACCCCGCTCTGGACCCCGCCAAAGGCCGGCGGCCTTTGGAAACCGATTCGTTAATAAAATGAAGTGGGTCGCAGCGAGCCCGGCACGCTGAGGCCTGGCATAATCTGCTGAGTCAGCAAGCGACGAGGAAAGAAATAATCGCCCCGCATTGTTCAAAAAAACCTTCAAATTTAACAGAAGGTTCGCAACAGTAGGTGCGGCGACAGCCGAATGCTGATCAGACAGAAATAGATCCAATAAGAGCGTGAGCGGGGCGCATATGCTATCCTGGCAAGGGGTGGAAGGACTTGAATGGAGCCGGCAAGACAGCGGTAGCGGCTGGGGGGGGGGGCGGGAGCACGATGACCACGGGCGTACAAAGCGACGTGCTCCATTCTCATCCGTATTATGAAAACCAGCGCGGCTTCGGTCATCAGATGGCTCGCCGACAGTTGGGGGAATGGCGCTTTGGTGTCGTTCCTCTTTTTGCTATTCCTATAAGGATTATCGTACAAGGCTGGAATTTTCGTGAATATACTGTCAGATGCATGTGTGCTGATCTGTTTATGCTTTTACCCAACCATCTGGTTGCGACGGTTTTCAATTGACGGCACGCGATTTTTTTTGTCGACCACATTTTTTATTTCTTTGGCTATTGTCATTATTTGTGGCCGCACTGAAAGTTGTATTTCAAATATTGAATTAACTAGATTTGGTATTGGTAATTTATTTCCTTATCTTCGGATTGGATTTACAGAGGAGTCTATTAAAACAATAGGTGCTATCTGCTTGTTAGGCTTTCTGAAGATAAAACCGACATCTCCTGATCAGGTTAAATGTTTCTTGGGAATAGGATATTTTTTCGGTTTGATCGAAGGAATATTTCGAATGCCGGGGATAGCGGCTAATAGCAGAAAATTTGTGCTATCGCAAAGTATACCATTTGATATCGACATTCACTTGGCCTTGATCATTCAAGATGCTGCAGCGGTATATATTGGCTCTTCAAGAAAAGATGGATTAAAATATTCTGTGCTAATAATGTTTGTAACATGCCTGGAGCACTCTATATTTGATTATTTCTATGCCATGGATCCACTCAAAATTTATGGAACTATACTATATTACATTCCGGTGTCTGTCATTTTTGTGTGCTCTATAATTACTTTTTATTTTCTGGGCAGCATCAAGATTACGGCGCCATGGGTGCCCGTAGCAGGCGCTTTTTTTACTATATTACCTTTCTTTGCTTCTTATAAAAATTTGTCCGATTTTTTCTGTAAGCAAAACATTTATATTGCGATTTTATTCTCATTTTTGTCAGCAATTTTTGATTTTTATACTTTATTAAACCGCAAAATTGGTATTTATGTTCAGAAATGGCACCTCGCAAGACAGGTCGACGTTGGATAATTCTTTCGCCGCGAAGTCGCTGACGGACGCCGTAATGCCAGGCTCGGGCGTGTTCAGGTCGCCAGACTCTGCTTGTAAAGATTGTGGCCTGGAGTCGTATCGGCCTGATTCTGGTAACGACGCTTCTCCGGCTTCGGAAGCTACACGTGCCTCATTCACTCAATGATTTTATTATTCTATTGTCGAATCGTCTATATGTATAATATGTCGAACTCAGAGCAACAGAGATCAACATGATCTTGATTGTTTTCGGGTTGCTCATTGTTCTTTGCTTTTATGAAAAGACGAGGGGCAGGAAAGCCTTTACTCAGAAATCTATGCGCAGCGAGCCAAAAAACACTCTCGGCGCGCCGGGTAACATGGATTGCGTGGTCAGGGCGCCTGTCGAGATGCTCATCGGGTTGCCGTTTTCGCCCATTGTCGAGATATAGCGCGTGTTCAGCAGGTTCGAGATATCGAAAGACAATTCAACATTTTTCACTATCTTCGGAACCCCCAGCGCCCGGGTCGCCGTGGCCAGCCTGTAACGGACGCCCAGATTGGTCATCCAGTAACCGCCGACCTTGACGTCGCCCGTATACGCGTAATTGCGCGGTCCGATATAGGCGGCATCGATATGGGGCGAGAAAGCTCCGTACTGGTAGGCCAAGCTCGTATTGTACATGAATCTGGGGAAATTGACGACCTGCTTTCCGGCAGTCGGAAACGAAACGCCCGAATTCGTGATATTCTGGTCATATGTGGAGTGGTTGTAGCTGACCGCATTGGTAATGCGCAGGTTCATGATCGGCGTGATGGTTATGGCGGCATCCACGCCGTTCATTGTGACCCCGCCGACGTTTTGTACCGCCGAGATCGGATTGATCAGCGACCCCGCCGTGATCTGCTGCAGACGGTTTTTGAAATTCGTCCGATACGCATAGACCGATGCCGACACCAGATCGCCGTTGAAACGGTAGCCGGCCGCATAGGTCCACGCTGTCTCGGGCTTGATTCCGCCCCGGCTCAGCGCGAACGCACTCTGCGACACCGCCAGCGGCGAATTGCACAGATTATAGCCGCACTCAGCATAGGTGTGGAGATTTTTCGAAATATCGACAAACAGTTCATGATGTTTCAGAAAATGCCAGTCGGCCGCCAGATGCGGCAGAAACGCGCTTGATGCGGTCAGGCTTTCTCCGCTTGTGATCGCGGCACCAAGCCCGTAATAGGCTGGATTCAGATAGCCGTCGCCCACGCGGACGGTGCTGAGAATGGACTTGAACCCCGCACTCAGCGCGATATTGCGCGTCGGATGGAACGTGTCATCGACGAAGGCAGTCATGGTATTGGTATTATAGTTTTGGTTGAATATTTGCCCAAACGGGTTTTTCCACCACACGCGTCCGTTGGGAACGCTCCCTTGGATCACGCCATTGACCACCAGAGGCATCGAATAGACATACATGGGCGACTGGTAGCTGTCGTTTTCATACCAGGCACCAATACCGATATGATTTCTCGCGATGTCATAATGCATCGCGGACAGCACGCCGAAACGCTGGATGGACGGCTGCTTCGACAGTTCGCTCAACGGAGCCCCGTTGGGCGACGGGAAATACGGCGTCGTCCAGTGGGTCTGGTTATCCTCGCCATGTCCATACGCTGTCGTCGTCCAGGTCAGGTTATGCCCAAGCGCGATATCGGCCTTCAGGCCGCCGAAATAATCGACGGTGCTGGTGGCGCCGTCATAATACGACGCGTCCAGCGGATCGCTCAGCTTCTCGTAACCAGCGGGAAAACGCCCCTGCGCCGCCTGATAGGCGGCAATATATCCGCTGGCTCGGCCGTTATAATAATTCGAAACGCGCTGTCCCAGCGTTCCCAGAATTTCGGGCGACAGATCCTGATAGCCATCATTATGCAGGTCGCTCCAGTCGAAGAATGCTGCGACCCGACTGTGCTGGCCGATCGGCTGCACGAGTTTCACGTTGATCTGTTGCATGAAATTCTCGCCGTACCCACGCCAGTACCTGCTGTCGTTACGCATATAGGAAGCGAAGAATTTCGTGCCCGACGCATTGAGCGCACCGCTGTCGAAACGGGCAAACGTATGAAACAGGCCATACGAACCGAAACCCTGCCGGACGGTGCCGCCCATGACGTCCTTGGGATCGATGCTTTTATAGCTCAGTGACCCGCCCAGATTGCTGGTCGAGGCGATCTCCTCCGCACCGGCCGACTGCGACACGTCGATCCGCTCCACGTTTTCCGAAGAAATCGCCATGATCGGGTTCAGGCCGTTGTAATTGCGGTAGGTCACCTCGCCGAGCGGCATGTCGTCCAGCGTAAAGCCCAGTTCCTGCTGCTGGAAACCATGCATGAAGACCTGGCTGGACCAGACATCCACCCCCTGCGCGTCGGCAGCCTGATACATGATGCCAGGCAACTGGGCCAACGCCTTGAGCGGATTTGTTCCGGGCGGCTGCTGCTCGATGCGGCTTTGCCCAAGCGATACCTTGATGCCCTGCACGCGACGCGTCCCGCCGACCTCGATCGTCTCGTCATTGTGCACGGCGTCATTGTGCATGGGCGCGCGCACGGCCGCAGGTCGGCCGACGCTGCCGGCGATATTGCGGCCCGCCGAAACCTTGCGGCCAGAACTCGCATCCGCGGAAGTGGAATACAGAAAAGTCATCCCCAGAAAAACAAACAGAAGACGTGACTTATCCATCGCTCCCTCCCAGGAATTTGATATAAAATTATTTAGTAAGATGCAAAAAAGGCTCCGCCATTCACGGGGAGAACATGCACGAACCGCAAATAGACTTGGGAATTCCCTATCCGGTACTGAACGCAACTCCATCTGTTCCGAGGCCAGAACGTATGCACGGCGCCGCATGTTGTCAACACATTTGTTGCACAATGATTCACTATGATACGTATGTTTCATAGTTGACCCGAAATCCCTCGACACCATTCGCATGGCCCTGCTTGATCTTTTTCTATCATGACGAGTACCCGCCGCGGTTTTTCCGAACATGCACATGGATCATCGCAGCCCCCGCCTCCTGACAGGCGTTCGCCCTGCGCGCAAGGTCTGCAGGTGTCAGCGGGATGGCGGCATGATCGATCTTGGCCCTGCGGCCGCCATCCGGGGCGACGGCGATCGTCGCGGCACGGTCGTGCAGGGCAGGGGGCATCGATATGGTCTCGCGATAGGATACATTTGAATCTTACTAATATAATATGAAACGTATGTTGCAATTTTGTTCCGCATTTGGTAGGATCGTCCGTATGGAACATGCCCCCCTGTCCGATCGTATCCTTGCGGAATTCGACACGATGTCGGCGCAGCTACAAGCAGCGGCGCGTTATATGCTCGACCATCCGCACGACGTCGCGCTTCTGTCGATGCGCGAGCAGGCCCGGCGCTGCAGCGTCCAACCGGCAACCATGACCCGTCTGGCCAAACGTCTCGGCTTTTCCGGATTCGACGATATCCGCGCGCTCTACGCCGGCGCACTGCGCGGGGCCCATACCGGCTTTTCCGGCAATGCGGGCGCGCAGCTCTCGACCCAGAAGCAGCATGGCGATAAGGCCCTGGCGGTCGACATGCTCCGCGCGGCGGCGAGCCATATCGACCGTCTCAGCGCGGATGACTGCCTCGCGCGGATCGTCGCGTCAGCCAAGGCCTTGGCATCGGCTCGGCGCGTCTATTCCCTGGGCCTGCGCGCGTGCCATCCGCTGTCCTGGCACCTGCATTATGTCCTGACCCTGCTGGGCGAGCGCACCGTGCTGCTCGATGCCGTCGGCAATACCGGCGCCGACATGCTGGCCACAGCCACAAACGAGGACGTGCTGTTCGCCGCCAGTGTCGCACCCTACACGCGGGCCAGCATCGATCTCGCAGAACATGCCGCGTCGCGCGGCCTGCCGATCGTGGCGCTGACCGACAGCGACGCCTCGCCGCTCGCGCAGATCGCGAGCCACGTCATTGTCGTGCCGATCGCAGGCCCGTCCTTCTTTCACACGATGGTGCCGGCCTTCCTCGTCACCGAAATCCTCGCGACCCTGATTACGGGAAACAAGGGCGACAGGGCGCTTGCGGCTCTGGCGCGCATGGACGACCACCTGGCCGCGCTCGACATCCACTACACGTCCAGAAAGGCCAGAAAACCGCGATGAGCCGCCTTCTTCACCGCACCACGAGCGCCTGCCTGCCCCGCGCCGTCGCCGCAGCCGGCATCGAGATCGTCGATCAGGACGGGCGGCGATATATTGACGCCTCCGGCGGCGCTGCCGTCTCCTGCCTCGGCCATTCCCATCCGGACGTGCTCGCGGCCCTGCACGCCCAACTCGACACGCTGGCCTATGCCCATACCAGCTTCTTCACGTCCGACATTGCCGAGCGCCTGGCCGACCGACTGATCGCGGACGCGCCCGCCGGGCTCAATCGCGTCTATCTCGTCAGCGGCGGGTCGGAAGCGGTCGAGGCGGCGCTGAAAATGGCGCGGCAATATTTCGTGGAAACCGGTGCGCCAGAACGCCGCCACGTGATCGCGCGCCGCCAGAGCTATCACGGCAACACGCTCGGTGCGCTCGCGGCCGGCGGCAATGAATGGCGGCGCGCGCCCTTCCGTCCGTTGCTGCCGCAAACGCATCATATCGACCCGTGCTTCGCCTATCGCTACCGCGATGCGGGCGAATCCGACGCCGATTATGCTGCGCGCGCGGCAGGACAGCTCGAGGACAAGATCCTCGAGCTGGGTCCCGGCACCGTCATGGCGTTCGTCGCGGAAACCGTGGTGGGCGCGACGGCTGGCGCCGTGCCTGCGGTGGGCGATTATTTCCGGCGCATCCGTGAGATCTGCAGCCGTCACGGCGTGTTGCTGATCCTCGATGAGGTCATGTGTGGCATGGGCCGCACCGGCACGCTGCACGCCTGCGAGCAAGAGGGCATCACGCCGGACCTCATGACCATCGCCAAGGGCCTGGGCGGCGGATACCAGCCGATCGGCGCGGTCCTACTGTCGGAACGCATTTTCGAATCATTCGCGACAGGATCGGGATTTTTCCAGCATGGCCACACCTATATGGGCCATCCGATGGCTGCCGCCGCGGCGCTTGCGGTGCAGGAGGTGATCCGGCGCGATGATCTTCTGGCCAATGTCACGACCATGGGGGCTCATCTGCGGGCACGACTTGCCGAACGCTTCGGCGATCACCCGCATGTGGGCGATATCAGGGGGCGTGGACTGTTCCAGGCGCTGGAATTCGTGGCCGACCGGGCAACCGCCACCCCGTTCGATCCCGGGCGCAAGCTCCACGCGGCGATCAAGTCCGAGGCCATGGCGCGCGGATTGATGGTCTATCCGATGGGCGGCACGATCGACGGCGCCCGGGGCGATCACGCCCTGATCGCGCCCCCCTTCATCATCGATGCCGCCCAGATCGACGACGTGGTCGAGCGGCTGGGCGAGGCCGTGGATGCCGCCATCGCCGGAGCGCGCCCTTCATGATGGCGATAAGCACCACCCCGTCCCATCCGATAATGAATTCCCCGCAAGGGCCGCGCAACGCGCGGCAGGACCGGCCCGCGCCGTCCGCCCGACCGTCCATATTCCAACAAGGCAGTGGGTTTTCGTTAATCGCCGCGATCATGCTCGCGCTGGCGCTGCTCGTGCACGCCCCGGCCCGCGCGGGCGACCTGATCGTTGCGACGGACACGTCCTTCGAACCGTTCGAGTTCAAGCAGGGCAATGCCTATGTCGGCTTTGACATCGATTTGTGGGATGCGATCGCCAGGGACATCGGCGTGACCTACCGGATCCAGCCGATGGACTTCAATGGCATCATCCCGGCCCTGCAGACCGGGCAGGTCGATGTCGGCCTGTCGGGCATGACGATCAAGGAAGTCCGCCGCCGGGTCATCGATTTTTCCGACGGATATTACGACAGTGGCTTCCAGCTTATGGTGCCCATCGGGAGCACGATCACAGGACCCTACGATCTCGCCGGCAAAATAATCGCCATCAAGTCTGGCACGTCGGCTGCCGATTACGCCAAGGCGCATTTTAAGGGCGCCACGCTGCGCGCGTTTCCCAACATCGACAACGCCTTCCTCGCGGTCGCGACAGGCAACGCCGATGCCGCGATGCACGATACGCCCAACATCCTGTATTATCTCCGGACCAACGGCGCCGGACGGATGAAGGTCGTTGGCAGGCCAATGATGGCACAGCAATACGGATTCGCCTTTCCCAAGGGCAGCAGCCTGACGAAGCGCGTCAATGCATCGCTCGCCAGACTCCGGGCGCGCGGGGATTACGACCGGATCTATCTCAAATGGTTCGGTACCCTGCCACCGAAAGCCGATCCGGCCGCGCGCGGGCACGTCACAGCCGCCGCCGTGGCGACCACGGGCGTCCCACGGTTCGACTGGTCGGTGATCGGGGCTGCCATGCCCGAACTGTTGCGCGGGGCGCGGCTGACGGTCTTCATCGCGCTCGCGGGCCTTGCGGGCGGTCTCGTGATCGGCCTCGTCGCCGGGCTCATGCGCGCCTATGGCAGCAAATTCGTCAATGCCGTGGCGATGGTCTATGTCGAGTTGATCCGCGGCACGCCGATTATCGTGCAGGTGATGTTCATCTATTTCGCGCTGCCGCTGATGCTCAAGGTGCGCATCGATCCGCTGGCCGCCGCTGTCGCGGCCATCGTCATCAACGCGGGCGCCTATATCGCCGAAATCGTGCGCGGCGCGTTCCTCTCCGTCCAGAAGGGCCTGCGTGAGGCGGGGCTCGCGCTCGGGCTTCCGTTCTGGAAGGTGCTGCTGCATGTCGTGGGGCCGCTCGCGCTGCGGCGCATGATCCCGGGCCTCGGCAATCAGTTCATCGTCAGCCTCAAGGACACGTCGCTGTTCATCGTGATCGGCGTCGGCGAACTGACGCGGCAGGGGCAGGAAATCATGGCCGCCAATTTCCGGGCTGTCGAAATCTGGACCGCCGTAGCCTTCCTCTATCTCGTGATGACCGGCGTCCTGACGCTGTGTCTGCGCCTTGTCGAAAAAAGGATGCGTATCCTGTGAGCATCGTCGATTTCCAACAGGTCACGAAACGCTTCGGCACCACCACCATCCTCGACGAGGTCGATCTGTCGATCCGGCGGGGGGAAAAAATCGTGCTGATCGGGCCGTCAGGATCGGGAAAATCGACGCTGCTGCGCTGCGTCAATGCGCTCGAGACCATCGACGGCGGCGATCTGGTCGTGGATGGGCACAGTGTGCGCGGCGGTGCAAAGACCGTGCGCTTGATCCGGCAGGAAGCCGGCATGGTCTTCCAGCAATTCAATCTCTTTCCGCAGATGACGGCCTTGCAGAACGTCGCCTTCGGTGCCCGCCGCGTGCGTGGCACGCCACGGCGCGAGGCGGAGGGCCAGGCGCATGATTTGCTGGCAAAGGTCGGTCTTGCCGGGCGTGCGGGGCATTATCCGGGTGAACTGTCCGGCGGGCAGCAACAGCGGGTGGCGATCGCGCGCGCCCTGGCTGTGCGTCCGAAAATCATGCTGTTCGACGAGCCGACCTCGGCACTCGATCCCGAACTGCGCCACGAGGTCCTGCGCGTCATGCAATCGCTGGCCGAAGACGGTATGACCATGATCGTCGTCACCCACGAAATGGACTTCGCCCGCAAGGTCGGCACGCGTCTTATCTTCATGGAAGGGGGCAAGGTGACGGTCGATGGCCCTCCGGCCGAACTGCTCGACAATCCCGTCAACCCCCGGCTGCGGGAATTCCTGCGTCATGTCCACTGATAAGCACGGCGGCCTGCCCGTGATCGACGCCGGGGGCTCCGCGCGTGATATCGGACGCCGGCTTGGCCGGTTCGGGGCGCGCGCCGTCCATGAATATCTGAGAACCACGCCCGCCTGGGCCGCCATCATCGCTCATGCCACGGACGGGCGTGTCACGCGCATGCGCGATGCGGTCCAGTCTCGCTTTCCCGATATTTTCGCTGAACTCCAGGGACTGGCCGAGGGTCTCGAACTGCCGTTTGATGACGTGTTTGCCTGGAACTGCCGGGGCGACATCGCAAGCCTCGCGCCCGACGGCTGCACGACGGTGCAGTTGCCCGGTCTGGACCCCCGTCTGGATCCCGGTCTGGACATCATCGTCGCCCATAACGAGGACGGCGATCCCGGCCTGCGTGGCGCCTGCGGCATCTTGAACGCGCAGCCGGACCGGGGCGCAGGGTTCGAGGCATTCGTCTATCCGGGCTCACTGCCCGGGCATACGTTCGGCGTCAACGATGCCGGTCTCGTGCTCACGGTCAACAATATCCGCCCGCGCGTCATGGGGGACGGCGTGCCGCGCATGGCCCTCGCCCGTGCGGTTCTCGACTGCGCATCGCTCGACAGCGCGGTGACTGTAATCCACGCCACGCCGCGCGCGGGCGCGTTCCACCTGACGCTGGCGCAGATCGGCGATCCGCGACTGCTAAGCGTCGAATTGACCGGGTCGCACTGCTCCGTCACGCGGATCGCGAAGCCAGCACTGCATGCCAATCACCTGATCCACAAGGCGACGGCAGACGCACCGCAGATCGTGACGGCTTCCTCCGGCGCGCGCCAGATCCGCGGCAATGCGCTGTTGGCGGACGCGGGCAGCCGGATCGATCCGATTGCGATCCTGCATGACCGTCATGGTGACTTGCCTATATACCGGTGCGATCCGAAAGACCCGGATGGCGAGAACACATTGGCGACGGCGATGTTTACGATCGGTCCAGACGCGGTCGCGTGGACAATCCGCAACGCACCGACCATGAAGAAGACCTGACCCGGATCTCTCACACCAGGAGGTGCACCGGGCTCTGAAATCGGCGAAAATTCTCGTCGGAAAAAGAAAAGTATCGGGGAAGAAACCCCCTACACATCCCCCCGCGCGACATGGCAGCGCGCCAGCCGGTCGAATTCCGCAATCTCCAGCGTCTCGGCGCGCCGCGCGCCGTCGATCCCGGCCGCCGCCAGCAGCGCCTCGCCGCCGATCGGGCGCAGCGAACCGCGCAGCATCTTGCGCCGCTGCCCGAAGGCGGCGGCCGTCACCTGCTCCATGGCGCGGAACAGCGCGGGCGCCGGTTGCACCGCATGGGGGATCAGGCTGACGACCGCCGAATAGACCTTGGGCGGCGGCGAGAACGCGCCGGGCGGAATACGCATCACCAGCGCGCAGCGGCAGGTCCATTGCGCCAGCACCGCCAGGCGCCCGTAATGGGGCGTGTCCGGGGCGGCGCAGATCCGCTCGGCGACCTCCATCTGGAACATCAGCGTCAGCCGCTCCCACGCCGCCGCCTGGCGCAGCCAGCCCACCAGCAGCGGCGTGCCGACATTATAGGGCAGGTTGGCGACGACCTGCCGCGGGGCAGGGCACAGTTCGCTCAGGTCCTGCCGGGTGGCGTCGGCCTCCACCAGGCGCAGCCGGCCGGGATAATGCGCGGCCAGTTCGGCGATCACCGCCACCGCGCGCGGGTCGATCTCCACCGCCGTCACCGTCTCGGCGGCGCTGTCCAGCAGCGCGCGCGTCAACCCGCCCGGCCCGGGGCCGACCTCCACCACATGCCGCCCCGCCAGGTCGCCGGCCAGCCCGGCAATCCGCGCCACGATCCCCGGATCCAGCAGAAAATGCTGCCCCAGCGCCTTGCGCGCATCCAGCCCATGGCGGGCGATCACCGCGCGCAGCGGCTCCAGCCCCGACCCCTGTCCCAGCTCCTGACCCGCCCCGTCCGGCCGCGCCCCTGGCGTGCGTTCAGCCCCGGTCACAACGCGTTTCCCGTGACCTAGACCTTCGACCGCATGTCGATGATCGCCCGGCGGCGCAAATCGCGGTCCAACTGCCGCGATGCCTGCTCGACCCGCTCGTTCAGCAACTGGTCGGCAATCTCGCTGGGCGTCTGCTGGGCGAAATTCTTCTGCTGGCGCGCGCAGATCATCAGCACGTCGATCCCGTCGGTGGACACCAGCGGATGGCTGGCCTGCCCCACGGGCAGGTTGGCCAGGACCTGCTGCATCTGCGGGTTCACACGTTCCAGTTGCACGTCGCCCGGATTGGCCGCGCGCTTGTCGCCATATTTGTGGTTCTGCGCCTCCAGCTCGGCACAGGAATGCACGGTCGCCGAAATCTGCTGCGCCTCCTTCAGCATCTGCTTTTGCTGGTCGGTCGGGTTGCGCGGGTCCAGCGCGCTGGTGAAGGGCAGGAACGCCTGGCGCAGCGAAACCAGCGTGCCCATCTGGTGGCCGATGACCCGCCGCCCGCTCAGCGTCGCGATGACATAGCCGCCCGCCACGCGGATCGGGTTGGAAATGGCGCCGGTCGGCATCTGTCGCGCCACCGCCACGACCTCGGGGTCCAGGCTGTCTTCCTGCATCCACCCCATCATCCCGCCTTCCAGCGCAGTCTGGTTCTGCGAGAACTGGGCGGCGACGATGGCGAACGGTGCGCCGTTGCGCAGTTCCTGGATGATGGTCTGGGTGAATTTCAGCTCGTCTTCCGAATGGCGCGGGTCATCCACCGGAATGAAGATCTCGCTGATCAGATATTGCGGCTTGCCGTCCTCCTGCCGCAGCGCCGCGTCGCGCTGCGCGATCTCGGCGGCCGTGATGCGCGCGCGCGATCCCATCTCCTCGCGCAGCACCTGGGTCCAGCCCAGTTGCACGCGGATCTGGTCGATCAGCGTGGTCAGTGAAATCCCGTCCTGGGCCAGCCGGTCGCGCAGCGCGTTGTGCGGCATGCCGTTGCGGCGCTCGATATCGCCGATCGCCGCCGCGATCTGCTCGGGCGGCACGTTGATATGGCGCGACAGCATCTCCGCCTGGCGCAGCCGCTCGTCGATCAACTGCCGGACGATCTGCGGGCGCAGCCGCGCCATCACGTCCTCGCTCAGGTTCAGCCCGGCCGACAGCGCGAACAGCCGCCCGCGATTATCGACGTCCCGCCGCGTCAGCACCGTGCCGTTGATGACGGCGATGATCGAATCCTGGTCGACCGCGGCCGACGCGGCCGCCGCGACGGGGGCCGCCGGCTTCGCATGATGGGCGGCCAGCGCCGTCCCGGCGGCGCAGCCCGCCAGCCCGGCAGCCAGCACCCTGGCCAGGATCGTCGAGGAAAAAACGGTCTTCTGGGGGCGTCGCATGGGGCTCGGTCTCTTACGCATCGGGTCAGCCATGGATACCAAAGGCACCGATCGTCTTGAAGGTCAGGGTGAACATGATGGTCGAATTGCGCTGCTGGCCGCCGATCGAGGTATATTGTTTGACATACATGATGTTGAAGCCGAAGCAGTCGTTCTGGTACCCGGCATTGCCGCCCATGGCGACGAATTGCTCGCGCGACAGGCTGCGCCGCACGAAACCCGACACGTGATAGGCCGCCCAGTTGGCCGACGCTCCCATCGTCAGTTCGTTGGTCTTGACGTAATAGGCCGCCGGCGGGTTGCCCGTCTGGATGTTGGTGGCATAATAGTAATAGGGCGTCACCGGCTCATAGACATAGCCCCCGGTCACATGGAAATGCGTCAGCCCGGTGCTCAGCAGCGCGTCGCCGAAATCGACCCGCTTGGCATAGGGGTCCACCCGCACGCGCCCGGTGAAATCGACGAAACGGTTCGGCGCCAGCCGCGCCCGCGCCACCACGTCGGACAGATGGTGGCTCAACCCCGAATAGGGGATGCGGTTCCGGTCGATATGCTCCTGGACGCTCTCGCCGACCAGCGTGTCGATTTCATGGCCGTTCCAGGTCCAGTTGCCATGCAGCCCGAAATTGCCGCGCAGCCCGCCATCCAGCCGATCCGTGCCGGCATAGCGGTTCAGCGAGAACAGCGTCGAATCCGTCAGCTCATAGGCCAGGCTGTCTTCGTTGGGCATGTTGCGCGTGCGGCTGTTGCCGCTGTTGGGCGCCGCGATCACCTGGGCGATCGGCTCCAGGATCTGCGTGCCCCTTCCCCTGGCGAAGGTCCGCAGGAACGGCCAGTTCATCCGCAGCGCCATGGTCGGCAGGGCCTGCCCGCTGGTGGCCGATCGTTTGGTCAGGCCGTACAGCGGCTGCTCGTTCAGGTCGGTCGCCTGGTACAGCGTCGAATCCAGGCGCAGCGTCAGCTTCCACAACTGCCCCAGCCGGTTATGGAACGGCCGGTCCCAGTTCAGCGCCAACTGGCCCCGCTGGTCGCTCACACCGACGGTGCGAAAGACGTAGAAATCGGTCGTATCCACCGACAGCCGCCCGCCCAGCGCATCGGGCTGCCCGAAATAGCTGTAGGTAAAGCGCGGCAGCACCCACGGAAGCTGGTTGTTGTTGATGGTGCCCTGGTTCAGGCCCTGATAGGCCTGGGCGTCCACGCGGGCATAGGCCCCGGTCCCGAACCCTTCCAGATAGACGTTCGAGGCCAGCGTCTCCTGGCCATACCCGGTCACGCGGTAATCGCGCATATAGTTCGCGGACGTCGCCAGGTTGATGTTGGCGCCCGTCCGCCATTCGCGTGAGATCGACGCCTGGGCCTGCGCGAAGACGAAGCCCTGGATGCCGTGGTCGTTGGTCGATCCGGTGGTGTTGCCGAACGTGTTGACGAACGCGCCCTCGCGGTGCGTGTCATAGGCCAGCCCGGCCAGGATGTTCAGCGTGCCGAAATTCAGCGCGTTGCGGTACTGGCTGCTGACCTGCGGCCCGGTCCGGGTCGACAGCAGGGCCTGGATCGTCATGTCCGACTGCCCGTCGATCACCCAGTAATACGGGATGGTGGCATAGCTTCCCAGATACCGGTCATAAGGCGTCAGCCCCGGCGTCAGAAAGCCGCTCTGCCGCTTCACCGACGGATCGGACATCGAAAAGACGGGCAGGTACATGACCGGAATGCCCAGCATGTCGATATAGGCGTCGCGGAACTCGATGCGCTTGTGCTCGGTATCGTCGATCGCGTCATAGGCCCGCAACTGCCAGAAGGGCGGGCGCTCGGGGTGCTTGGCGCAGATCGCGCACGCCGTATAGACCGCCCGCGCCAGGTCGTTGACCTTCGCGTCCGTGCGGCGCATGCCGTTGGCGGCCAGCTTGGCGTTCTCGCTCATCAGGGCGTGCACGCGGGTCATGATGCCATTGCGCATCCCGCCGCTCAGCTCGGCATAGTCGCTGAACAGCACGGTGCCGTCGGGCTGGACCAGCGCGACATTGCCCTTCGCCGCCGCGAGGCCGGTATTGCGGTCATAGGTCACGGTGTCGGCGCGCAGCACGTGGTCGTTCTGCCAGATCTGCACATTGCCCGACCAGGTGACGATCCCGTTGGCGTTGTCGTACGTCACCTTGTCCGCCTGGAACGTCACCGGCTCGTTGCCCGAGGCCGGCGCGCCCGTCTGGACCTGGATCGGCTTGGTCGATATCGCCTGCGCATGGGCGCGATGGACCTGGATCGCCGCGCCCAGCAGGGTGCTGCCCAGCATCGTGGCGGTCAGCAGGGTTCCGCGCGCCTGCGCATGCCGGCCCGCAACGGGGCCCATAAGGCGGACTGACGGGCGGCGGGATATCGGGTTCGGCATTATCCGTCTTCTAGATGAAGCAGAAGCGACACTGCAAGGCACAGCCCGGCCCCCGTCGGCGCCCAGGCCGCCAGAAGCGGCGGCATGGCACCCGATTCGCCGAACTGCGCCGCGACCTTCGAGATCGTGAACAGCGCGAACCCCGCGGCGACGCCGCCGCCTATCATTCGCGCCACCCCGCCGCGCCGGGTCGGGCGCATCGAAAACCCCGCCGCGACCAGCGCCATCGTGCCGGCCAGGATCGGCAGGGTCAGCAGCGACTGGAAATGCAGCCTGTGCCGGATGGACGAAAACCCCGACCGGTCCAGCAGCGCGATGAATCCCGGCAGCGCCCATACCGACAGCGTGTCGGGCGAGGCGAAGCTCTCCTGCACCCGCGCCACCGTCAGGTCGGTCGCCATCACGAAGCGCCCCACCGGCTGCGGCAGATGGTCCGCCCGGATCGTCCGCGCATCCTCCAGCACCCACACCCCGCGGCCCAGGCGCCCGCGCGGCGCCTCCACGCGTAGGATCATATGGTCGGTATCGTCCAGCCGGAAGACGCTGACCCCGCTGATCTCCAGCACGCCCGCCTGCACGTGCACGCCGCGCGCATGCAGGATGGCGACCCCGTGCGGCGCCAGGCCGGTATCCGCCTGGCGGATCCACAGCGCCCCGCCCGACAGGTCCAGCGGCCCGCCGCCGCTGCGCAGATAGACATTGTCCAGCGTCTCCGCCCGCCGGTACATCAGCGACGACAGCGGCGACAGCGCGGCCGTCGCCAGCCCGCCGATCAGCAGCGCGCAGGCCAGCGGCCCGGTCAGGAACTGCCAGGCCGAAATCCCCGCCGCGCGCGCCACGATCAGCTCGGACGACCGCGTCAGCCGCCAGAAGCACACGATCCCGCCCAGCAGCACCCCGAACGGCAGGATCTCGATCATGAAATACGGGACGTGCAGCCCCGCGATCTCGCTGACCAGGCTGGTCGGCACGTTCGGCCGCGTCGCCGCCCGCCGCAGCAGGTCGATGAAATCGAACAGCGAGACCAGCCCCGTCAGCGACAGCACCATCGCCATCACCGCCAGCGTGAATTGCCGCGCGATATAGAAGGACAGTGTGACGGAAACGGTCATGGGCGCGCCGGCTCCGCCGGAAGCGGCCCCGCGCCCCGCGCATCGGGCCCGCTCGCGCCGCGCTGCCGCAATTCCGGCACGAACAGCAGCGCCGCACAGATCAGCCCCGGCAGGATCGCCTCGATCCACATCAGCGGCACCAGCGCGATATTCCGCCCCGCCAGGTTCTGCACCAGCAGGCTCAGCGCCAGCAGCCCCACCACGCTCATGATCGCCACCGCCGGGCGGATGATGTTGCCATGGCGCGAGAACGCGCCGCGCAGCACGCTGACCAGCCCGATCATCGCGAACGAGAAGGCGGTGAACGGCGCCGTCAGCCGCCGCCACGCCTCGACCGCGAACTTGCCCCGGTCCCGGGGCGCGACCACGCGGGGGTCGGGATGCAGCAATTCGCGCAGCGACATCTCCGCCGCGTCGCGATAGCGCGCCTGGTCCCCATGCCCCGACGTCAGGTCGATCGTGTTGCGGTCGAAGGTCAGCACGTTCAGCCGCCCGGTCCGGCGGTCGATTTCCTGCCGCGATCCGTCGAACAGCACCACGCGCGGCTGCTCGCCCACCACCAGCATCACCCCGCGCTCGGCCAGGATGGTCGACGGGTTGTCGGGCTGGCGGTCGTCCTCGACCAGGATGCCGTGCAGGGTCCCGTCATGGTCGCGGCTGCGCACATAGACGGTCATCGTGTCCGACACGGGGGTAAACACCCCCTCCTGCAGCAGGAAGGCCGCCATCCGGTTGCGGATCTGGAACTCGTATTGCTTGAAGGCATGGAACGACATCGGCACGATCCACAGATTCAGGACCATGCAGGACGCGACCGACAATCCCGCGCACAGCAGCCCCGGCCGCGCGATGAAGAACGGCGACAGCCCCGCCGCCCGCATCACCGTCAATTCCCGGTCTCCCGCCAGCCGCTGATACACGAACTGCACGACCACGAAGGTCGTGATCGGCAGGATAACCGCCACGAAGGAGGGCACCAGCATGCTGGTCAGCTCGACGAACACCCGCAGCGACAGGCCGCGCTCGACCACCAGCGACACGAAATGCAATGACTGCGTCAGCCAGATCAGCGCCGCCAGGCCGCCGGTCGTCGCCACCAGCGCCGCCAGCAACTGCCGCAGGACATAGCGGTCCAGCATCGGCAGCCGCGATCGCGGCGACGGACGGTCTTGGGGCGGGACGATCGACATAGGGCTGTGTAGCTCCCCCCGCGCCTCGGCGCCAGAGCCGGCCGTCACCCCGCCGGCCGTCATCCCGGTCGCCCTCCCGATCGTCAGGCGGGCGGGAAGATCGCATCCGGGTTCATCAGTCCGGCGGGATCGATCGCCCGCTTGATCCGCCGCATGGTCTCCAGCTCGGCGCCGCCGCGCCACGCGGGCATCATATAGGGCTTCAGCCGCCCGACCCCATGTTCCGCCGAGAACGATCCGTCCAGGTCGCGCACGACCGCCGCGACCGCATCCATGATCGCATGGTCTTGCGCCAGGAACGCGGCCGGGTCCATGCCCTCCGGCTGGACCAGGTTGAAATGGATGTTCCCGTCGCCGATATGGCCGAACGGCGCGGGCCGAATCCCCGGGATCAGCGCCGCGCACGCAGCACTCGCCCGTTCGATCAGCGCGGGCACCTTCGACACCGGCACCGATACGTCGTTCTTCACGCTGGCCCCGGCCCGGCGCTGGGCCTCGGCATGCTCCTCGCGCAGCTTCCACAGCGCCAGGCGCTGGGTCTCGCTCTCGGCGATCACCGCGTCGCTGACGGTCCCCGCCTCGAACGCGCCGCCCAGCACCGCCTCCAGCGCCGCGCGCAGATCGGCGTCGCGGCGCGGCGTCGCCAGTTCCACCAGCACATAGGCCGGCGCCGGCTCCGCCAACGGCAGGCTCGCCCCGGGCACCAGCCGCGTCACCAGGTCCATCCCCGCGCCCGACATATATTCGAATGCCTGGATCAGCGCCGGGTCCTGGTCGCGAAACGCGGCGAACAGCGCCAGCGCCGCATCCGCGTCGGCCACCGCGCACAGGGCGGCCTCGACCGCCCGCGGCTGCGGCTGCAACTGCAGGATCGCGGCGGTGATAAAGCCCAGCGTCCCCTCCGCCCCCACGAACAGATGCCGCAGGGCATAGCCGGTATTGTCCTTGCGCAGCCGGCGCAGCCCATGGAACACGCCGCCATCCGGCAGCACCGCCTCCAGCCCCAGCACCAACTCGCGCGCATTGCCATAGCGCACGGTGTTGTTGCCGCCGGCATTGGTGGCCAGCACGCCCCCGATCTGCGCCGATCCTTCCGACGAAATCGACAGCGGCAGCAGCATCCCCGCCGCGCGGGCGGCATCCTGCGCCGCCTTCAGCGTGACCCCGGCCTCGACCTCCATCGTCTGGTCCACCGGATCGATCCGCCGGATGCGGTTCATCCGCGACAGGCAGATCACGACCTCACGCCCGCTTTCGTCGGGCGTCGCCCCGCCCACCATGCTGGTATTGCCGCCCTGCGGCACCATCGCGACGCCCGCCTCGGCGCACATCGCCACGGCGGCGGCCAGTGCGGCGCTGTCCGCCGGGCGCAGCACGGCGGCGGCGCGCCCCCGATACAGCGCGCGCCAATCGGTGCAGTACGGCGCGACATCCGCCTCGGCGGTCAGCATGCCGGACGGACCCAGCAGCGCGCCCAGACGGTGCAGCAGCGCGGCGGACGGGGCGTTGGGCAGCGAACGGTCGGTCATGGCAATCGGGATTCCGGTGGTCTGGGGCAGGGGGCCAGGGCGATGGTTTGGCGGGGGGGGCTGGGTCAGTCCGCCGCCACGGCCCGGTCGGGCAGGGCGGGCAGGTTCAGCACGTGCAGCATCTCGGTGCCGGCAATGCCGGCCAGCGCGCCGATCGCGAACGCCAGGGCCACCGCCGCCCGGCGCGGCGCCGCCGGGCGCGCCTGCATCATCGACAGCGCCGCCTGGCTCTCCGCCCGCGCCTGCTGCGTCAGATACAGTTGCGAGCGCAGTTCCTCGTTGCGGGCCCGCGCGCTGCGCAGATCCAGGTCCAGCTTGTTCAGACTCTCGGTCAGTTGCGAAATCCGCGCCCGCGCCGCCTGCATCTCCTGTGCCCCGGCGGCGCGCGGCGCGCGGGGGCGCGGCTGGGCGCGGGCCGGCGGGTTCGGCGCGATCGCGGTGAACAGGTTCTTCAGCGCCCCGCCGGTCGTGCCGTTGCGCCGCGCCCGGTTGCGGATCGCCTCCAGCGCGTTCGCCGACTGCCCCGGCTGGTCCTCCAGGACCAGCGCCAGGATGTCCGACAGGATCTTCAGTTCCTTGGGGTCGAGTTTGTCGCTCATGGATGCCGCGCGCGATCCCTCAGCCCGGCCGGGGCGACGCCGCCCGGCGCAGCCGGTCGCGAATGGCCAGGCCCAGCCCGGTACGCGGGATCGGCATCGCGGCGATCCGCGTCAGCCCGCGCCGCGCTCCCTCGCTGTCCAGGAAACGCAGCCCCGCGAACAGCCGCGACGCCGCCTCGTCCAGATGCCCCTCGGGGCTCAGGTTCCAGGTCAGCCCCCCGCCCGGCAGCGCCGGGCCGAAGGCCAGCAGCGCCTCGTCCGGCGCGACCTCCGTGGCATCCAGCCGCACCGTCAGGCCCGGCGCGTAATGCGACGCCAGCCGCCCGGGCGCGGCCGGCAGCGTGTCGGCATAATCGTCGGGATGCGAGACCGGGCCGCAGATCTCCGCCAGCGCCTCGACGGTCACGCCGCCCGGACGCAGCAGCACCGGCGAATCGCCGGTCAGGTCCAGCACCGTGCTCTCCACCCCGACGGGGCAGGGGCCGGAATCCAGCACCGCGTCGATCCGCCCGCTCAGGCCCCGCAGCACGTGATAGGCATCCGACGGGCTGACCTTGCCCGACAGGTTGGCCGACGGCGCCGCCACCGGCCGCCCCACGGCGCGCAGCAGCGCCGTCGTCACCGCGCCGCGCGGCACGCGCACCGCCACCGACGGCAGGCCGGCCGCCGCCAGGTCCGAAATCGTGCAGCCTGGCCGGCGCGGCAGCACCAGCGTCAGCGGCCCCGGCCAGAACCGCTCGGCCAGCCGGCGCGCCAGCTCGTCCGGCGCCGCCTCGGCGAAGGCGGACTCGGCATCGGGAAAATGGCTGATCAGCGGGTTGAAGCGCGGCCGTTCCTTGGCCGCGAAAATCCGCGCGACCGCGACGTCGCTGGTGGCGTCCGCCCCCAGGCCATAGACGGTCTCGGTCCCGAACGCCACCAGGCCGCCCGCGCGCAGCAGGGCCGCCGCCCGGGCGATCCCGGCGTCATTTGCTTCCAGGCGTTCCGTCATGTCCGCGCCATCCGCTCCCTTCCGCCGGATGATAATCCCAATCGCTCACGAATGCTCCCGCTTTCCCACGCAGACGAAATGCGGATTGCGCCAGTCCGGCTTGCCATAGCGCAGCGGCGACCCGTCCAGCAGGGTCACGCTGCCGCCCGCCGCCTCGACGACCGCCTGCGGGGCGGCGGTATCCCATTCCATCGTGGTGCCCAGCCGCGGATACAGGTCGACCAGCCCCTCCGCGACGCGGATGAATTTCGCGGCCGAGCCGATATTGCCCAGATGCGCGATCCGCTGCCCGCCCAGAAATGCCGCCAGCCGCGGATCGTCGGCATAATGGCGCGACGCCAGCACCGTCAGCCCCTCGGGCGGAATGGCGCGGGCGGCGATCGCGTGCGCGCCCGATTCGTCGATGCGCCGGGCGCCGGTCGCGACATGCGCCGTGTAAAGCTGGTGATAGGCCGGCAGCGCCACCGCGCCCAGCACCGCCCGCCCGCCGCGCACCAGGCCGATATTGACGGTAAAATCATCGCGCCCGGCGGCGAATTCGCGCGTGCCGTCCAGCGGATCGACCAGCCAGAAGGTCTCGCCCGCCTCGATCCGCACCCCGGCCGCCGCCTCTTCCTCGGCGATGACCGGAATATGCGGGGCGGCCGCGCGCAACCCCTTCAGGATATGGGCCTCGGCCGCATGGTCGGCCTCCGTCACCGGCGAGGAATCGGATTTCGTGACCGTCTCGAAACCGCGCCGGCGAATGGCCCGGATCAGCTCCGCGGCCTCGCCCGCCAGCCGCGCGGCCAGGTCCAGCAATGCGGCGTCGCCGGATTGCAGCAGAGCGGGTTGCGGAAGAGATGGAGATTCTGAATTCATGCCTCCCGCTTACTCCACTCATGGCCGCGCGTCATGCGCCTTTCTCGATACGTCTTCTCTCGATGTGCCTTCCGAAGCATCCCCCCTTCCGACCCCCTTTTCGGGGCATGCCGCCGCCGCCCCGCCGACGCGGCTTTGGACAGCGGCGCGCGCTTGCGTCATTCTGGCGTCAAATTCGGGGAACACCCGCACGTCCAGGAGCCTGACCCATGCTGCAGACCGCTTTCTCCTCCGCCGCCCTTCCCGCCGGCGGCGTCCTGGCCCTCCTGGCGGCCGAGGACGCGCCTCGCCCGGCGTCCTTCGCCGCCGCCGACGACGCGACCGGCGGCGCGCTGACCCGCGCCGTCCAGGCCGCGTCCTTCACCTTCGCCGGCGGCCGCACCTGCATGGTGCTCGCCCCCGGCGGCGGGTTCGACCGCATCCTGCTGGTCGGACTGGGCAAGCTCGCCGAATGCGGCGTCCGTGCGGTCGAAACCGCCGCCGGCGCGGCCGTGACCGCCCTGGGCAAGCTGACCGACGCGGCCGCGATCGCTGCCGACGGCGTGCCGGCCGCGCTGCAGGCCCATGTCGCCGCCGGCGCCGCGCTGGCCGCCTACCGCTTCGACCGCTACCACACCCGTCAGGCCGAGGATGCGGCCTGGCGCCTCGCCGGCGTAACCGTGCTGACCCCCGACGCCGACCGGGCCGCCGCCGCATGGCGGGACCTGTCGGCGGTCGTCCGCGGCGTCTGCCTGGCGCGCGACCTGGTCGGCGAACCGGCCAACCTGCTGCGCCCCCCCGCCTTCGTCGAGCGGATCGAGGCCCTGCGCGACCTGGGGGTCGAGATCGAGATCCTCGACCGCGCCGCGATGGCCGAACTCGGCTTCGGCGCCCTGCTCGGCGTCGCCCAGGGCAGCGACGCGCCGCCCTTCACCGTCATCATGCGCTGGAACGGCGCCCCCGCCGGTACCGGGGCCGCCGGCACCGCGCCCTTGGCCTTCGTCGGCAAGGGCGTGACCTTCGATTCCGGCGGCATCTCGATCAAGCCCGCCGCGGGGATGGAGGAAATGAAGACCGACATGGCCGGCGCCGCCGCCGTGGTCGGGCTGATGGCCGCCCTGGCGGGGCGCAAGGCGCCGGTCGACGTCGTCGGCGCCGTCGGACTGGTCGAGAACATGCTGTCCGGCAACGCCCAGCGCCCCGGCGACGTGGTGCGCACCTGCTCCGGCCAGACGGTCGAGGTCATCAATACCGACGCCGAGGGCCGCCTCGTGCTGGCCGACGTGCTGTGGTACGTCCAGGACCGCTTCAAGCCCCGCCTGATGGTCGACCTCGCCACCCTGACCGGCGCGATCGTCGTCAGCCTCGGGCACGAACGCGCGGGCCTGTTCTCGAACGACGACGACCTGGCCCGGCAGCTCTTCGCGGCGGGCGAGGAAACGGGCGAGAAACTGTGGCGCATGCCCATCTCCGAACCCTATCGGGACGAGCTGCGCTCCGAGGTCGCGGATTTCAAGAATGTCGGCGGCCGCCCCGCCGGATCGATCACCGCCGCCAAGTTCCTCGAACATTTCGTCAATAACGTGTCCTGGGCGCATCTGGACATCGCCGGCACCGCCTGGGCCAAGAAGGCGGCGCCCTGCACCCCCAAGGGGGCGACCGGCTTCGGCGTCCGCCTGCTCGACCGCTTCGTCCGCGACCATCATCCGGACTGACGGAAAAGGGGGGCGTCCGATGGCGGAAATCGGCTTCTACCACCTCACGCGCACGACGCCCGAACAGGCGCTGCCGGCCCTGCTGGGCCGCACGCTCGAGTCCGGCCGCCGCGCCGTGCTGCGCTGCCGCGACGCGGCGCGCGTCCGCGCGCTGGACGACGCCCTGTGGCAATCCGCCGATCCGGTCTGGCTGCCGCATGGCAGCGCCGCCATGGGCCATGGCGCATTGCAGCCGATCTGGCTGACCGACGGGCAGGACGTGCCCAACGGCGCGACCTACCTGTTCCTGGTCGACGATCTCGACTGCCCCGACGCCGCCGCGTTCGAACGGGTCTTCGACCTGTTCGACGGCGGCAACCCCGACGCCGTGGCCGCCGCCCGCCTCCGCTGGACCGCGGCGCGGGCAGGGGGGCACACCCTGGTCTATTGGCAGCAGCAGGCGAAAGGATGGGCCCGCAAGGGCTGACCGGACCACGCACCCGACCGCGCACCGCAGCAGAAGGACGATCCGCCATGATGGGCTCCGTCACCTTCCCCGATGGGACCACGATACCCGCTCTGGGCATGGGCACCTGGACCCTGGGCGATCGCGCCGACCGCCGCGCGCGGGAAATCGCCGCCCTGCGCGCCGGCCTCGACCAGGGGCTGAAACTGATCGACACGGCCGAGATGTACGGCAACGGCCGCTCCGAAACCCTGGTGGGCGAGGCCATCGCCGGCCGCCGCGACGATGTCTGCCTCGTCACCAAGGTGCTGCCCTCCAACGCCTCGCGCCGCGCCATGCCCGCCAGTTGCCGCGCCTCGCTGCGCCGCCTCGGCACCGACCGGATCGACCTCTATCTGCTGCACTGGCAGGGCGGCATCCCGCTCGACGAGACGGTCGAGGCGTTCGAGCGGCTGAAGCAGGACGGGCTGATCGGCGCCTGGGGCGTGTCGAATTTCGACGATGACGACATGGCGGCCCTCTCCCGCCTCGCGCCGGCCGGCGCCTGCGCCGCCAACCAGATCCTCTACAGCCTCGATTATCGCGGCGTGGAATTCGACCTGCTGCCGGCCGACAGGCGGCGCGGCGTCGTCACCATGGCCTATTCGCCGCTGGGGCAGGGCGGGGAATTGCTGCGCGCCCCCGTGCTGGCGCGCATCGCCGCCCGCCACGAAACCGCCATGGGACCGGCCACGCCCGCCCAGGTGGCGCTGGCCTGGGTGCTGCGCCAGCCCAATCTCGTGGCCATTCCCAAGGCCGGCAGCGTCGCCCACCAGCGCGAAAACGCCGCCGCTGCCGACATCGCGCTGTCGGACGACGACCTGGCGACGATCGACCGCTCCTTCCCCCCGCCGACCCGCAAGATCCCGCTCGCGATGATCTGACGGCCCGGCCGGCCCACATGTGCACCCACATGTACAACGGAGCGACGATTTGGGGAGCGACGATTTGGGCAGCGACGATTTGGCGGGACGATCGATTTCAGGGCGCCGCGATTGCGGTATCGTGATTTGATGGCACGACGATTCGGCCGCCTTGCCGGCGGCCGGTGATTCGGGGACTGGTCGCATCCTTCCGCTCGTTCTTCTGTCCGCCCTCGCCGGGCTGCTGCTCGCCGGCCTCGCCGCCGACGCACCCGGCGCCCGCCCGGCCCGTGCCGTGCTGCTGCGCGCGGGATGGGCCGCCGTGCTGCTGCCCGCGCTGCTCATGGCCTGCCTGCCGTCCCTGGCCGCCCCGTCGCGCATGCTGCCGGCCGTCCTGGCCCTGCCGCATGTCGATGCGCTGTCCCTGCCGTTCCTGCTCGTGCTCGCCGCCATCGGCCTGGCCACCGCGGCGCCCGGCACGAAACCCGACACCGCCCTGGCCTGCGCCGGGCTGACGGTGGCGACCGGCCAGCCGCTGCTCTGCTGCCTCGGCGCCGCGTCCCTGGCCGCGCTGCTGCGCCCCGCGCCGAAGGCCGCCCCCTGCGTCCTCGCCATCGCCCTGGCCGCCGCGCTCCTGCCGTCCGCCTGGCGCGACGCGGCGCTTCCCCTGCCGGTCCTGGTTGCCGCCGCCGGCCTGATGGGCCTGTCGCTCCTGCCCTTCGGCGGGGCCCGCCACACGGCGCCCGCCACCCCGCGCGACCTCGCCGGGCTCGTCGCGGGCGCCTGTTTCGCGGTGCGCATGCTGGTCGACTGGCCTTCCACGCCGCTTGCCGCGCCGCCCGCCGCATTCGGTGGCGCCCTGACCGCCGCCGCGGGGCTGCTGTTCGCCCTGGCGGGCGGCCTGCGCGCGCTCGCGGCCCCCGATGCGGCGCGCGCGCTCGGCGGCATGCTGGCCGCCTGGGGCGGGCTGGCCCTGACCCTGGCCGGGCTGGCGGCGGTGGGCCGCGCGGACGATCTGCCGCTGCTGGCGCTGGGGGCGTTCCGCGCCCTGGCGCTGCTGCTGGGCGGCGTCGGCATGGCGTTGCTGGCCGCCATCCTGCTGCTGCGCGACATCGGCCAGGCCGCCGGCACGCTGGCCCTGGATCGCGCCGGCGGCCTAGCCGGGCTGATGCCGCGCGCGGCCGGCCTGCTCGCCCTGTCGCTGGCCGGCGCCTGCGCGTTGCCGCCGCTGGCCGGCTTCGCCGCCTTCTGGCTGCTGCTGCATGCCGTGCTGGCCCTGCCGCGCGCCGGGGTGCTGGCGGGGGAAATCCCGCCGCTGCTGGCACTGTGCGGCGCGGGCGCGGCGTCCGGCCTGCTGCTGCTCGCGGCACTCCGCCTCGGGACGGGCCTGCTGCTCGGCCGGCCGCGCACGCCGCGCGCCGCCGGCGCGGCCGACCCGCCGCCGGCCCGGCTGCATGTCCCGCTGGCCTGTCTCGGCGTCGTGGGGGCAATCGGGCTGCTGCCCGGCGCCTGGCTGTGGCTGACCCGCGCCGCCGGCTGGCAGGCCGCCGGATTGTCGGGCGCGGCGATTCCGGTCGGCGCGCAACCCGGATTGTTCGCCCTGGCCGCGCCGGGCGGCGGCGGCGCTTTCAACCCGGCCGGGCTGGCCCTGCTGCTGGCCGCCGCCGCCGGGCTGGTCCGCCTGCTGGCGCGCCGCGCCGGCGCGGCGCCGTCCCGCCCCGCGCCCGCCTGGGCCGAGGGCGCCCCGCCGGCCCCGCCCTGGATGCCGTTCGGCGACCCGGCCACCCAGGCCGGCCCGGCTTTGTTCGCCGGCCGGCTGGACGGCGTGCTGGGCGGCGGGCGGGCCACCCGCGCTGCGGCCTGGCGCGCGGCCCGTGCGGCGCGGCGCACGGGCCGGACCGGGCGGCTTCTCGCCGACCGCCTGTCCGATCTCGCGGCGCGCCACGCCATGAAGCTGGTCCTGTTCTGGTTCGCGCTCGCGGCTCTGCTGCATCTCTGGACCCGCCCATGATCACCTATTCATGATCACCCATTCATGATCGCCTATTCCGGATGGATCGGGGGGCCGCTGGGCGGCCTGTTGCTGGCGCTGCACCTGGCGCTCATGCTGGCCCTGGCGCCGCTCCTGCGCGGCGCGATCGACGCCGGCGCCGCCCGGCTCGGCGGGGCGGCGCCCCCGCCGGTGCTGCTGCGCTGGCGCCTGATCCTGGCGCAGGCCAGGCGGCAGGGGCTGCGCGCGGCGGGTGGCGACCTGCCGCCGGGCCTGGCGCTCGCCGCCGCCCTGGCCGCCTGCGCGCTGGTGCCGTCCTTCGCGCTCGGCCTGCCGTCCGCCGGCCTGTCGGACCTGCTGGCGCTGGTCACGCTGCTGGGCGCCGCGCGGCTGGCCGCCCTGCTGCCCGGCCTGGCCGCGGGCGTGGCGGCTTCCGGCCGGCAGGCGGTCGGCGGCATCGTCGCCCTGGCCCTGGCGCAGACCGTCTTTCCCCTGCTGCTCGCCGTCGCCATGCTGGCCACCGGCAGCACCACCCTCGACGCCATGCTCACCCGCCTGCACGACCCCGAGCTGGCCGGATCGCGCACGCCGCTGGTCCTGGCGGCCCTGTCCCTGCTGCTCGCCGGCTCCGACGCGCCGGCCCCCGGCAGCCCGCCCTTCGGGCTATCGCCCAACCCGGGGCCCAACCCTGGGCCCAACCCGGCCCCCGACCCGCCGGCCGACGCCGGCGGGCGCGACCGCGCGGCCCTGGACCTGGCATCGGACCTGTCGCTGCTGGCCTGGCTCACCCTGGCGGGCGACCTGGCCTGGCCCGCCGCGCTCGCCCTGCCGGGCGAGGTCCTGGGGGGCGTCCCGGCAGCCCTGCCGGGCGCCATCCTCGCCTGGCTCGCCCGCACCGCGCTGCTGGCGGGCGCGCTCGTCGCGGCGCGGGCGCTGGTCCTGGCGCCGGACCGGGCCGCGCGGGCGCGGCTGCTGCTCGCCCTGCTGCTCGCCCTGCTCGCGGTCGTGGTGCTCTTCGCCGGGCGGGATTTCGGCTGATGCTCCCGCTCCTGCTCGGCACCCTGATCGTCCTTTCCGTCCTCCTGTCCGGGATGCGCGGCGCCGCCCTGCTGTGGCATGGCGGCGTCACGGCTTCGGCCCTGCTCGCCGCCGCGTGGCAGACGCCCCGGCCGGTGCTGCCCTGCCTCGCCGCGCTGTGCGTGGCGGCGTCCATCCTGCCGCTCTCCTGGGGCCTGGCGCGGCTCGAGGACGATCCCCCCCGCCCGGGCGAGCGCACGCTCTGCCTCGCCGGCGGACTCGCCTGCGCCGTCCTGGCCGTGGTCGCGGTGCCGCGCGGCCTGCTCGACGCCGCCGGCCGGCCGGCCCTGGTCGCGGCGCTGGCCGCCATCCTGTGCGGCGTGCTGGCGGCCGCCCTGCGCCGCTCGGTGGTCGGGCAATGCGCCGGCCTGTCCGCCGCCCTGGACGGGCTGACGCTGCTGGCCGGCCTGTCCGGCCGGGGCGCGCTGCTGCTGGGGGTGGCGGCCCTGCAGGCAGCGCTGATGCTGGTCGCCTTCGTCTGCCTGCGGCGCATCGCCTGGGCCAGGGGGACGGAATGAGGGGCGCAGGAATGAGGCACCCGGAATGAACGCCGCGCTTTCGGCCTCGCCGGTGCTGCTGCCGCTGGCCCTGTGTTGGCCCTTCCTGTCGATGGGCGCGCTGGCGGCCTGTTCGCCCGCCTCGGCGCGGCCCGCCGCGATCGGCCTGTCCGCCATCGGCCTGTTGCTCGCTATCCTCGCGGCCGGCGCCGGCGCCGCGTGGCCCGCCACCCCGTTCGCGGCGCCCCCCGGCCTGCTGCGCCTCCTGCCGCCCCTGCCGCTGCTGGCGCTGTTCCTGTCCACCCTGCTGCCGCCCGCCGCCACTCCGCGCCGCGACGCCCACAACCAGGCCGCCCTGACCCAGGGACTGGCCGGCGGATCGGCCCTGGCCGCCACCTGCGCCGATCCGCTGTCCGGCGCGGTGGCGGTCGGCGGGGTCGCCATGCTGGCGGCGCTGGCCATCGCCACCACGCGCGGCGCGGCACGGCTGGGCTGGGACATGTTCCGGCTCAGCCTGTCGGGCATCCTGCTCGCGGTGCCGGGCGCCGTGCTGCTGGCCGCGGCGCCCGGCAGCGCCGGGCGGCTGGACGGGCTGGGCGGCGTGCTGCTGGCAACGGGGCTGGGCGTCGTCGCCGGCCTGGGGCCCGCCACCCCGGTCATGCTCGCGGCCGAGGACGCGCCCGCCGCCATGGCACTGGCCCCCGTCATGACCGCGATTCCGGTGCTGCGCCACCTCGCCGTCGCGCCGGACGGGCGCGGCACGATGCTGCTCGGCCTGGCCACGATCTGGCTGGCCGCGCTGCCCATGCGCCGCGCCACCGCCCGCCGGCGCGGCCGCCTGGCGCTGGGCGGCCTGATCGGGCTGGCCGCCATCGCCGCCGGCGCCACCGCCAATGCCGCCGCTACTGCCACCGGCAAAATCGCGGACGGGGCCGGCGCGGCGGGCCTGGCCGCCCTGCTGCTCTCCGCCGCCCTGCTGGCGCCGCTGGCCGATCGGCCGGCCGCCACCGCCGGCCATACGGCCCCGGCCGGCTTTCCGGCCCGGGCCTTGCGCGGCGCGCTGGCGTTCCATCCACCCTTCCTGCCGTTCGGCGGATTGCTGCTGACCCTGGCGGCCCTGACCGACGCCGCCCCCCTGCTGCTCGCCCCCCTGGTCCTCGGCCTCCTCGCCGGCCGCGCGCCGCGCGCCTCCGCCGCTACGCCCGCCGACATTCCGCCCGGCCCCTCACTCGGCCCCTCACTCGGCGCAGCCGGTCCCCTGGCCGTCGTCCTGCTGCTGGCCGCCATGACGGCGCTGATCGCCTGGTTTCTGCCCAGGACCTTGCAATGACCGCCCCTGCGACCGTCCCCGCTCCGCCGTCCGCCGTCGCCCTGATCCGCGCCGGCGAGCCCGAGGCCGGCGCCTGGCGCTTCCGGCTCACGGAGGATGAATGGCGCGACCTGGCGCTCGCCCTGCGGCATGATCCGCTGCCCTTCGTCGGGCTGTGGGCCGACGGACAGGACGTCCACGCTTTATTTCTCGAAGCCGGCGAATGGCCGCTGGTGGCCAGCATCGCACCCAGCCAGGGGCGCTATCTCGCCTTGTCCCCCGTCCGCCCGGCCGCCGCGCTGCCCGAACGCTGCGTGCAGGATCTGTGGGGTTTCGCCGCGATGGAGGCCCGCGATACCGGTCCCTGGCTCGATCACGGGCTCTGGACGGCGACCTGGCCGCTCAGCGCGCGCCCCGGCCCCGTCTCCTGGCCACCCGAGCCGCCGGACTTCGCCGCGACCCGCGTCCCGTCCGGCCGGACGGTCCTCGGTGCCGGCCCGGCCGACGGCGCGCATCACGCCCCCGCCCATCTCCGGCTGGCCCTCGGATCGGGACCGGCCTCCTCCGGCCGGATCGGCGCCGCGGAATGGCGCCTGGGCTACGCCCATCGCGGCGTCGCCGCCCGAATGCGGGGGCTGGACGGCCCGGCCGCCTGCCGCCTCGCGGGGCGGGTCGCGGCCGGCGCGTCGGTCGCGCATCAATCCGCCTTCTGCCGCGCGCTGGAGGTCGCGACCCGGACCGAAATCGGTCCCGACACCCATGACGGCCGCGTCATGCTGGCCGAACTCGAACGGATCGCCACCGCCCTGCACGACGTGGCCCGGACCGTCCGCGCCGCCGGGGGTGCGGCGCCGGCGGCGGAATGCGAACGCCTGCGCGAAACCCTGCTGGACCTGTATGGCCGCCTGTTCGGCCACCGGCTGTTGATGGATCTGGTCCACCCCCAGGGGATCGGGCCCGAGGACGCGGCCACCCTCGCCGCCGTCGCCCGCCGGGCCGCCGAACAGGTCGAATCCGGCCTGCCGGCCATCCGCCGCGCCTTGTCCTGGCCCGGGCTCGCCGCCCGCATGCAGGGGCGCGGCGTCATGACCGAACAGGCCGCCCGCGCGCTGGGCATCGGCGGCCCCGCCGGCCGCGCCTCGGGGCGCGAGGACGACCTGCGCCGCCTGGCCCACCTGGTACCCGGCTATCGCCGCGACTGGCTGGATAGCGGCGTCCGCCGGGCCGGCGACGTCGCGGCACGGGTCGATCTGCGCCTGGCCGAAATCGCCGGCAGCGCGCGCATCCTGCACGCCGCCGCGCGGGATTTCTCTCCCGGCGCGCAGCCCCCCGGCACGCCGCAGCGCCATGACGGCGAGGGCGTGGGCTGCGCCGAGGGCCCGCGCGGCGCGGTCTGGTACTGGCTGCGCGTCGCCGGCGGCACCATCCTGCACGCCGCCATCCGCGATCCGGCCCTGGCCCAGGTCGCGGCGCTCGACCACGTCCTGCCCGGCGCCGATCCCGACGACGCGGCGATGATCGTCCGCTCATTCGGCCTGTCCGCCGCCGGGGCGGACCAGTAAGTGGACCAGTAAGTAAAGAAAGGAGCGACCATGGCCCTGATGCGCGCGATCCTGGCCGCCCTGGCCGGCGGCCATGCCGCCCGGCGCCCCGACCTGCCGCGACTGGCGGCGCCGCGCGGGCGCCCGCTCGCATTGTTCCATGTCGAAACCGGCGGCTGCGAGGGCTGCGCGCTCGAAATCGCCGCGCTCGACAGCGCCGCCTACGCCCTGGCGCCGACCGGCATCCGCTTCGTCGCCACGCCGCGCCTGGCCGACATCCTGCTGGTGACCGGCCCGCTGACCCGCGCCATGGCCCCGGTGCTCGAATCCGCCTGGCACGCCATGCCCGATCCCCGCGCCCTGGTCGCGGTCGGCGCCTGCGCGATCGACGGCGGACCGTTCGCGGAAAATTACGCGGTGCTCGGCGGGCTGCAGGACCGCACGACGATCGACCTCGCCATTCCGGGCTGCCCGCCATCCCCCGCCGCCATCATGGCCGGTCTGGCCGCCATCCTCACCCCCGCCGTACCACGCTAGCCGTTATTTTATCGAGGACCAGAATGACACTGATCTATTGATTTTATTATTTTATTCCGAAATTCGCCTGCGAATTTCGGAATAAAAACACTAGGCCGTCCCGCCCGTCTCCGGCGCATCGTCCTCGGCCTGCAGGTCCTGCGCCTCTTTCTTCAGCTTGTGAAAGCTGCGCCGGCTCAGCGGCAGCAATGCCACATAGATCACCCCCGCGGCGGCCAGCGCCCCCCACGGATCGGCCACCAGGACGGCCGCATAGGCCCCGGTGCCCAGCATCAGCGGCAGCACATAGGCCGACGGCACCTTGAAATTCTTGAACGACCAGACCGGAATGGTCGACACCAGCAGAAACGCGGTGCCGCTCAGCGTCAGCGCCGGCAGCAGCGGCAGCCGCGTCATGGCATAGACCCCGTCCCAGCCCAGCTTGCGCGCCTCCAGCCCCAGGAACAGCGGAAACATCGCCAGCCCCGCCCCGGCCGGCGCCGGCACGCCGGTGAAGAAATTGCTGGCATATTTGGGCTTGTCGGTATCGTCCAGGCTGGCATTGAACCGCGCCAGGCGCAGCGCCATGCACACGGTGAACATGATGCAGGGCAGATAGCCATAGCGCCCCGCATCCCGCAGCGCCCACAGATACAGCACGAATCCCGGCGCCACGCCGAAGCACAGGAAGTCCGACAGGCTGTCGAATTCGGCGCCGAACCGGCTGGTGCCGCGCAGCAGCCGCGCGATGCGCCCATCCAGCCCGTCGATGCAGGCCGCGATCAGCAGCGCGACCGCCGCGTCGCCGAACCGGTCATCCAGGGCGAAGCGCATCCCCGTCAGCCCAGCGCACAGGCCCAGCATCGTCATGATGTTGGGGATCAGCCGGTTGAAGGACGGCCCGCGCACCCGCGGCCGGCGCCGCCGCACCAGCCGCCGCCGTCTGCGCCCGCGCATCGCCGAAGCCCCGGCAGACGGAGCCGCCGCAGCCGGCCCCGTCGCGTTCGGCCCCGTCGCGTTCGGCGCCACCGCGTTCGGCGGCGTCGCATCGGGCCCGGCGCCGCGCGGGTCGGACACGTCCATATCGGTCAGAGACGCGCCATGACGGTCTCGCCGCCCACCATCGTCTGCCCCGCCGCGACCAGCGGCTCGACGCCGGGCGGCAGGTACAGGTCGGTGCGCGAGCCAAAGCGGATCAGCCCGAACCGCTCCCCGGCCTCATAGGCCATGCCTTCCTCGGCCTCGCACAGGATGCGCCGGGCGATCAGCCCCGCGATCTGCACCACCGCCAGGTTCCGCCCGTCCGGCAGGGTCAGGCGCAGCGCGTTGCGCTCGTTCAGCTCCGACGCCTTGTCCAGGCTGGCATTCAGGAACTGGCCGGGGTGATAGGCCACGCGGGTCACCGTGCCGGCCGCCGGCATGCGGTTGATATGCACGTCCAGCACCGACAGAAAGGTCGCGATCCGCCATACCGGGGCATCGCCCATCTCCAGCGATTCGGGCGGGCTGACCTTCTCCACCGACACCACGCGCCCGTCGGCGGGGGCCAGGGCCAGATGCGCGTCGGCGGGCGGCACCCGCTCGGGATCGCGGAAGAAATACAGGCAGAAGCCGAAGAACAGCCCGGCCGCCGTGCCCAGCCACTTCGCCGGCCGCCACGGCAGGGCCCGGCCGGCCAGCGCGGCCGCGCCGGATGCCAGAAGGAAGGGACGGGCCGCCCGATGCGGCGGCGCCAGGACGAGTTTCATGGATTGGATCAGGGACATGGGCCGAAGTTCATGAAGCGTTCGGGTCGGACGGTCAAGCACCGGCCCCGGCGACACCGCCGCGCGGGACGATCCGGCGGAACCGAGTGTGCCACGGATCGCGTCCGCGGTCAGCCGGGATCGTCATGCGGCCGGCCTCAGCCGGGTTCGTAGATCCGCCGCGGCACGCGGATCAGTGCCGGGGCCGGCGCCGCAGGCATGCCGGCATACACGTCCTTGACCGCCTCGATCACGAACACGCCCCCCAGCGCGGGCAGCAGCGCATGGCCCGCCGCCTCGGCCAGGTTTCCCAGCGCCCGGTGCGCGGCCCCCATCGGCGGCAGGTACAGCGCCCCGTCATGCCGCTCGGCCCGCAGAAAGGCCCGCGACAGGCGGCGCGCGATCTGGCGCGGCGAAAAGGGCGCGCCCTGGCCGAACGGCGTGTCGTCCGCATGCGCCCACCATCCCGCGCGGTTCGGCACCACCAGCAGCAGCCGCCCGTCATCCTTCAGGATCTTCCATGCGGACCGCAGCAGCTCGTCCGGCCGCTCGGCGGTCTCCAGCGCATGGACCATCAGCACCCGGTCGAAATGCAGCTCGGGGAAGGGCAGCCGGTCCTCGGCCACCATGCAGTCATGCACGCCGATCGGCGCGATGGTCGCCGCATCGCGCGTCACCGCCGTATCCAGCCGCGCCGACAGGCACATGACCGCCCCCAAAGCCGTTCCTGGGGCCGTTCCTGGGGCCGTTCCTGGGGCCGCCCCCGAGGCCGCCCCCGGCCGCGCCCAAAGCGGCAGATAGGGCAGCGTATAGCCCAGCCCCAGGATCCGCTCGCCCGCCCGGGGCGCGGACCCGGGCCCCGTATTCGGCCAGAATGTCCGCAGCCGCTGCCGCAGCAGCCGCGCGGTGTTCTCGCCCGGCCGGCTGGCATAGAATTTCGCGGCGGTGCGGATGTCGTCTTGCATCACGCCCGATTAACACAAATTGTGGAAACATGCCGCGCCAGGCCGCGCGCCCTCAGACGGAGACGACCATGGGACTTTCGATCCGCCCGATCCCGATCCTGACCGACAATTACGCCTGGTTCCTGCGTGACGAGGAAAGCGGCGCCACCGCCCTGGTCGACCCGGCCGAGGAAGCCCCCCTGGTCGCCGCGATCGAGGCCGAAGGCGGCCGGCTCGACCAGATTTTCCTGACGCATCATCATGCCGATCACGTGGTGGCGACCGACGCGCTGCGCAAGCGCTTCGGCGCGATCGTCACCGGGGCCGCGGCCGACGCCTACCGCCTGCCGATGCTCGACTACGCCGTGTCCGACGGCGATACGGTCGCCCTGGGCGACATGATCGGCACGGTGATGGAAACTCCCGGCCACACGCGCGGCCATATCGCCTATTATTTCGCCGCCGCGCCGGCCCTGTTCTGCGGCGACACGCTGTTCAGCCTGGGCTGCGGCCGCCTGTTCGAAGGCACGGCCGAGGAAATGTTCCACGCGCTGCACCGCATCGCCGCCCTGCCGGACAGCACCCTGGTCTGCTGCGGGCACGAATATACCCTGGCCAATACCCGCTTCGCCCTGGCGGTCGACCCCGACAACGCGGCCCTGCACGCCCGCGTCGCCGAAATCAACACCCTGCGGGCCGAGGCCCGCCCCACCGTGCCCGTCCGGCTGGGGCTGGAAAAACAGACCAACCCCTTCCTACGCGCCCCCGACGTCGCCACCTTCGCCCGCCTCCGCCGCGAAAAGGACGTGTTCCGGTAAATTATCGAATCACGGGGACTCGGCCGCGGCCACCCACCCGTTTCCCGCCCTGGTGAACAGCGGGGTCTCGAACACGGCCTGAACCGGCAGGCGGACCTGCTCCGCCCAGCGCCGGGTCTGCGCCATGGCGCACGATACCGCCACCGGCACCACGCCGATCCGCGCCAGCAGCGCCAGCGCGGCGGCGATCGACCGCCCGGTGCTGACGGCGTCGTCCACCACCAGCACCCGCCGCCCCTCCAGCAGGCCGCGCAGATTGGGGTCCAGATACAGGCGCTTCCCCGCGTCCGGACTGGTGATCGACGCGATGGGCTCCGACAGCCCCGCGTCGTACCAGAATTTCCGCGACGTCCCCAGCGGCACGAACCGCGCATGGCCGCAGGCCCGGGCAACGGCCGGCGCCAGCCCCAGCCCCAGGGTCGGCAGCCCCACCACGATGTCCGGCGCCAGCGCGCGGGCCCGCGCGCCCATCGCATCCGTGATCGCATCCAGCACGGTAAAGGCGGCATGATTGGCCAGGAAGGACGCCACCGCATGCACGCCGTCCGGCAACGGACGGATCGGCAGATCCAGCAGCCGCGTGCCCACGCAGACGGTATAGCGGTCACGAAACACCGGCCCGGCCGCGCGCTCCGTCGCGAAATCCTGCCAGAAGGACTGCGTGCCGCTCATCCCGCCTCCACCAGCGCGGCGAACAGCCGCACCGCGGGCTCCAGCACCGCCTCGTCGAAATCGAACGCCCCGTCGTGATGGCCGGCCGCCAGGTCCGCGCCGATCAGGCAATATCCCGCCCGTCCGCCCCGCGCCTGCACCCGCCGCATCATGAAGGTCGCGTCGTCGCCCCCGCCGATCGGCCATTCCGCGACGATCCGCCCGATGCCGGCCCGTGCCGCCGCCGCGGCGACCCGCGCCCGCACCGCCGGGTCGGACACCGCGCTGACCGAATGCCCGCGCGCGATCACCTCCACCGTGGCGCCCTGCATCATCGCCGCGCCCCGGATCACATGCCCGGCCCGCTCGGCCAGCCCCTCCAGGATCGCCTCGGTCTCGGCGCGGTATTCGATCTCCATGCGGGCCGTATCGCCCACCACGTTGCGCGCCCGCCCGGCCTCCAGCCGCCCGACATTCACATGGGTCACGCCGCTGCCATGGCGGGGCATGGCATGCAGGCCCAGCGCCGCCGCCGCCGCCGCCAGCAGGGCATTGCGGCCCGCCTCCGGCGCCATCGCGGCATGGGCCGGCCGGCCATGGAACAGCACGTCCTGCCTCACCGACCACAGAAACCCGTTCGCCGCCGTCGCTACCTGCCCGCTGGGCAGCAGGCAGCCCAGATGCCCGGCCAGGAACAGGTCCACATCATCCAGCACGCCGGCCTCGACCATCGGCAGCGCGCCGCGCCCCCCTTCCTCGGCGGGCTGGAAGATCAGCCGCAGCGTGCCGCGCCAGGCCGCCTCCGGCGCGGCCAGACGCTCGGCCACCGCCAGCCCGATCGCCACATGCCCGTCATGCCCGCAGGCATGCATCATTCCCGGCCGGGCCGAGGCAAAGCCCAGCCGGGCAGGGGCATGGGCCGCATCCGTCGCCTCCTGCACCGGCAGCGCATCCATGTCGAAGCGCAGCGCCGTCACCGGTCCGTCGCCTCGCCGCAGCTCGGCCACCACGGCCGTCTGCCCGCCCGGCATCCGCGCCATCCAGCGCCCATCGGCCCCTGCCGCGATCGCCGCTTCCCGCGCCAGGGCGATCTCGCGGTCCGACGGCGGGGCCAGCATCGCTTCGGCCCGCATCACCTCGGGGCCGATCCGCAGCGCATAGCCCAGCGCGTCCAGCCGCCCGGCCACCAGCGATGCCGTGCGATATTCCAGGAAACCGGTCTCCGGATGGCGATGCAGCGCCCGCCGCATCCCGACCACCTCGCGCGAAAAGTCGGTCCCGCTCATCCGGCCTGCACGACGCTGTCGGTGACGATCGCCCCGGTCATGCCGTCGGTAATGCCCAGGTCGGTGACGTGCGGCCCGGCGTTGCAGGCCAGGCTGGCGCCGATCACCAGCTTGATCATCACCGGCACGCCGTCCCAGGTCGAAACCGACGCGGCGGCCTCGCGCACCGCCACGAAACGCCGCGCCACCTCATCCGCCGGCTCGGTCGACAACAGCCCGCAGACCGGCAGCCGCAGCGCGGCCAGCACCTCCCCGCCGCGCGTCACCGCCATTCCGCCGCCGCTGGCGATCAGCGTGTTGGCCGCCAGCGCCATGTCGTCGGGGTCGCGGCCGAACACCGCCAGGTTGTGGCTGTCATGCAGCACGGTCGTGGCGATCGCGCCGCTCCATTCGCCCCAGCCCTCGATGACGCCGATCCCGGGCATGTCCGTCCCACCACGATGCCCGGGCGCGCCATAGCGATTGAACACCGCCATCAGCGCCGCATCGCGCGGCAGCACCACCCGTCCGTCCCGCACCGCCACCTCGCGCGTGCCCCATTGGGTAAAGCGCGGCCTGGATACGGTCTGGATCGTCACCCGCTCGCCCCGCGCCGGAATGGCGAAGCACGACGCCGCGACCGGCGCCAGCCGCATGGTGCCGCCCGGCGGGGGCGGCGTCGCGGTGCCGGGCGCCTCCAGCATCGCGCCGTCCTGCGCCACGTGCCGGCCCGACACGATGACGCTGCCCACCGCAAAATCGCGCAGGTCGCGAAATACCACCAGGTCGGCCCGCCGGCCCGCCGCCACCAGCCCCAGGTCGCGCCGCCCCAGCCGCTGCGCGGCGTTCAGCGTGGCGCAGCGCAGCGCCTCGACCGGGTCCATGCCGTACTGCACCAGCCGGCGCAGCAGATGCACGATCCCGCCCTGCGCCACCAGGTCGTCGGGAAAGATGTCGTCGGTGCACAGGGTCACGGTCTGCGGCACCCGGCCGATCTCCCGGAACGCCGCGACCGCCTCGGGCAGCACCGGCTCGTGCGACACGCGCAGTTCCAGCGTCATCCCCGCCCGCAGCTTCGACAGGATGTCCTGCCGGTCCGTCAGCTCATGGTCCGATTCGATTCCCCCCGCCGCGAAGGCCTGCAGCGCCGGCCCCTCCAGCCCGCGCGCATGGCCGCAGACCAGCTTGCCGCTCTCCAGCCCCGCCTGGACGATCCCGCTCATGCGCGGCGCGCGCTCCAGCACGCCGCGCATGTCCATCACTTCCGCCACCCCGATGATGTCCGGCCAGGACAGCATCTCGCGCATCGCCCCGGCGTCGAAATCGGCGCCCGACCGCTCCAGCCCCGGCGCCGACGGCACGCAGGACGGCGCCTCGACCAGGATCCGCAGCGCCAGCCCCCGCGCCGCCTCCACCGCCCAGCGCACGCCCTCCAGTCCGGACACGTTGCCCACCTCGTGCGGGTCCCAGCAGATCGTCGTCGTCCCCTGCGGCACCACCACGCCGGCATAGGCGCGCGGCGTGATCATGGAGCTTTCGATATGCAGGTGCGTGTCGATCAGCCCCGGCGCCACCACCGCGCCGTCCAGCGCGATGCGCCGCGCCGCGTCCTGCCGCGCGCCGCGCGGATGCACGCTGGCGATCAGCGGCCCCACCAGCCCGACATCCGCTTCGCGCAGCTCGCCGGTTGCCATGTCGGCCACCACGCCCCCGCACAGCAGCAGGTCGAACGGCGCCAGCCCGCGCGCGGCCCGCACCGCCCGGTCGCGCAGCGCGGGATCGTTCAAGTCGCCCTCGGGCAAGTCGGTCTCGGGCAAGTCGCCCTCGCGCGGATATGCGCCGGCGGCCGGGGTCGCATTCTGGTTCACGGCGCAATCCTCCCTGCGGCATCGGCGAAATTCGCAACGAAACGCGCCCGGTCGATGGCGGTGACGATCTCGACCGGCCGCTCGCCCATGTGCGGGCGCGTCTGTTCCGGCCAGACATGGGCATAGCCGCGATTGGGCCCGTGGGCCAGGTCGACATCCATATAGGCCGAGACCGAGCCTGTGACGATTGCGGGATCGACCGCGATCGCCGCCGCCAGCTCGTCCCACATCGGCTGGGGATGGTAATATTGCGTCAGATAGCGGCTCAGCCCGCCGGCATGCCGCGTCGCCCGCGCCAGGATCTCGGGCGTCATGCGCAGCGGGTTCGCCACCCCGCCCACCGAAACGATCTTCGGCCACGCCGCCGTCAGCGTGATGTCGGCGGCCTCGGGATCGAACATCAGGTTGAAATCGGTATAATAATCGGCGCTGGCGGTCACCTGGCCCAGATTGCCGTCCACCAGCCCGCCCATGAAGACCAGTTGCCGGCACAGCCCGGCGAATTCCGGGTCCAGGCGGATCGCCAGCGCCAGGTTGGTCATCGGCCCGGCCGCCACGATGGTCACCTGGTGCGGATGGGCATGCACCTGGCGGATCAGGAACAGCGCCGCCGTCTCGCCGGCCGGCCGGCCGGCCGGGGCGCCCTCGCGCAGGGGCGGCACGGGCGGCTGGCTGTCGGGCGCATCGCCCCGCCACGCGCCCTTCCAGGGCATCACGCCGTTGGCCTTCTCCCAGGCCAGCAGGCGCGGGCGCGAATTGACCAGCGGCGCCGTCGCACCCGGCACCACCGGCACGCCCTGCACCCCGGCCAGTTCCAGCAGCCGCAGCAGATGCGCGACCTCGGCATTCTCCCACCCGTCGCCGACCGTCACGGTCAGGCCCAGCACCCGCACCCCCGGCGCGCCCAGCAGCGGAATGACCGACTGCATGTTCGTGCCGCCGGGCCCGGCGAAATCATTGTCCATGATCACCAGGGACGGCTCGGCCGCCCTGGCCGGCACCCTGGCGGACCCCATCGCCAGGCACGCCAGCAACAGGCCCCCCAGCACGCGAAATTCAGAAAACGGACCGCGCATGAACAGACTTTCAGTGATGAACCGGGGGATGAACCGGGGGATGAACCGGGGAATGAAGATGGGCCGAAACGATAAAGAACAGCACGAAGACGGCGCTCAGCACCCACAGCACCGGCGACAGCGCCCGCCCGCGTCCCGCGACAATCGCCATGACGATATAGCTGAAGGTGCCCAGCGCCATGCCGTTGATCAGGTTGCTGGTCAGCAGCGCGATCATGAAGGTCAGGATCGCCGGCACGGTCTGGCCCGGATCGTCCAGGTCCAGCCGTCCGATGCCGTGAAACATCAGCATGCCGACCATCAGCAGCGCGGGCGCGGTCGCCTGCGGCGGCACGATCATGAAAAGCGGCCACAGGAACAGCGACAATGCAAATCCGGCCGCGATCGTCAGCGCCGTCAGGCCGGTACGCCCGCCCGCCTGCACCCCGGTGACCGATTCCGAATAGACCGTCACCACCGCCGTGCCCAGCAGCGGTCCCACGATGGTCCCCACCGCGTCGCTGGCAAAGGCTTCGGTCGCGCGCGGGATCGCCCCGCCGCGCTTCAGCATGCCCGCCGCGCTGACCACGCCCAGCAGGTTCGCCAGCGTGCCGAACAATTCCGTGCACAGAAAGAAGAACAGCATCGGCAGCAGATAGAAGACATGCCGCGCGACATAGCCGAAATCCAGCCGGAACGCGGTCGCCGCCGGCCAGACGGGCATGGCGAGCAGCCGCTCCGGCCAGCGCGTGATCGTGCCGCCATGCCCGTCGGGGATGAACAGCCCGGCCGCCGTCATCGCGACGATCGACAGGATCAGCGCGCCGGGAACGCGCCGCGCCACCAGCGCGGGCGTCAGGACAAAGCCCGCCACCGTCAGCAGCACGCCCGGATCGGCCAGCGATCCCATGGTGACGAAGGTCGTCTTGCTCGCCACCACGAATCCCGCATTGCGCATGCCGATGAACATGATCACCAGCCCCACGGCGATCTGGATGCCGACGCGCAGCGCATCGGGCAGCTCATGGGCGATCCGCTCGCGCCATTTCGTCAGGGTCAGCACCAGGAAAATGACCCCGGTCAGGCACACGACCGCCAGCGCCGCCGGCCAGGGCACTCCCATCTGCACCACCAGCACATAGGCGAAGATGACGTTCGACCCCATCGCCGGCGCCAGCCCCAGCGGCAGGTTGGCCAGCAGCCCCACCATCGCGCTCGCCACGATCGCTACCAGGCAGGTGGCGCTCAGCACGCTGGCCCGGTCCATCCCGGCGGCCGCCAGGATCATCGGATTCACCGCCACGCAATAGACCATGGCGGTAAAGGTGGTCAGCCCCGCCACCACCTCCCGCCCCGCCGTCGTGCCGGCGCGGCGCAGCCCGAAAAACCGGTCCAGCCGGCCGATCACCCGCATCAAGGGATCAGAACCCCGTGCTCGCCGTGATTATGGCGGCAAATCCGCCCGCCACGTAATAGGTCGGTGTCCCCGTCGCCCCGATCATCGTGCCGTAAATCCCCCGCGTCGCGCGGGCCGACGGCGCAATCCCGGCCGGCCCCGACAGATATTTGTTGTCGCCCACATTCATCAGATTAAGCCGAAATTCCGGCCGCGCACGCCACAGCTTCGGCGCACGATAGCCGAAATTCATGTCGGCATCGACATATCCGGGCATCGCCTGGTCGTTCATGAAGGTCGAAAACTGCCGTCCGACATATTTGACCTGCACCCCCGCGAAATAGGTCCCGTCATCGTAATCCAGCCCGACCGCCGCCTGCACGTTCGGGCTGCGCACCGCCTGCTTGCCCCGCGTCGGCAGGAAATCGGCGCCCACCTGGTAATTGCTGTCGATCCGCGCGTTCAGGTATTCGGCCGAGACATAGGGCCGGACATGGTGCCACGGCCGGGTTCCCAGTTCGACATCCACCCCGCGGGAGGTCTGGCCGCCCGCATTGATGTTCTGGGTGATCTGCGCGTTGTTGATGACGACCTGCGTCGCCACCTGCCGGTTCGTGAAATTATAGTTGAAGAACGTCACCGACCCGTTCAGCACATCGCTCTGGTAACGATAGCCGATTTCCTCCTCGATGGAATATTCGGTCTTCTGTCCGGGATTGGCCAGGGTCGTGATCGCCCCCGTGCTGGCGCTATAGGTGTTGTACAGCGCGTTCAGCGTCGGCGTGCGGAAATTGGTGGCCACGCCGCCGAAGATCTGGTGATGCGCGTCGAACCGGTAGCGCCCGCCCAGGTTCGGCGTGGTGACCGCCGCATTGGTGCCGCTGCGGTACTGCGCGCCGGGCAGGTAATTGTACCCGGTGCGCGCCACCATGGTCTCCTTGATGCCCGCCTCCAGGTGCAGCCTGTCGCCCAGCGCCGCATAGCTGTCGCCGAAGAACAGCGAATTCACCTGGGTGACCGTCAGATTGTCATAGCTGGCCAGCCGCGTCCCGTCCGGCAGCGTCACGTTGCCCTGGAATCCCCAGACATTCGCCGGCCCGCCATTGGCGCCGATCATGCTGTACGGGTTGACCATGCGCTCGCGCGACCAGTCGTACCAATCGCCGAAGACCAGGCTGTGATGTCCGAAATCGACATGGATCTTCGACACCACGCCCGGCCGGTATACGTACGGCGTGCCAAACGGCGTGTACATCAGCACCCGGTCGCCGATCACCCCGTTATTGTTCAGATCGATGGCATAGCGCCGCGTCCCGGCATAGACCGCTCTTTCCGACAGGACCGACGCCGAGGCGATGGTCCCGGAATTCCAGTAGAAATAGGGCGTGACGTCCAGGCCCACATGGTCGCTGATCACGATCTTCTGCGGCGCGCTCATGACGATGACGCGATAGGGGCTCTGATGCAGCTTCCAGTAACTGGTGCTGTTCGGCGCGTAATTCTCGGCGTAGTTCGCATCGCGCCCCAATTGCTGCCATTGCGCCAGCGTCGGCGACAGATAGGCCACCTTCATCGAATCGTCGAAGGTCAGGACCAGGCTGCTGCGGCTCCCCCCATCCCACTCCTTCAGCATCTTGAAATCGATATGCTGCTTGTGGTCGTCGCCCGCGCCGCGAAAATGCGGCTCCTCCAGGTGCGACCAGGACACGAACGCCCGCACGCCCGAATGGCCGATCAGGCCCGAATTCAGCCGGACGAACTCCCGGTGCGTATGGTACGAACCATATGACCCCGCGACCGTGCCGCCGAACGTCTCGGCCGGATCGATCAGGCTCATGGTCGTGATCCCGCCCGACGCCCCGATGACCGGCGAATCCAGGTTGGCCGACCCCTGCTGCATCGTCACCTGGTTCAGGTTCTCCGAATCCACCCATTCGGTCGGAAACGCCATGTAGGACCCGATATCGTTCAGCGGCGCGCCTTCCAGCGTAAAGCCGATCTGGTCGCTGTTCATGCCGCGTACGGTGATGTTGCCGCTGACCATGCCGTACGGATCGGCGCTGGCCACGTTCGCCCCCGGCATGCTCGCCATCAGCCGGAACACGTTCGGCGTCGGCGATTGCTTGGCGATGAAATCGCGCGTGACCTCGCTGCGATTGCGCACCCCGTTCTGCACCGTCATGCGGCCGCCGCCCACGCTCTGCCGCACCACGCTGATCTCCTCGGCCGCCTTTGCGCCGCTCCTGCCTTTCCCCGCGGCAGACGCGACGCGCGGCGGGGCGGACACGGCAGCACCCCGATGGGCGGCATCCTGGGTATCGCGGGTATCGGCATGTGCCAGACCGGGCATCGCGCCACTGGCCAGCGCGGTGGCGACAAGAAGCAGGCAGCGTTTCATCATCGGGTCCTGAAGGCAATCCTGGAGGGAAGGGCACGGTTATGGGCGCGACATTGACAGGGCGCGGGCTTTTGGCGTTCGCTCGCGGCAAGATGTCTCATGTTGTTATATGATGTCCTATAACAACGTCGGCGCCATTTCAATCCCATTCAGCAACGATCGCGAGTCCTCCATGCCGACAAGCCCGCGCGCCTTCGCCGCCGCTCTCGACAGCGCCAGCCCCGATCCGCTCTATCTGCAGGTGGCGGCCGATATCGGCCGGCATATCGGCCACGACCCACGCTTTCTCCATCGCCTCCCGTCCGAGGCCGAACTCTGCGCTCTCTATGATGTCAGCCGGATCACCATCCGCCAGGCGCTGGCCCACCTGGCCGAACGCGGACTGGTGGTCCGCCGCCATGGGCGTGGCACCTTCGTCAGCGCGGTGCGCCGCGACGGGCGGCAAAGCGCGATCTATTCGTTCGGCGACATCCTGGCCGGGCAGGGGCTGGCGCCCGAGACCGAATTGCTGGCCTTCGGCATGACCGCGCCTCCCGCCGAGGTGCGCGCGGCGCTCGGGCTGGGCGACACGGCGCTGGGCCTGCGCCGCGGCTTTTCCGTCAACGGAAGGCGCGTCGCGGTGACCGAGGTCCATTATCCTCCCGCCCTGGCCGAGCGGATCACCAGGGACATGGCCCGCGAAACATCCTCGGCGGAAATCCTCACCCGGCGGCTGGGGCTTGCGATCGACCATGCCGACGTGTCGGTCGATCTCGCCGCGATCGGCCCGGCCGTCGCCGACTGGCTGCGCTTGCCGCCCGCCAGCACGCTGATGCGCATCCGCCGCGTGACCCATTGCACCGGCCTCGGCCCCTGCGAGCACAGCCAGATTCTGCTCTCCACCGGCGCCGCCGCATTCCGCGTCGACGCCGAAGGCCGCATCGCTCCGGCCCTCGGCGCCGCCTGACCCCGCCCCGGGCGGCAGCTTTACGCCATATGCTGCCCGCCATTGACCGACAGGGTCGACCCGGTGATGAAGCCCGACTCCTCGGCGGTCAGAAAGGTGACGCAGCGCGCCACCTCGTCGGCCGTGCCCAGCCGCCCGACCGGAATCCGTCCCACGATGTCGGCCAGGATCTGCGGCGGCACGGTGTCCAGCATCGCCGTGTCGATATAGCCCGGGGCCAAGGTATTGACGGTGATGTTGTGCCGCGCGCCCTCCAGCGCCAGCGCGCGGGTCAGGCCCTGCAGCCCGGCCTTCGAGGCCGCATAGTTCGCCTGGCCGAACTGCCCGGTCTGGCCGTTGATGCTCGCCATGTTGATGATCCGGCCGAAACCCTCCGTCCGCATGGCGGGCATGGTCAGCCGGCACAGATTGAACGCGGCGCCCAGGTTGGTGTCGATCACCGCGTCCCACGCCGCGCGGGTCATCTTCCCGATGGTCGAATCCCGCGTGATCCCGGCATTGTTGACCAGGATCGTCACCGGCCCGTCTTCCGCGGCGATCCGCGCCAGCGCATCCTCGCACGCCGCGAAATCCCCGACGTCGAAGGCCATTGTCCGGATGCCGGTGGCCGATTCGAACGCCCGCGCCTCGTCCCGCCGGGCGGTATAGGTGGCGACGACACGCCGTCCGGCATCGCGCAGCGCTCGGCTGACCGCCGCGCCGATCCCGCGCGTGCCGCCGGTCACCAGGGCTACGCGCGGTGTCTGGCGCTCGGCACTGATCATGGATGTTTCCCTGGTGGATGGGGCCTGATGGGCGGGGCTTGATGGATAGGGCGCCCGAACGACGTCGCTCTGGTTTTACAGGATCTCCCGCCCCCGGCCACCCGCTTTATCCGCCCCCGCGCCGTTCATCCATGGCGCAGCAGCCACGCGCCCAGCCTCTCCCACAGCAGGGCGCGGGCACGCGGGCCGGCCACCATCCCCACATGTCCCCCCGCCACCGACAGCACGCTCGCGCCCGGGATCAGCCCGGCCAGCACCCGCGCACTGGCGGGCGGGACGATGCGGTCGCGCTCCGGAACAGCCACCAGCACCGGCATGGCCAGCGCCTCGGGGCGCACCGCCCGCCCGCCCACCTGCCATTGCCCGCGCATCGGCAGGTTCGCGCCGTACCAGTCGCGGATGCACGCCACAGCCACCGGGGCGGCCAGAGGCACGCCGTCGCCCAGCCAATCCTCCATGGCGACGAACAGCGCCGCCTGCGCCGCATCGCGCGTCCCGGCGCCGAATTCGCGGAACTTGCGGACGATTCCCGCCGGGTCGATCGCGGCGAACGCCGCCTGCAGCGCATCGACCGGCACCGTCCCGGTCAGGGCCATCATCCCCGTATAGGGGGCCAGGATCCGCGTCAGCAGCGTCGCGATCTCCGCGCCGCCGCCCCCGGTGCCGGAAGCGGCGAAATCCCACGGCGTCGCCAGCAGCACCAGCGCGCGGACCAGCTCGGGCCGCCGTCCCGCCGCCGCCAGCGCCAGCAGCCCGCCCATGCAATAGCCGGCCAGGCTCACCGGCCCGCCGCATCGCGTGGCCACGGCTTCCAGCGCCGGCTCCAGGCGTTGCGTGACATAGCCCGCGCAATCCAGCCCGCGTTCCGCCTCGCCCGGCCAGCCCCAATCCAGCAGCAGCGGCCGCACCCCACGCCCCGCCAGGTCGCGCAGGATCGACAGTCCGGCGCCCCCGTTCCCGTCCCCGCCGGGCATCAGGTCCAGGATATAGGCCCGGTTCACCAGGCTCGGGACAAACAGCACCGGCCTGCCGCCGCCGGGCGCGTAATCCAGCACCCGCATCTCTCCCTGGCGCCACAACACCGGCGGCGGCGACGGATCGACGCGCCGGTACGGATGCCGGCGATAGGCCGCCACCCCCGCGATGAAGGCCGGATCGATGAAAGCGGGATCGATGAAAGCGGGGTCCGGGACGGCGGACGCGCCCGCCGCCGGATCAGTCTCCCCCTCCGGTCCCCCCGGCACGGCGACCGCGCTTCGGCCGGGGGGCGTCGCCGCCGTCGGCCCGCCCGGCCAGCCGGGCGTCCAACTGGTCCAGCCGCTGCTCGATCCGGTCGAGCTGCGCCCGGATGGCCCCCAGGATGGCCCCCAGTTCGCCGCCGCCAGCAGGTGCAGCGCCAGCGGGCGCGGCCCACGGCGCAGCATCGGCCCCGGGGGCAAAGGCGGGAAAAGGCGGCCAGCCCCCGGTCCAGGATCCTGCGTCACGATCGCGCGCTCCTTCCCCAGCGGCCGCATCCCCGGCCGCTTCCTTCTCAGCGCCCGCCGGCGCCGGGGCAGGGGCGGCATGTTCGGTCCAGAACCGCGCCACGCGCTGCATCGTCTCGGCCCATTCCCGGTCCATGCGCAAGGCGGCGCCCTCGCTCTGCCAGATCGCCATCCAGTCCCGCATCAGCGCCGCCGGATCGGGCGGATTACCGGTCATCCGCGCCCGTCTCGCGGAAAACCGCCATCCGGCCGCGCGGCGCATCGTGCATCCTGCTGCGTCTCATGCTATCCTTTCCGCTTTCCCGGCCGCATACAGGCGGCCGTGATGCATCCATCCTCGCCGGATTCGCGTTCAGCCAGGACGTGCCATCGCTTCGTTCCGCCCACCCCGTGCCGACCGACGGCCCAGCTTCGTTGATGGAGGCCATATTGCCGGATGCCAGCAGCCCGGTCGCCCCGATCGTCATCAAGAAATACGCGAACCGTCGCCTGTACGACACCGAAAGCTCGATCTACATCACCCTCGACACGCTGGCTGATATGGTCCGCGCTGGCAAGGAGTTCGTGGTCCATGACGCGCGCACCGGCGACGACATCACCCGCGCCGTCCTGACCCAGATCATCATGGAGGAAGAGACCAAGGGCCGCGCCATGCTGCCCGCCACCTTCCTCCGGCAGCTCATCCGCTTCTACGGCGACAGCATGCAGGGGCTGGTGCCCGACTATCTGGACCAGATGATGGAACAGTTCGCCGCCGGCCAGAAGCAGGTCCGCGCCACGATGCAGCGGACGATGGAAACCTTCCTGCCGCCCGAGATGGAAAAGATCGGGCGGCAGAACCTGGCGATGATGGACCGCGCCATGTCGATGTTCGCCGCCTTCTACCAGCCGGCGCCCGACCAGCCCCCGGCCTCCCGCTCCCCCGAACCCGCGCCGTCTTCCGCGCCATCCGCCGCCGAAACCATGGAGCAGGAACTCCAGCGCCTCCGGCAGGAAGTCGCGTCCCTGCGCGACGCCCTCGCTCCCTCCGACGCCGATGCCGACGCCATGGATTTCACGACGGATTTCACGGCCACCCGACAGGCACGCTCCCGATAAAGACCTGCCGCCCGCGCAGCCGCAGCGTCAGGTCCACCGGCCGGTCGCTCGGCGCCGGCCCGTCCTCTCCCCGGTTCTCGCCCCCGTCATCGCTCTCGTCCCGACGCATGCTTCCATGCGCATCGCCCCGGGATACCCCCGGCATCCCCGCCGCCCACCGGTCGATCGCGTCGATCGCCCGCGCCAGGTCCGGCGCCACCGGCCCATCCCGGCCCAGCGCGCGCACCGTCCGGCCGATCCCGGCCACCGACAGGGTCAGGTCCCCGTCCGCCCCATCGCGTTCCAGACCCCGTTCCAGACAGGCCCATTCCAGGCTGGCCCATTCCAGACAGCAACGCCCCACCAGGCGCCCCACCAGACGCACCGACAGGGTCGACCAGGCGGCATGCACATCCTGCACCAGCAGGGTGCGCCCATCGCCCGCCAGCGCCAGCGTCACCCCGCCATCCCGCAGCATCCCGGCCTCCGGCAGGGCAGGGGGCACGGACCACCCCAAGGGCCGCCGAAACGGCAATTCCCGCGGCAGCCACACCTGCCGGACCGACAGCGCCAGCGCCAGGCGGCTCGCCGCCGGGCCGGCCGCCTCATCCCAGACGCCGCGCCCGTGCAATCCCGCCAGGCCGAACCCGATCGACCATCCCCCCGGTCCCGTCACCCGCAGCGCCAGACGCCGGGCCGCCCAGGTCGCGTGTCCGGCCGCCATCCCGCCCGGCCGTCCCGATCGTCCCGGCATCTCCGCCAGCGGCAGCATGATGCGCGCGGCCTCGCCCCGGCCGCGCAGCACCCATGCCGCGTCCGGCCGCGCCGGGTCGGTCACGCGCAGCACCTGCGCGCCGTCCAGCCCCACGCGCAACCGCCCCGGATGCAGCAGCGACAGCGACAACACCACGCGCTCCGCCGCCCAGGCGGCCCGGTCACGCCCCGCCGGCCCGCCGATCGGCCCGTCCAGCGCCAGTCCCGCCAGCACGATCCGCGCCGTCAGCGGCGATCCGCCGCGCATCCGCACGCCCGTCCGCACCTGCCACCCCTGGCGGGCCAGATCGGCGCTCCAGCGCGCCACCGCCGCATCCAGCCGGCACTGCGCCACCCACCATGCCGACAGGTCGGCCAGCATCAGACACGCCACGGCCAGACACGGCACAGTTAGACACGGCACGGCCAGGCGCCGCGCCCGGCACCCCTGGACGATCCGTCTCGCCATCCGGGACAGGGCAGGAGGGGCGGGTACGATCACGCCGTTCGATCACGCATGTCAAAAATGGCCGCGAACAACTTGATTCACATAAGATTAACATTGATGGCGCTAGGGTCGCCGCGCAGCCGTATGGAATTTATCCACAGGCGCCGCACGCGGTTCCGCCCCTGCCGTAACCCTTTGTTTCGGCCCATGCCGACTCGGCGTCAACCCTGCGCGGATAGAAATTTATTCGTTGCGAAATAAAGCACTTGCGGGATTTTCAGCCCCGGCACCCCGATCCACCCGCCCCCTGCGCCGCCGGGCGGACCGCCCGGCCCCTCTTCCAGGGGAACGACAAATCTTATTGATCGACCGAATGGGGGACAGGAACGCCCACAGAGTTATCCACAGGATTGTCCCGTGGGTCCCGGGCCGTAAATCCGCGGGACAAATCGTCCCAGGCCGCTGAGATCGCGGGAAGAATCCCGTTCCGCCCCAGGTCCGGCGGCAGGGCGGCCCCGATGGCGATATGGATCGTTCCGGGATGCTTGACAAACGCATTGCGCGACCAGCACAGGCCGGAATCCGTGGCCACAGGAATGACGGGCAGGCCGGTATGTCCGGCCATCGCGACGATGCCGGGGTGCAGCCTGGCCGTCTCGCCCGGCCGGGTCCGCGTCCCTTCGGGAAAGATGACGATCTGCCGCCCGTCCGCCGCCGCCTGCCCGGCCGCGCCCAGCAGCGCCCGCAGCGCCTTCGCGCCTTCCGCGCGCCGCACCGGGATCATCCCGGCCAGCAGCAGCATCGGCCCCACCAGCGGCAGGCGCGTCAGCTCCTCTTTCATCACATAGGCCGGCCGCTCCACCAGGTTCATCCACACCAGCGTGTCGAACGCCGACTGGTGCTGCGACGCCACCAGGCAGGGCCGGGCCGCCGGCAGATGCTCCCGCCCCGTCACCACCAGCCGGATGCCGCAGATCCGGCGCAACCCGCCGACCGCCAGCCGGGTCCACAGCTTGGCATAAGGCAGCGCCAGCGACCGCGCGAACAGCCGGATCGGCCACGCCCCGACCCCCATGACCAGCGTCAGCAACATGAAATAGACGTTGAACAGGCACGCGCGGACAAAAATCATGGCAGGCTTCTCACCTCGGAACGGCCAAGTGGGAACGATCAGGCAGGAACGATCACGCAGGAACGACCAAGCCGCCCTACACGAGAACGCGCCACACCAGAACCCCACAAGGCGAGCCGCTCCCCTGATTCGGCCCGCGACGCCCGGCCCGGTCTCAGATCCGCAGGGCCAGTTCCTCCAATTGGGTCAGACAGGTCCCCCATCCCTGGAAGAACCCCATTTCCTCGTGCTTCGCCCGGTCCTGCGCGCTCTTGTGCCGCACCAGCGCGCGATAGCGCGTGCCGCCGGGGACCGGCTCCATCGTGATCTCCGCCGTCATGAAGGCTTCGTCATTCGGCCGGAATTGCGGCCCCAGGCCGTCGGTCCAGACCAGGCGCCGCTCCGGCTCCACGATCAGGACGCATCCCGGCTTTTCCGGAAAATCCACGCCTTCCGGCGAACGCATCACGACATTGAACGCGCCGCCCGGCACAAGCGCGATGTCCGCCTTGGCCACGCCATACGGCCGGGGCGCGAACCATTGCTTCAGCAGGTCGGGCTCGGTCCAGGCGCGCCATAGCTGGGCCGGGCTGGCCTTGACCGTGCGTTCGAGGACGAGGTCGAGGTCGGGGTCGATCTGGTCATTCATGTCCATGGGTATTGTCCTGTTCGGCCAGCGTTTCGACGAAGGAATCCAATTGATTCAAGCGGGTTTCCCAAACACGCCGCTCCTGTTCCAGCCAGCCTTGCGCCGCCGCCAGCGCGCCGGGACGCAACTGGCACATGCGGACCCGGCCCATTTTGCGAGAGACGACGATCTCGCTCTCCTCAAGCACATGGATGTGCTTCATGAAGCTGGGCAGGGCCATGCGATGCTGCCGCGCCAACTCGCCGACGCTGGCCGGCCCGCCCGCAAGCTGCGCGATGACCGCGCGGCGGGTGCCATCCGACAGAGAGTGAAAGACGCGATCAAGGTAAGCCATATGGCTAACTAATTGCATCCGCGCATTCCTGTCAAGTCAGTAATCCATTCGGCTAAGTTTATCCGCCGAAAGCCCGGACCGACGAAAGCCCAGACCGGCGAAGACGCGGGTCCCGCGTCCCCGGCCGGCCACCGCCGATCACTTCAATTGCACGGCCGATGCGGCATAGAAGCCTTCGACGTCATGCCACAGCGCGGCGCGGCTCTCGGGGCGGGTGTACAGCATATGCCCGCCGGGATAGAGATGCAGGCCGATCCGCTCGGCGCCGACGGGGATATGGTCGCGGGTCCAGCGTGTGGTGCCGAACGGGCAGGCCATGTCGAAATAGCCGTTGGCGACGAAGACGCGCAGGCCGGGATCGATCGCCAGCAGCTTGCGCAGCAGCGCGACCTGGTCGGTCATCGGCGACCCATGGTCGCCCCAGCGCCACGCGCCGTTCACCTCCATGCTCAGCAGGTCGTACGTCAGCTCGGTGCGAAAGCCCAGCTCGTTCGCGGCATAGCCGGCGAAGGCATTGCCATAGGCCCGGCCGAACCCGAACAGCGTCGGATCGGGGCTGTCGTTGTTGTCGATCCCCTCGGGATACGGATCGGCGATGGATTGCGTGAAATCGTACAGCCCATACAGCCGCCCGCCGCGGCTGCGTACGTCGTGCGACATCGGGTCCAGCGCGCCGCGCTGCTTGGCCACCACCTCTTCCGGCAGGCCCGTACGCCGGGCGATCTCGGCATAGAACGCCTGCGCCTCCGCCCCCTGCGGCGGCGCGTTCGCCAGCGTCGTCAGATAGGGCCCGAACGCATAGCGATAGGCATCGTCCAGCGCCGCCGGCGTCAATTGATGCGCCGCGTCCAGATGGGCGGCAATGAAGGTCGGCAGCGTCATGGCCGAGGCCAGCGGATTGTTGGCCGCATCCAGGAACTGCATCTGGATGGCCGGCGAGATCATGACGATGCCGTTGACGATCAGGTTCTGCTGCTGCTGCAACTGCCACGCGACCTGGATCGAACGGATGCCGCCATAGCTCTCGCCGACCAGGTAATGGGGCGAGGCCTGCCGTCCGTTCTGTCCGACCCACAGTTCGATGGCCTTGGCGAAGGCCGAACCGTCCTTGGTCACGCCGTAATAGGCGTCGGCCGCCTTGTGCGGGTCGATCGGCCGGCTATAGCCGGTGCCGACCGCGTCGATGAACACCATGTCCGTGGCCGGCAGCCAACTGTCGGGATTGTCCACCAGGCGCGCCGCCGCGCCGTCGGTGGGCATGCCCGCCGGGAATTGCAGGGCCCGCGGCCCCGCCGCGCCCAGGTTGAGGTACGCCGTGCCCGCGCCCGGCCCGCCATTGAAGAAGAACGAGACCGGCCGCCCCGGCCCCGCGCCATCCTGGGTATAGGCGACATAGAAGATTTTGGCCCCCGGCTTGCCGTCCTCGTCGCGTAGCGTCAGCGTTCCGGCATGGGCGGTATAGGCGATGGTCCGCCCACCGGCCGTATAGCGATGTTTCGTGACCGAATCCGCGGGCAGCAGCCCGGCCTGGCCGTTCTCCGCCGGCGCGGCCTTGGCCGTGTCGGCCTTCGACGCTTCGGCCGGCTTGTCGGCGGCAAGGCCAGGGGACGCCAGACCGGGTGCCAGACAGGGCGCCAGGCAGGCCGAGGCCAGCAGAAGGGCGGCAAAACGGGTGCGGAACATGAAAATCCTCTCGGTGATCAGCACATCAGAAACATTACAATCAGCGCGCCCGGACCGGCGCGGACGCCGCGGCCGGCAGGGCGGCGTTCAGCACGTCCGCCAGCCGCACCCCGGCCTGCTCCAGGCGGACCTGGATCACCGGCCACGCCGCCTGGTCGTAGGGCGCGCCCAATGCAATCCCGGGTGCAATCCCGGGGCCGTTTCCGGCGTGGGGCAGGTCGGCATAGACCACGTCGCGCGCCAGGGCATGGCTCTCGTTCGCCCAGGCGGCGACGACCGGACCCAGCGATCCGGGCAGGCCCTGCGGGGCCCAGGCCGCCGCCTGTCCCGGCGTGATCGCGTCGTTCAGGATGGCGGCCTCCTGCCGCGCGCGGGCCAGGTCGATCGCGTAATGCGGGCCGGTCGTCAGGCCGGTTTCGTGTTCCAGAATCCCCTCGTCCCACAGGGAATGCAGGTTCAGGTGCCCGTTCCGCGTCTCGCCGAAATAGCTGACCTTGACCATGTTGCCGCCCTTGTCATGGTCGCGTTCGGCGGCGTGCAGCGGCTGATGGATGTCGCCCACCAGATGCACCACCCATTTCAGGGCCGCCAGCCGCTTCGCGCGCGGGGCACGCGCGTCGCCCAGCACGCGCAACAGGTCCGGCAGGCGCGCCACCACGCAATTCCCGTCCGGACAATCGGCGGCGGCATAGCCGGGGGCGGCGACGTCGATATCGACATAATGCCACGGCAGGGTCTCCGGCGCCCCGCCCCGCTCAGGCGGAATATGGCCGATGCTGTCGGGCCACGAGGCGATCTGATCCATCGTCCGATGGCCTTCCAGGGCCAGCAGATCGCCCACCTGCCGCGCGGCGGCCGGGCTCAGGCGCGCCTCGGCGATATCGGCGACGATCGCATGCCCATTCCCACCCCAGGCCAGGGCTGGCCGCGCCGCTCCCGCGCCCAGGCCCATCACCAGCGCGGCGCAGCCCAGCACCATGCGTATCGTCATCCCGTCTTTTCCTCCATGCCCGTCTTCCCTCCATGAACATCGAGCGGGCCATTATTCGGCGCAAAAGGGAATATGCAATCCCGGCTCGCCCTCCTCGGCCGGCTCGATTGCGCCGCGCGATCCCCTCCCATAACCTGCCGCCATGGCCCGATCCCCCTCGCCGAAATCCCCCTCATCGCAATCTCCGGCGCCGAAATCCCGCGCGCCGAAAACCGCGTCCCGCAAGCCCGCCGTGCCGGCGAAGGCGGGCACGACCCTCACCCGGGAAAACCTGCAGGCGCTCGGCGCCGAACGCCTGGCCTCATTCCTGATGGAACTGGCCGAGCACGACGCGGCCCTCGGCCGGACGCTGCGCATGGCGCTGACGGCCGCCCACGCCAGGGACCGGCTCGGCAAGGAGGTCGAGAAGCGCCTGCGCGCGATCCAGCGGTCCCGCGGGTTCCTGTCCTGGGACAAGCTGAAGCCGCTGGCGGCGGAACTGGACGCCCTGCGGCACACGATTCTCGAAGACGTCGCGGCGGCGGATATCGAAACGGCAGCGCGGACCATGCGCCTGCTCGTGGAACTCGCGCCGTCCATCCATGAGCGAAGCGACGACAACGGCTATCTGTCGAACGTGTTCTGCGACGCCGCGTCGGATCTCGGGCGGCTCTGGGGCCGCCTGCCCAACCGGAAACCGGCCGATGTCGTCGAGGATATTCTCACGCTCCTCGACAGTGACGAGTACGGCACATGCGACGACCTGCTGTCGTCGTGCCGGGCCGCGCTCGGAACGGACGGGGCGGCGCTGCTGAGGGCGACGCTCATGAAGCGGCTGCAGGCCCTGCCGCTTCCCAGGGACGGCGAGGATTATCGTGCCATCGGCGCCCGCTTTCGCATCACGCGCCGGTTGCAGGACCTGGCCGACGCCATGGACGATGTCGCGGCCTATATCGAGGCCGTCGGCCTCGGCACGCACCCGGACCGCTTCATCGGCGACGTGGCGCGGCGCCTGCTGGACAAGGGCCGCGCCCGCGAGGCCCTGGAATGGCTCGCGCGCGAACCGGCCGAGGCCGTTCGGTTCGACGGCGCAAGCGACGATCTCAGGATCGAAGCCCATGAGGCCGCGGGAGAACGGGACACGGCCCAGGCCCTGCGACTGAAAATCTTCCACACACGCCTCAGCCTGCCGCACTGGCGGGCCTACCAGCGCCATCTCGGCGACTACGACGCGATCGATGCCGAGGAGCAGGCGCTCGCCCACATCATCGATTTCCCCGACAGGGCGGCGGCGCTCGCCGCCCTGCTGGAATGGCCCGCGCTGGACGAGGCCGCCCGCCTCGTGCGTACCCACGCCGACACGCTGGACGGGCGGAATTACGCGACCCTGCGCCCGGCGGCCGAACGCCTCTCGGAAGCCCATCCCAACGAGGCCACACGGCTTTACCGCCGCCTGGTCGAGGCGGTGCTGGACCAGGCGCTCTCCCGCTCCTATTCCTACGCGGCGAAGGACCTCAAAGCCTGCCATGCCCTCGCCCCCATGATGACCGACGCCCCGGGCCTGGAAACCCACGAGGCATTCATGACCCACCTCAAGACACGTCACAGGCGCAAGCTCGGCTTCTGGTCCCTGGTGTCCTGATTCCGGAATTCGCAAGCGAATTTTGGAATCGAAAGGACAGTTTTGTTCGTGATGGCCGAATTCACCGTGGACCGGCCGGGACGGTCGATAAAACTGATCGGCACGCATATCCATGGCGCGACGGGCAACGCGGTCGGGTTCGCCAATCTGAAAACCATTGCTCAGGCCGTTCTGGAAAGGATGGATCCCGATGAAATCGTCATTGAAGGAGGAATTCGCACGACTGGGGCCGGTCCGGGCCATGTCCCGCGTCCGTTCCGGTTCACGCGCCAGATTCTCCCTGACCTTGGAACGTAAGGATTGGCCGGGATTGAATGCGATTGCCGCCACGATGGCGCTGGCCAGGCGGGGGACGACGATGCTGGCAGCCAAACATGTCATCGAGACGCTGATCGCGGAAACGAAGGGCCAGGACCTGGGGCGCGCGGTCGTCCTGCTGCCGCGCACCGATAGCGTCGAGGCTGTGACCGCCGATCTCGGCCAGGCCGGCATCCGGGCGGTCCACAATGACCACAAGGCCGAGGTGGACGTTGCCGCCATCCGGAAGAGGCTGAAGCTCAGCCGCCGTCAGTTCGCGCTCTGGTATGGGCTGGAGGAAGAAACCATCAAGGGATGGGAAAGCGGCGAACGCACGCCGGACACCGCGGCCAGGAGCTATCTGCGCGCAATCGCCAATCGGCCGGACGCGGTGCGTGACGCCTATCGCGAAGCGGGATGAAGCGGCGTCGGCTCTCGATCTGCCGGACGGACGGACGGATGTCACGGTCATCCCCGCTCCCCGGCCGGGGGCGTGTATTGCGCGGCAAAAGCCCGCTTATAGGCGGGCCGCGCCTCGCCGCGGGCGACATAGGCGGCCAGGTTCGGATAGTCGTCCAGAAGGCCCGACGCCCTCAGCCGGAGCAGCACCGACACCATCATCAGGTCCCCCGCACTGAATGCGCCATCAAGCCATTCGGCATCGCCAAGACGATCGGAAAGCGGCGCCAGCCGGTCGCGAACGCGCCCCGCGACCAGCGGCAGGCGCGCCGCGCTCCAGGGCTTGTCGCTCTCCAGAAGCCTGGCGGTCGCGAGTTCGAGGATCGGCGGCTCCACCGTGTTGAGCGCGGCGAACATCCAGGTGATCGCCCGCGCCCGCGCATCGGCGTCGTCCGGCAGCAGGCCCGCGTGGCGCTCGGCGACATGCAACACGATCGACCCACTCTCGAACAAAACGAGGCCGCCGTCCTCATAGGTCGGAATCTGGCCGAAAGGCTGAAGCGCCAGATGCGCGGCCTTCTTCATCTCAGCGAACGAAACGGGGCGAACGTCATAAGGCTGGCCCACTTCTTCAAGCGCCCAGCGAACGCGCATGTCACGCGCCAGCCCCCTGCCGCGATCGGGCGATCGCCTGAAGACGGTAATGATGGGGGTCATAAGGAGCCTCCGAGCGACCATCATCTCCACAAGCGTGGCTTTCGCCGTCCGGTTGCAGAAGACGAACCTTCCGGCGATGCCGGCTTTCGCAAGCCGCCGCCCTCTGCCGGGGCATGTCGGGCTTCAGGCGTTCCCCTGTCCGGTCGAGGCTATTATTCCTGACGGGAAGCGGATATCACCAGACGCGCGTGGATGTTTTTCACCGGCGGGCGTCTCAATGCCGGGACGATGCAACAGGAATTTTGCAAGTGCACGATACAGCCCTTGAACTTGGCCGCCGTTTCTTCATGCATTATGCTTCGGGGGCCGAGGACCCTCACATCCTTGACCTCGGATCGATGGACGTCAACGGATCGCTGCGTTCCGTTTGCAGTCCGGCAATGCGTTATACCGGCGTCGATATGGACGCCGGCCCCGGCGTGGATCTCGTGCTCGCGGACCCCTATGTCCTACCGTTTGATGATTGCACCTTTTCCGCGGTGGTCAGCTCCTCCTGCTTCGAACATAGCGACATGTTCTGGCTGATTTTCCTCGAAACGCTGCGCGTGCTCCGTCCCGGCGGCTATCTTTACGTGAACGCGCCGAGCAATGGCTGGTACCATCCCTATCCGCGGGACTGCTGGCGGTTCTATCCGGACTGCGGACTGTCCCTCGTCACCTGGGGCCGGCGGCAGGGCATGGACGTGCACCTGATGGAAAGCTTCGTCGCGCCACGCTCGGCGGATGGCTGGAACGACATGGTGCTGGTCTTCCGCAAGGGCGCCGGCACCGCCGATGCGGTGCCGATCAGCAGCACCCTGCCGGGCGCGGGCGGCGTCCGCGCGGCGCCCGATATCGGCGTGCTCCAGAAACCGTTCGACATGTCGCCCGACATGCAGATCATCAATACCCTGCTTCAGACACTCAAACAGAAAGACGAACAGATCGCGGCGCTCGAACGGATGGTCAACGAAAGCCATCAGGCCATCGCGGCCTATCTCGCAGCACGCCCCGACCAGCAGAACGGCCTGGCGGCGGAGAAAAATCCGTGACCGCCAAATGAAATGGCCGCTTTCACCTCCCGAGCAATCCTGTATCGCCCATCAGCACGAAGCCTGCTGCAACCAATGCGGCGCGAACGCTCCCGTCCAGATCGTCCCATTCCCGGAGTGCGCGATCGTCGAATTCGATCGCGTATTCAGTCATCCGGATGACGGGCCTTCAATTCCGCCAGCGTCATGCGATGGCGCGGCGCGGGGTCGGCGAGGCGTTCGCGGACGATTTCGATCAGCCTCGCGTCCTCGTCGGTCACGAGCCGCCGCTTGACGGGCGGCTGACCAGTCTCGGCGATATAGGCCAGGGTGTCGCGCAACACATCGGACAGGGACATGCCTTGCGCCGACAGCTTCGCAACGGCGGCGGCCTTGAGGGTATCGTCGACGCGGAATGTCACAGCGGACATGGTTGCCTCCCTGATTGCAGTACATATGTAATACATCTGTACGAATATGAAAAGCACGAAATCGGGCAGGCTCCCGAACGTACTGTCCACATCGAACGACGGAGATGACCATATGTCCGGCTGGCGGCGATCTGATCCAGCCGCCGTTCGAACGGACTCGTTTGAAGGGGCAAAAATTCTAGGTAAAATAATAATTTAGGGTATTTCCACTGAACCGGTGTCCAGCGGAAATGCCCTAATGGAGGCGTCGGGCTTGATCGCAACAAGCGGCCCGGACTCAGACAGCGTCCTCAGACAGCCTCGACCGGATTGTAAACGGGCCACCATTGCCGCTCGCGGACGGCTTCGACGATATTGCCGGGCTTCTCCTGCGCCAGCCCCTGTTCGATCGCCTTGCGCGCCACCTGCACGGCGACGACGCTGGACGTCTCCCGCAAATCTTCGTTCGACGGCAGCAGGGCGGCGCCGGGCGCCGTATCCGTGGCCTGCCCTGCCACGGCCTGCGCGGCCGCGAAAATCATCGCGTCGGATACCGTTGTCGCGCGCGAGACGATGGTCCCGAAACCCAGGCCCGGATAGAGCGCGGCATTGTTGGCCTGCCCGATCGTGTAGGTGACGCCCTTGTGTTCGACATCGTCGAACGGCGCGCCGGTCGCCACCAGAACCTTTCCGTCAGTCCATTCGATCAACTGCGTGGGCGTGGCCTCATGCAGTTGCGTCGGGTTCGACAGCGGCAGGATGATCGGCCGTTCAACGTGAGACGCCATGTCACGTACGATGGCTTCGGTGAACAGATGCGGCGTCGTCGAGGTCCCGATCAGGATGGTCGGATGCACGGCCTTCACGACCGTCGCGAGATCGATGATGCCGGGGGCCGCGGCGATCTTGGCGCGAAGCCCGGCCATGGCCGGCCAGCGCGTTTCCGTCGCGGGCAACGTTTCGCACGGCGTCCGTGGATACTGCGCGATTTCCGCCTCCGGTCGCGCGTAATCCCTCTGGAAATCAAGCAGGTCGTCGCCCATGCCATCGGTCAACAGACCAGGAAGATCCACCAGCCAGATCCGTCGCACGGCGTCTTGCCGGCCCACCCCGTGACGAACCATCTGGTCGCGGATCTGGTCGGCGATGCCGACACCCGCCGTCCCGGCCCCGAGGATGACCACGCGCTGATCGGCCCATGACGCGCCGCTACGTTCGACGGCGTTGATCAGGGCGCCCAGAACGATGGCTCCCGTGCCCTGTACGTCATCGTTGAAGGTCGGAACGGTGTTCCGATAACGATCCAGGATGCGACGCACATTGGTCGAACCGAAATCTTCCCAGTGCAGCATGGCCTTCGGGAAAAGCTTTCGTGCCGCGGTAACGTAGGCGTCGATGAACGCATCATAGGCGCCGCCGCGAACGCGACTGTGCCGGTAGCCAATATAAAGCGGATCGTTCAGCAATTTTTCGTTGTCTGTCCCGACATCCAGAATCACGGGAACGACGCGATGCGGATCGACCCCCGCCGCCGCGGTGTAGACAGCCAGCTTACCGATCGAGATATCGATGCCGTTGGATCCCCAATCGCCTATACCGAGGATTTCCTCGGCATCGCTCGCGACGAGAAGATCGATATCGTCGGCCCCGGCACCGAACGCCGCCAGCCTTTCCTCGACGCTGTCGGGATCGTCGATGCCGAGGAACACGCCGCGCGGCCGCGTCATCACCTCGCTGTAATTCTCGATTGCCTCCCCGACGACCGGATCATACACGACGGGCAGCATTTCCATCATATGCCGCTGCAGAAGCGCATAGAACAGCGTGACGTTGTCGTCGTGCAGGCGCCACATGTAGATATGCTTCGCCAGATCCGTCGGCGCCGCTCTGTACGCCCGATAGGCGCGCGCAAGTTGGGGCTCCATATCCGTCGTGACGGCCGGCGGCAGCAGCCCGTTCAGGCCAAGCGCGGCCCGCTCCTGACGCGTGAACGCAGTGCCCTTGTTAAGGGCGGGATCACGCAGCACGTCATAACCGCGTGCCGTCGTCGCAATCCTGCGCCCCGCGCCGAAACCCGAGATCCGAGCCTGTCTGCTGAACATCTTGACCTCCTCGCCACTATGGTTGCCATCAGGCGATAGTCCAGTGAAGCGGTGCCGGGAACACGTTCGAACCTTGGACGAGCCCGCGTCACCCGGCAAGCCCGGCTCGCGTAATCCGTGTCCTTTCCGGATGTTCGCGTTTGCGTCATGCTGGGGGAGGGACAACGCGTCGAGACGACGCGGCGCGAGTGGAAGGCGCCGGCACGGACGACCGGACCGTGCCGTTGGCACCCCCGGCTTTTTGCCGTGGAGCGCCGCGATTGTTCTGGGGATGGCAGGCGTCCGGTCTTGCTCGTGGCACTATGCGGCATTCGGCGGCAAATGGCGGTGTGGCCGCGAGGGATGGAATTATCTTGACCTGATCCTATGCGGAGGAATAGTATTCACTTTATGGAATGGCCGATCGAATATACGGATGAGTTCGGAAGATGGTGGGATACGCTCACCGAAGCCGAGCAGATCAGCATCGACGCCCATATGCGTAAGCTGGAACAGCGCGGTCCGAGCCTGCCGTTCCCCTATTCGAGCGGTATCAACGGGTCGAGGCACGCCCATATGCGGGAACTGCGGGTGCAGAGTGGAGGCAGGCCGCTGCGGGTGTTTTATGCCTTCGATCCGCGCCGCATGGCGATCCTGCTGATCGGCGGGGACAAGACCGGCGACGGGCGGTTCTACGATCGCATGATCCCGATGGCTGATGATCTTTATGATGAGCATCTGGCGGAACTGGAAAAGGAGAAGGACGATGGCCGGAAGGCATAGTTTCGCGGAACTTCGCGCCCGCATGTCGCCCGAGGCCCAGGCCCAGGCGGAAGTCGAAGCGCAGCGTCTCGGTGGGGAAATGGACCTCGCCGAAGTGCGGCGTGCCCTGAAACTCTCGCAGGAGGAAATCGGCCAGACGCTGCAGATCAAGCAGGGGTCGGTCGCCAAGATCGAGAAGCGGGCCGACATGTATGTCAGCACACTCCGCCGCTTTATCGAGGCGATGGGGGGTGAACTGGAAATCGTTGCCCGATTCCCCGATCACTCGGTGAAGATTCGCAATTTCTCCGAACTGAACGAGAAACAGGTGCTCTGAGGCGTACGCCAGTCCCGCCGATTGCCGCTATGACCTGCGCTAGAGCATCATCCGACCGGATGGACTCATCCGGTCGGATAAAGATGCTCGTTAAAACAATGAGCTAGCCTGATAACGGGATTTGTGATGTTCCGGGCCTGATGTTTCCGATTGTCGGACCTGTCCATTCTCGAAATCAATGAGGCAGGATCCTGATCCCTGAACTCATGAACCTTCCGAAGCACACGCTCATTCGCTATCCCCAGGCGGACATGCAAGCGCTTCCGTTTCCGGCCGCCTGTGCTTCACCGTCCCCGTCATCGTCTGCGGGACGTCGCGCGGGCGCGAGGGATCGCCGGTCAGCCGGCATGGCGGCCCGGCCATAGGGTCGGAAGTCTGGACGGAATTCGGCGCGGATATGTGGACCTATGTCTGCCAGGCGGGGTTCTCCCGTCTGCCGATCAATGCCGTAGATTACCCCGCCGGAATCGCAATGACCGCATATCGGTGCATGACATGCCGGCGGTCCGAACCCAGCCGGACCGCCGGATAGCATCGCGTGACGGGACGGTTCCACCCCATCGCAATCCGCCCTATATCTCCAAAAGCATTTTCGCAAATTCCGGCGCCACGCCGGCCTGGCGGAAATGCGCGTCCAGCCCATCCCCGCCCACGCAGGCCAGCAGCCGCCGCATGGCGGCATGCGCGGCCGAATATTTTTTCACCGCCAGGCAGCAGGCCGCATATTCCAGAAATTCACGGCTCCTGACCAGGCCCACGGGCAGTGCCGCGGTGATCTCAAGCAGATCGTCATCACCAAGATGGCGCCACAGATTGAAAAAACCATGAAATCCAAAGGTCCGTCCATCCGGCAGCGCGCGCTCGTACGCGAAACGGCGGGCCAGGGCCTCCGGCGCGAAAACGATGCCGAATTCGCTCTCCAGCCGCGCAGCCAGCACGCGACAGATCATCTCGTCCTCGCCCAGCCCGGCCGTCTGCTCAGGCGCGATCTCCGCCACCGCCTTCAGCAGCTTGCGCGACCGAAGGGAGAAACCGCCATTCCCGACCCGGCGCTGCGCATGCCAATCCCATACCGCGCCGATATAGTCATAGGCCGCGAACGCCCCGTCCCACGCCGTGCCATCCAGCACGAAACCGTCCCATTGCACGATCAGCACATGGGTCGTGTCGATATGATGATGAAGATCGCGCAGGATGAAGCGCGAATACGCGTCCCGGCTGGCAAGGGCGGGAATGGCGACATGCTCGATCCCCGCCGCAAGCGTCGCAGGCCGCGCCGACGACAGAAGCACGGCCCTGTCGAACCGCATTTTCAGGCATGACCGCCGCAGCGCATCCGCCGCAAGCTGCGGCGTGATGTCGTCCACCGCGCAGATCGTCAGACTCGGGGGCAGGTGGGAAACCTGCCGCGGCGGGCCCTGTGTGCCGGACGACATGCGGGGAAGCCCTCTCTCTCTTTCCATCCGGCGCGGCGAAGCGACGGCCAAGGGCATCCCATAGGCCGCCCACCCCACGCTGTCGAGAGCGCCCGCCCTCCGGGCGTCAGGACCTCCCGGTCACGTCTTGCCGTCTCGCATGAACAACCGTTCGAACAACGCACGCGACCGGGCGATGCCCTCGTCGGTCAGCACGACGGATTTCGCCTTGCCGACCGGGTTGCCGATCAGGCCCTTCTGGTAAAGACGGTCGAGCACGTCCCAGTCGAAACCTTTCCAGGCGCGGCCGTCACGATCCAGCGTCAGGGACAGCAGCGCGAGCACGGCATCGTCGATCGCGCCAATATCGATCGCGCCAATGTCGATCCGGCGCTCGGTTTCATTCTTGCGCGGCATGTTCACGTCCTTCCCCAAGCTCGCCGCTACCGGGCCGGCCACCCGCGCTGCCGGGCGCGATCCAGCGCAGCGCGCACCACCCTGCGATGAAACGGCAGGATAAGGGCAATATACGCGCGTCCCAGCAGACGATTATAGAAGACGAGCGTGGTCACCGTCAGCCGGCGGGGCTGCCCTTGAGAGGCCGGCTGCACGAGCAGCGATACGCGGAAATCGAGATGCGCATCGTCCTCGCCGATGATGATTTCGCCATCATGCCGCGCGAACACCCGAAAAAAATTGATCCGGTCGCCGCCGCCGGCCCGAAGCCCGGCCGTGCTCCGAATGCCGAAGGGCCGTACAAGACCGTCCCGGATTCTCAGCAGCATCGCGACCCACGCGGCAGGCTGCGCGAAGACGTGCCGCGCGAGCACCTCCACATCATGGGACGCGGCATCCGGCAGATCCACCGAAAACGCGTCGGCAAAATCGGCGCGGGCATAGGTCGAACGCAGCCGTGACGCCGACGGCAAGCCGACCTGCCGGACACGCGCACCGGAGGGTCCCCCGGCGGCGTCGATCGATGGATAGCGCGATGGAACGGGACGGAACCCCGACATCGCACGATCCCCTGCAGCACGCGGCATCTCGTCCTTCCCCGACCCGACCTCTCCTGACCGCTCGCGCCGTCCACGGCACGCGATCCCAGGAATTTCAGCCAATCCATCCTGACCGCAGCGCGCGGGCCGATCAAGCGACGAAGATCGTCAATCCGCCGGAGCATCGGCCCGGCGCGCGGGCCAGACATACAGCGCCGCCGCGCCGAGAGGCCCGGCGGTGTCCCGGGACGCGGCCGCCGCCCTGTCGCGGAACCGGAAGGAGAGCGAGACCACCGGCGTGCCGGGCGCGAGCATGCGATCGAGGAACCCCGCCAGTTTCGGCATCGGCTGGATCATCAGATAGCACGTCACGCCCGCCGCATCCGTCAGGTCGCAATCGTAAAAATTCCCCCTCCACAGCGATACGTTGGGCAGGTTGCGGGTCCGCAGGCGCGCAATCCAATAGGGAAGGGGCGACATTTCGATCCCCCGGATCCGGGCCGTGGGAAAGGCGCGCGCCAGTGCGATCACCAGCGCGCCCCAGCCAGAGCCCAGCTCATACACGATCGCGTGTTCGGCCAGGCCGGCCTCTTTCAACAGCGCGACGACATCGGCGGCCTCGACCGAACGCGACGACAGCGGCGGAACTCCGGTAATGCCCTGGAAGAGAAGCAGCGACAGGCAGAGCCCGGACACGATCAGCAGGGCGGCGATCGAAAAATATTCAAACCCGGACATCTGGCGACCGATCTCGCTGAAAGGGCTGGAAGGAAGCCGGAACGGCCCGCGCCATATCCCGCCCCATAGTCAGCGGCGATCGGGAATGCGCGGCAGCAGAAGATAGGATGCATGCTCTCCCCCGGTCGCAACCGTGTCCGTTCCGCCATAGAGCGCGGGGTCGCGGTTCGGATGGGCCGCGAAGAACAGGCCGGAATTGTTCGCATTCGGAAGATCGTAATCCTTGGCATGGACGATATTGGCGCCCGGCCCGTACCCGAAATCCTTTCCCTGAATCGTCACGGCCAGACGGTATCCTCTTGGGATCACGATGCTCGTCGGTTCGTCGAATTCCACATCCACCGGGTAAAGCCTCCCGGGCGTCATCGGCTCCGATCCGGCATGCGGATGGAACGGGGCATACGCGCGCGACCGCGCCGGACCTGCGGCACGATGCGAAACGCGCAGAAAACCCAGGTCGAGCGGCATGTTCGGGTCGCTGTTGCCCACGAATGTAACGTCCCGGCCCTGGGGATCGATCAGCCGGACGGCGGCGAAGAGATCCATGTCGGCCGTCGAGGACCCGACCCAGAGCCGCAGGGCGACGGGGCCGGTAAATTCCGTCTGCTCCGTAAAGGGCGACGTCGTGAAGGTGATCCCCGCACCCAGTCCCGGATAGGATGCCTCCGCGGGCGTTGCGGCCTTCTGCATCGGCCCGAGCGATCCGGTCCTGGCATCGAGATAATAGCGCTCCCAGCGCGTATCCGGCAGCGGCCAGGCCGATGCCGACCGCCAGAAGGTGCCGTCCGGGCGCCTGATCTGCAGGGCGATCCGCGGTTCCTTTTGCCAGCCATTGTCGATGCCCTTCAGGAAATGGTCGAAGAACCGCTTCTGAAGAGCGAACGCCGCGTCGGAATAGAAGGGTGTCAGATGATCGCCTGTCTGGATGCGCAGCCATTTCTGCGTGCTGGCGGCGGCACGATAACCCTCCGTGCTCCAGTCCGTCCAGTTGGCGACGTCCAGCAGCGGCACCGTGATCCGGCTCCCGTCCGGCGTCCGCTGGCGATAATAGACGCCGTCGAACGGGTGCGCCGCGAAGGCCATGACCGGATCGACACGGTTCCGCTTCAGGATCTCGGGCGAGAGCGGCGCCCCGGTGTCCGTACCGCCATTGATCGAGTCGACCAGCTTCGTCTGCCTGTTGCCGTTCTGGTTGGGCACCACCTGGTGGGTCCACCAATATTCCCACGCAACGTTGAGAATCCCGCCATAATAGGCGATCTCGCGATATTGGTCGAACGCGCCCTCCCACGGCAGGATCGCCGCCAGGCCCTCCGGCTGCAGCGCGGCGACCTGATATTGATTGATCGCCTGGAACGACGTGCCGAGCAGCCCCACCTTTCCCGAACTCCAGGGCCGGTGCGCCGCCCAGGTGATCAGCGTCGCATAATCCTCGGTCTCGCGCGGCGAAAAGGGATCCAGCACCCCGGGCGACGCGCCGGCGCCGCGAACGTCCGCGTGGATGACGACATAACCGTTCGCGACCCAGCGTTCGGGATCCGGCGCCTCGAACCGGATATAGCGGCAGGAGGATATCCTGCACAGATCGGGATATTTCGCGATCAGCTTCGCCCAGGACGTCTTATAGGCCGGGGCATCGGCCATCGCCGTGTCCTTGCCGTAGGGTCCCATCAGGACCAGCACCGGATGGCGCCCCGGCGTGTCCGGGCGATAGATGTTGACGCGCAGGTCCAGGCCGTCGGTCATGGTGACCGGCACGTCATGGTCGAAGACCAGGCCGGGCACGCCGGACGCCACGCGCGCCGCCAGACTCGGCTGGGCCGCCGCGACGCCGAGGGTGAAGGCCAGGGGCAGGAATTTGATCGATCGCATCGAAAAGAATCCTCTGTCGCGTGTGTCGTGTGTGTGCGTGCAGGCCGCGCCCCGGAATCTTCAGGCGTGTGCACCATGAAGAGCGACTGCGATATCGGCCATCAATCGTGGATGCGTCGGACGCCAGCCCAGCCGCTCCTGCGTGCCCCGGCTCGAAACCGGATTGTCCGCGCCGACGAAGGGCGCGAGCCAGCCAAAATGCCCGGAAGCGGCTTCGGGCGGCAGGCCGCGCACCGGCACGCCGAGATGGCGCCCGATGGCTTCCGCGATGTCGCGGAACGGGATGCCGTCTTCGGCGACCGCATGGTGGTGGACGCCGGCCTCACCCTGTTCGAGCGCCAGCCGGAACAGATGGGACGCGTCGCGCCGATGCACCGCGGCCCATCTGTTCGCGCCGTCGGCGACATAGGCCGAAACCCGCTTTTTGCGCGCGATCGCGATCAGCCGGGTGACCAGGCCCTGCCTCGTCTCGTCATGCACCGTCGGTGGCAGCCGAACGGTCGCGGCCTTCACGCCGCGTGCGACAAGCGCCAGGGCCGCCGTTTCGGATCGGGCCCGCAGGCCCCCTACCGCATCCGGATCGGCGGCGTCCGTTTCGACCGCCGGGCGCCCCGGCGCCATCGCCATGGTCGGAAAGGCGACGACAAGCGATCGTCCGCCGGCGCAGAGCACATCGCCCAGCGTCTCGATCGCGCGCCCGTCCGCCGCGACGGCGGCGGTCATGAACCGCCTGGCGATCTCGGCCGGGCGTCCCCCGACCATGATCCGCAACCGGGTCCCCAGACCGGCCTGCGAAAAGGCGTGGAAGAAGGCGGTGTGGATCACGCCGTCCGCTTCGGATGCGCCCCGGCGCAGGCTGCCAAGATCGTCCAGCGACCCATGAATGGCTTTCGCGCCCGCCGCGGCCAGCGCCGCGGCTTTGTCGGCGGAACGGACAAGGCCGATCACCTCATGCCCCGCGGCGACCAGATCCCGGACCACCGCGGACCCGACAAATCCGGTCGCACCGGTGACGAACACGCGCATCACATCTCTCCTCGCCTTTTGCCGCAGCCGGCTTCCGGGCAAATTAGGCACTGGATGACGAACGATCTATGCCATAGAATTCGTATTTGGTTTTCAATCGTTCGGATTATCGCGGATGGACCCGCTATCGGAAATGCTGTCGCTGCTGAAGCTGCAGAGCTACGTGTCCGGCGGCTTCGATGCGGGCGGCGATTGGGCCGTGCAGTTCGGCCCTCACGACGGGATCAAGTTCCACGCCGTCATCTCAGGCACATGCTGGGTGTCGGTCGACGGCATGCCCGACCCGGTACAGGTCAGGGCGGGTGAATGTTTCCTGCTGGCGAGGGGCAAGCCGTTTCGTCTCGCCAGCGACCTGTCGGTCGCGCCGATGGACCTCCGCACGCTGCTCCCGCCGGTCCATGACGGGCGGATCGTCACCTATAACCAGGGCGGCGCGTTCCTCAGCATCGGCGGCTATTTCACCCTGGCCGACCGCCAGGCCGACCTGCTTCTGAACAGGCTCCCCCCGCTCATCCATATCCGCGAGGAACCCGATCGGGCGACGCTGCGCTGGTGCGTCGAGCGCATGCGGCAGGAACTGCTCGACCCGCAGCCCGGCGATTTCATCGTCGCGCAGCAGCTCGCCACCATGGTGCTGGTGCAGGTCTTGCGGCTGCACCTGTCGCACGGGCGGCGCGACGGGGCCGGCTGGCTCTTCGCGCTTGCCGACCAGCGGCTGCGGGCGGTGATCGAAGCCCTGCACGACTCTCCCGGCCGCCGGTGGACCCTGCAGGCCATGGCCGAGAAGGCCGCCATGTCGCGCACGATCTTCGCGCTGAAATTCAAGGAGACGGTCGGGCTCTCGCCGATGGGCTACCTGACGCGCTGGCGCATGATGCTGGCCGCGGATCGCCTGGCCCACTCCCGCGATTCCGTTGCGGAAATCGGCCTGGCACTCGGCTACGAATCCGAAAAATCCTTCAGCACGGCATTCAAGCGGGTCATGAACTGCCCGCCACGCCAATATGGCCGCCGGCAGGCATCCAGCCGCGCCGGCTAGCCAAGTACATCATTCCCCGCTGTCCCGCCGCCCGTACGCATCCATGTCCCGCGCCAGCCCCAGGCTGGCCAGGATCCATTTGTCATATTCCGTGGCGATCACCCGCAGCGACGACACATGGTAGGGATCGCGCAGAACCGGCGGCTGGATCGGATAGGGATACAGCGTCACGTCGGGCAGCGTCCGGCCGATCTCCATCATCGCGCGGCGGATATGGTACCCCGCCGTCACCACGATCAGCGACCGGATCGCATTGTCCCGCGCCCAGGCGGCGGTTTCGTCCGCATTGCCGATGGTCGACGTCGCATGGCGCCCCAGCGTGACGCGCGCCCACATGTCGGGCGGCGGCATGGCGCCGCGCGCCACGGGCTGCAGCCGCACCGCCACACTGGCCGGCGTGGCATGCGGCGCCACGCCCGAAATCAGCAATCGCCGCCCGCGCGCGTCGGCCAGCAGCCGCAGCGACGCCTCGATCCGCCCCTGGCCCCCGGTCAGCACCACGATCCCGTCCGCCCGGGGCGGCATCACCGCCGGGCGCAACGCATCATGAACGAACCAGGCAAATCCCCCCGCCCAGATCCCGCCGAACAGCACCAGGCCGGCCAGCGCCCCACACAGAAAACGCGCAGCCGCCGCCCGCCCGCTCATGCCGGCAAGCCCCGGGGGACAGACCGCGGCCGGCCGGCTCCGCCGCTCGCTGCGATCATGGGCAGGCGGCGGATGGGCAGGCGGCTCATGGCAGCCGGCGCAGCCAGCCGCGCACCGTCACCTGCGTGGTCAGCCAGCCGATCAGCGCCGCCGCCGGCGCCAGCGCCAGCAGCGTCACCACCAGCGGCACCGGCAGCACGGACAGCATCCCCATCCAGCCGCCCCCCATCCAGCCACCTCCCGGCAGGGCCGCCGGGGCAGGGGGCATGGCGGCGGCCGGCCCGTCGGCGGCAAAGGGCGCCGCCACCCGCGACAGCAGCACCAGCACCGGCAGCGCCAGCACGCTGCCGATCAATCCGCCCAGACAGGCCAGCAGCGCCGTCCGCCGCGCGAAACGCCCGGCGATGTAACCGTCGCTCGCCCCCATGGCATGGATCAGCTCGATCGGCTGGCGCCGCGCCCCCAGCCCGGCGCGGGTGGTGGCGGCAATCAGCACGATCGCGATCCCTGCCACGATCAGCACCGCCAGGATGGCGCACAGCCGCAAACTGTCCGCCAGCGCGCCCAGCCGGTCGCTCCACACCGCATTGCGCTCAACCAGCGTGCCGGGCGCCCGCGCCTCCAGCCGCCGGGCCAGCGCGGCACTGTCGATCCCGCCGCCGCCCGGCGCCAGATGCAATTCGATCACCGCCGGCAGCGCCAGGGCGAAATCGCCGTCCCGGCCCAGCCATGGCGCCAGCAGCGCCGCCAGTTCCGCCTTGCCCAGCCGGTGTACGCCCGACGCGCCCGGCATGTCGGCCAGCGCCGCCAGCACCGCATCCACCCGCGTCGGCGCGCCCGCCGCCCCGACCACCATCCCACCGGCCGCCATCCCGCCAGCCGGGGCAGGGGCGGTGGCATCGTCCGGCTGCGGCACCTGGATGGTCACGATCGACGCCGCCCCGGCCGACCAGCGTTCCGCCAGCACCTGCGCCCCGGTCGCCCCGGCCAGCGCCAGCGCCGCCAGCACGGCCATCGCCGCCACCATCAGCGGCAGCAGCCGGTCGGGAATCGCCTTGCGCAGCGCCAGCCCATCGGCGCGCCGGGCCCGGCTCCATCGCGCCAGCCGTCCGGATTCCGGCCGGTATTCCGACATCCGCTCAGCCATCGCGCACCAGCCGGCCCTGGGCCAGTTCCAGCGCGTGCGCCGGATAGCGGCGGATCAGCGTATCGTTATGGGTGGCCACCACGATGGTGGTGCCCAACCCCGCCAGGTCGCGAAACAATTCCATCAGCCGCCCGGCCTGGTACTCGTCCAGCGCATTGGTGGGCTCGTCGGCCAGAATCAGCGCCGGCCGGTGGATCACCGCCCGCGCGATGGCCACGCGCTGCTGCTCCCCGCCGGAAAGCTGCGGCGGGCGCGACGCCGCCCGCTCGCCCAGCCCCACCCAGTCCAGGATCGCCCGCACCTCGTCGCGGATCTCGTCCTCGGGCCGGCGCTGCAGGCGCAGCGGCAGCGCGATATTGTCGAAAACCGGCAAATCCGGCAGCAGGCGGAAATCCTGCTGCACGATGCCGATCCGCCGGCGCAGCCGCGCCAGCGCCGCCCGCCGCGCCCCGTCCACCGCCGCGCCCAGCACCTCCAGCCGCCCCGATGTCGGCCGCGCCCCCAGCGCCAGCAGCCGCAGCAGGCTGGATTTCCCGGCCCCCGAGGGGCCCAGCAGCCAGCGGAATCCCCCCTGCGGCACGTCGAACGACACCAGCCGCAGCGCCGCGCCGCCCGGGCCGGCCGTGTCATAGCGAAAACTGACGTCGCGCAGCCGGATCACGCGGGCCGTCCGGACGGGCTCTTACATCTCGCGCGCGGCAATGGCGGCCAGGGTCGCGCAGACCGCGGCGGCGCCCATCATCAGCAGCCCGTCGGTCACCAGCGACCACGCGGTCAGCACATGCGACCCCACCACGATTTCCTGCGGAATGGTGCCGGCCACATGGGTCACGATGTCACGCGCCTGCGGGTCCGCGGCCGCCGCGCTGGCGCCGATCGCCCCGATCAGGCGCGGCAGCACGCTCCAGCCGACCCCCAGGATCAGCACCAGCGGCGCCAGCAATTCGGTGACCTGCTGCACGAAATAGAACAGGCAATAGAACACGGCGCACAGCGCCACGCGGACCAGGCGGCCGATGGCCAGGCGCGACGGCACGCGGCCCGCCGACGGAAGAAACCGCTCGGCGGCACGTCCCGGGTTGAAGCTGTCCATGACGATCGTCTCCGGCAACTTATGCATGGCGTGCCCGCTCTGTCGGGAACGCATCCCTGCCCGAGGTAGCCGTCACTTGTGCTAAATGCAATCTTCGGTGAATACACGATCAGGGAAACCGCCGCGCGTGACAGCATTACAGCGCGCATCACAGCGCGCATCGCCGTGGCGGTCATCCGTGTCGGAGGTCATGCAACCGGGGTGTCAGGGGCCGTCGTCATCTTTCGTCTCGCAAGCACCTGCTATGCCCTGCCGGCGCCGCCGGTGCGGGAATGCATGCCTCTGCCCGCGCTCTTCCGGCCGCCCGGCACGCCGGCCCCCGTCCTGGGGCATTTCCGCCTGGGGGCCGAACGGGTGGTCGTGGTCGACCTCGCGGTCCTGCTCGGCCTGCGCGCCCCCCCACCGGACGATGCGCCGCCCGGCGACACCGATGCCACGCTGCTCTACCGCCCTTTGCTGCTCTGCGACTCCCTTCCCTGCGACCCCCTGCTCTGCGCCCCCCTGGCGCCGCACCGGACGGACCCCGCCGCCCGCGTGGCCTTCCTGGTCGACGGGGTGCAGGACGTCCGCCCCGCCGCCGCGCCCGCCACCCCCATCCCCGACGACATGGCCGCCGAATGGCTGACGGGGGAAATCGAATTGCCGGGCGGACGGTCCGCCCTGCTGATGGATCCGGCCCGCCTGCTGCTGGAACGCGAACGGCAGCATCTCGCGCAACTGGCCACGGCCGATTCGGTGCGCGCCGCCCTGTGGGGTGACGATATCTGGGGTGACGATGTCTGAACGCGGGCGCGCCCTGGAACGGCTGGCGGCCCGCATCGTCGCGCGCACCGGCCTGCATTACTATGCCGACAAGATGGACCTGCTGGACATCATCCTGGCCCGCCGCATGGAAGCCTGCCATTGCGCCCGCCCGATGGATTATCTCTCGCTGCTCTCTGACCCCCATGGCGGCGAAACCGAATGGCGGGCGCTGGAATCCGCCGTGACGATCGGCGAGACCTTCTTCTTCCGCTACGCCGAGCAGTTCCACGCGCTCGAAGCCACCATCCTGCCCGACCTGATCCGGCGCCTGCACGGCCTGCGCACCCTGCGGATCTGGAGCGTCGGCTGCGCCAACGGGGCCGAGCCCTACTCGCTGGCCATCCTGCTGCGCCGCCTCCTCGCCGCGCGGGGCGAGACGGGCTGGCGGATCGAAATCCTCGGCACCGACATCAGCCTCCACGCGCTGGACCGCGCGCGCCGGGCCGAATACGGCGCCTGGTCCCTGCGCGACCTCTCCCCGGCCGAGCGCGCCCGCTGGTTTCGCCCCGCCGACCGCGACCGGCACTGGATCCTGCGCGACGAATACCGGCGCATGGTCCGGTTCGAATACGGCAACCTCATGGACCTGTCCGCGGGCGGCGGCCCGGCGGGCCCGTTCGACCTCGTCCTGTGCCGCAACGTGCTGCTTTATTTCGAGCCCGCCCGCGCGCTGGACCTGATCCGCCTCCTGGCCGGCCGCCTGTCGCCCCATGGCTGGCTGCTGCTGGGCCATTCCGACCCGCTGTCGGAATGCGGCGCGTTCCTCGAAACCGTGACCTTCCCGGGCACGCAGGCCTTCCGCCTCCCGGGCACGCGCCTCGGCCCGCCGCCGCGTCCGCGTCCCGCCGCTTCCGCCTCGGCCCCCGCCCCCGTGCCCGTGCCTGTGCCCGTGCCCCGCCGCCGTCCTTCCGCCACGCCCGTCATCGCGTGCGCGTCCCTGCGCGACGCAACGGCCGCCGCCGCCGCGGTGCGCGACCTGGCCGAGGCCGGCGCGCTGGACCAGGCGCTCGCGTGCTGCGCCGCCGCCCTGGCCGACCATCCGCTGGATGCCGGGCTGCATTTCCTCTCCGGCATGCTGGCCGCCGGCGCGGGCGATCCGGCTTCGGCCGAACACGGGTTCCGCCGCGTGCTCTATCTCCGCCGCGACCATGTCATGGCTCACGTCCACCTCGCCCACCTGCTGCACGATTCCGGCCAGGCGGGCGAGGGCAGGCGCCTGCTGCGCCAGGCCCGCATGCTGCTCGAACGCCTTCCGCCCGACGCCCCGGTCGCCGAAGCCGGCGGCCTGACGGCGGCCGGCCTGCTGCGCCTGATCCGCCCGGACGGCACCGATCACGATGACGAACCGCCGCAGGCCGACGCGGCGGCACTCCCGGCCCTGCGCGGGACAGGGACATGACCCGGGACACGCCCCAGGACACATCCCTTGGCCGCGCCACGCTCTACGCGCGCGCCACGATGCAGGAGCGCGCCCGCCTGTTCGCCGCGCGCGGCGAACAGGCGGGAATCCAGGACGGGCCCCGCCGCGCCGCCGTCATCCTCGACATCGACGGCCAGGGCTACGCCATCGACGTGCCCCATGTGCTGCGCGTGACCGACCCGGCCTGGTGCGCCATGCCCATGCGGCCCGACTGTCCGGCCGGGGTGCGGGGCGTCTATGGCTATGGCGGCAATCTCTATACAGTGTTCGACCTGTCGGTCCTGCTGGGCGGCGCGCCGATGCGCGCGGCCGGCGCCATGGTGCTGCTGCGCCCGGCGTCCGGCCTGTCGGTCGCGCGTTTCGCCCTGCTGGCCGGCGCCACGACGGGCGTCGCGGACATCGCGGACGCGTCCGCCGGCCCGTCCACCCCGCACCCCCTGGCCGTCCTGCCGGATGGCCGGGTGGTCGCGGCGCTCGATCCCGCGCGCCTGTTCGCCGCACGCCATTTCGGAGTCTGACCCGCCGTGACAATCGCCAATCGCCTGCTGCTCGGATTCATGGTCGGCGTGATGCTGATGGTCTCCATCGGCGTCTACGCGCTGGGCCAGATCCGCAATGTCCGCGACGAAATGACGGTGATCGTCACCCGCGACCTGTCGGTCTACCGCCAGCTCAACCATCTGCGCGCGCTGGAAAACGACCTGGTCGCCCGCCGCCTGTCCATCCTCTCCCATTTCTACGCGCGCGATTACGACAAGGGCGGCGTCGCGCTCGATGCCGCCATCGCCGACTGGGGCGCCGAGGAACGACAGGCCGAGGACACGCTGGTCCAGGCGCTCAGCGACGCCGGCCAGGCGACTGACGAGGCCCCGGTCGGCGCCCGCCGCGCCATGTTCGCCGCGATCTCCGCGCTGCTCCGCCAGGCGCTGGGTCAGGTCCGCCAGAACGGCCAGTCCGCCGACGAATTGTTCGCCGCCATCCGCCGGGGGGACGACGCCGCCGTCCGGCTGCAATCGGCCCAGCTCGACGGCCGCGACCAGGCGATCGACCGCCTGGTGACCGAGGCCGCGACCACGCTGGACGGCGGCGTGCAGGCCGGCGAGGCGCAGAGCGGCGCGCTGTACGAATTCAGCCGCCGCTCGCTCACCCTCGGCCTGGCGGTCGCGGTCATCGTGGCGCTGATCGTCACCTTCTGGACCCGGCGCTCGATCCTGGCGCCGCTCGCGGCGCTGATGCGGGTGATGGAACTGGTGGGGCAGGGCGATCTCTCGACCCGCGTGACGGTCAACGGCTCCGGCGTCGGCCGCGACGAGTTCGAACGGCTGGGCCTGGGGCTCAACCGCATGATCGACGGCCTGCGCGAAATCGCGCAGCAAAGCCGCGAGGCCACGCGCAATCTCGACGCCGCGGTCGCCGACATCCGCGCCTCCGCCCAGCAGCAGGCCGCCAGCGTCGAGGAACAGTTCGCCGCGGTCCAGGAAACCGCCGCCACGGTCGACCAGATCACCCATTCCGGCGCCCAGATCAGCAAGCGCGCGCGTGAGGTCATCTCGTCGGCCGAAATCATCGTCCACAGCTCGGCCAGCGGGCTGGAAGCGGTCGAGGAAACCGCCCGCGCCATGGCCCGCACCCAGGAAGGGGCCGAGGCCGTGGCCCAGAACATCGTGGCCCTCTCCGAACGCACCGATGCGATCAGCGAGATCATCACCGCCGTCAACGACCTGTCGGAACGCTCGCACCTGCTGGCGCTCAACGCGGCGATCGAGGCCGCTTCGGCCGGCGAGCACGGGCGCTCCTTCGCCGTGGTGGCCGCGGAAATGAAGATCCTGGCCGACCAGTCGCGCGACGCCACCCAGCATGTGCGCTCGATCCTCGGCGACATCCAGCGCGGCATCAACACCTCGGTGATGCTGACCGAAGAGGCCGTGAAACGCGTCTCGGCCGGCAAGGAACGCACCGACATCTCCTATCACACGATCGAGCGCATGACCGGCGGGATCGAGGAAGGCGTGCATGCCTTCCAGCAGATCGTCGCCTCGACCAACCAGCAGCAGATCGGCATCGAACAGGTCATGACGGCCCTGCAGAGTATCCGCCAGGCCAGCCAGCAGACGGCCGCCGGCACCCGCAACCTGGAAGCCTCGGCCAGCAATCTCGGCAGCCTGTCGCACCAGCTCCTGGCCATCTCCGCCCGCTACCGCACCTGACGGCCGGCCGTGGAAAGCCTGCAACAGGAATTGCTGGCGGTCTTTCAGGCCGAATATCGCGACCATCTCCGCGTGGTGCGCGACATCCTGGCGGCCGGCCCGCCGGACGCGCACGGCGTGGGCGAAATCTTCCGCCGCGTCCATTCGCTCAAGGGCGCGGCCCGCGTCGTCGAGCGCGCCGACATCGAATCCATCGCCCACGCGCTGGAAAACCGCCTGTTCCGCCTGACGGACGGGCACCAGCCGGTCCAGCCCGACGACATCGCCGCGATCGGCCGGGCCATGGACCGGATCGACGCCGCCATGCAGGGCGTCCCTCCCGCCCCGCCGCCCGTCTCGTCACCCGCCGCCCCGGGGGGCGAGGACGCGGCGGAATCCTACGTGCAGGTCCCGCTCTCGCGCCTCGACGCGCTGTCCGGCGTCCTGCACGACGTCCTGGCCGCCGCCGGCCGGCAGGACCGGCTCTGGGCCGAACTCGACGACCTCGCCGCCCTGGCCCGCCGCCATGCCGACGCGCCGCCCGCCGATCCGGCGGCCGAACTGGCGCGGCTGACCCGCGCCCTGTCCGCCCTGTCGCGCGAACGCGGCCGCCTGGCCGGCCAGCTCGACCGCGCCATGCTGCGGATGGACGAGGACATCCGCGCCGTCACCCTGGTCCCCGCCGGCACGGTCTTCGGCTCCCTGGCCGGCATGGTACGCCAGATCGCCCGCGAACATGCCCGTGAACACCCCTCCGAGGACGGCGACGGCGAGGTCACGGTCCGGCTGCTCGGCATGGATGTCCGCGCCGACCGCCGCGTCATGCAGGCCCTGCGCGACCCGGTGATCCACCTGCTGCGCAACGCCATCGTCCACGGGCGGGAAAGCGCGTCCCGCCGGCGGCAAGCCGGCAAGCCGCCCGCGCCGGTGCTCACATTGTCGGTCCGCATGGTCGGCGTGCGGCTCCTGGTCTCGGTCTCCGACGACGGGCGCGGCCCCGACCTCGACGCGATCGCCGCCCGCGCGGCGCAGAGGGGCCTGATCCCCCCCGACACGCAGCCCGATCCCGACACGCTGCTGGCCCTGGTCTTCGATCCCGGCTTCTCCACCCGGCCTCAGGCCGATCACCTGGCCGGCCGGGGCATGGGCCTTTCGGTGGTGGCCGAGGCCGCGCGGGCCCTGCACGGCGCGGTCCGCATGGAGGCCGGCCAACCCGACACCATCCAGCCCGACACCCAGTCCGGCACCCAGTCCTGGGGCACGACCGTCACGATGTCCGTCCCGGTGTCCAGGCGCCAGCGCACCACCCTGCTGGTCGAGGCCGGGGGCATGACGGTCGGCCTGCCCGGGCGGGCCATCGAACGGCTGCTGCGCGTGCGCCAGGCCGACCTGCGCGTGATCGACGGCCGCACCTACATTCCCCTCGCCGACCGCAGCGATTCCGCCGCGCCACCCGCCGAACCCGCCCTGGTGCCCGTGGTGCCGCTCGCCGCCTTCCTCGGCCGCCCCGATGCCGCCCCGCCGGTCTCCCTGCCGATCCATGACGGCGCCCTGTCGGTCGCCCTGGTCGCGGCCGAGGGCCTGCGCTGCGGCTTCGCCGTCGACCGGATGCGCGAGGTGCGGGTCCTGCAGATCTCCGACGCCCAGGCGGCCGGGCTGGACAGCGAACTGGCGCCCGGCGTCGGCTGGCCGCGCGGCGACCGGCCCGTCTTCGTGCTCAGCCCCGACACCCTGCTCGGCCGCTGGAACAAGGGCGGCGCTCCCGGCCCGCGCATCGACGGTCCGCACATCGACGGCCTGCGCCTCGACGGCCCTCCCGCCGGCCACCGGCCCGCCGAACCCGCCGCCGCGCCGCGCCGCCGCGCGCCGACGGTGCTGATCGTTGACGATTCGATTACCACACGGACTCTCCAGAAGACGATCCTCCAGACCCACGGCTATGATGTCCTGCTGGCGACCGACGGGGTCGAGGCCCTGTCGACCCTGCGCCGCTCGGCCCACGGGATCGACGTGATCGTGACGGACGTGGAGATGCCCCGCATGGATGGATTCGCGCTGCTGGACGCCGTCAGGGCCGACCCGCGCCTCTCCTCCATCCCCGTCGTGCTCATGACCTCGCGGAACGAGGAAACCGACATTCGCCGCGGGCTCGAAGGCGGCGCGCGCGCCTACCTCACCAAACAGGGCTTCGAACAGGGCGAATTGCTGGACACGATCCGGGGGGTGCTGTGAATCACCTCCTCGTTGCGCCCCCCCGGGTCCGCGTGCTGGTGGTCGAGGACTCCGCCGTCATCCGCCAGGTCATGGTCCGGCTGGTCCGCGGCGACCCGCGCCTGGAACTGATCGAAGCCGTCGAAACGGCCGAGGAGGCGCTGCGCCTGGTCCCCCGCCTGCGGCCCGACGTGATCTCGATGGATGTGCGCCTGCCCGGCATGGACGGTCTCGCGGCGACCCGGCGCATCATGGCGGAATGCCCCACGCCGATCGTCATCGTCTGCGACGCCTCGACCGACCCGGCCCTGCGCATCTCGATGGACGCCCTGCGCTCGGGCGCGCTGTCGGTGGTCGAGAAGCCGGCCGGCTGGCCGTCCGGCGCATCCAGCACCGCGATCGCGACGCAATTGTACATCATGAGCCAGGTGCCCGTGATCCGCCGCCGCGTGGCCCCGGTAACGATAGCCCCCGAGACGATGACACCGGGGATGATGCCTCCAGAGGCCGCGATCCGGCACGAGGCCCCCCCTCCCGCCCTGCTCCCCGTGCCGCGCCGGCTGCGCCCGCGCCTCGTCGCCATGGCCGCCTCGACCGGCGGCCCGCAGGCATTCTCCCACATCGTGGGCGCGCTGCCCGCCGATTTCCCGTGGCCGATCCTCCTCGTCCAGCATATGGGCGCCGGCTTCATGGAGGGATTCGCCGCCTGGCTGGCCACCCAGACCCCGCTTTCGGTCGGCCTCGCCCGGCAGGGCGAGGCCCTGCGTCCCGGCCACATCCATGTGGCCCCCGCCGAAACCCACCTGATGCTGGGCGGTCACGACGAAATCCGCCTGTCCGGCGCGCCCCCCCTGGGCGGGCAGCGCCCGGCGGCGAACGCGCTCTTCTCGTCGCTGACCCGCATGGGGGGCGAGGCCATGGGCGTGCTCCTCACCGGCATGGGCGAGGACGGGGCCACCGGCCTGCGCGACCTGCGCCGCGCCGGCGCCTACACGATCGTCGAGGACCGCAGCACCTCCATCGTCCACGGCATGCCCGGCGCCGCCGAACGCCTCGGCGCGGCCAGCGTCAGCCTGCCGCTCGGCCAGATCGCCCCCCACCTCGTCGCCATCGCCGCCGCCTCGCGCATCCCGCACGCGGTCTCCCATGCCGATTCCCATGCCGAGAGCGGCACGACCGGGGACGCGCCGGCATGACCGCGCCCCCGCAACCGGCCCAGCAACAGGCCCCGCAGCCGACCCTGCTGCTGGTCGAGGATTCCGACACCCAGGCGCTGCGCATCCGCCGCATGCTGGAAGGCCACGGCTTCACCGTCAGCCGCGTCGCCAGCGGCGAGGCCGCGCTGGACTCGCTCGATGCCCGCATCCCCGACCTGGTGGTGGCCGATTACCACCTGCCGGGAATGAATGGCGGCCAGATGGCCCGCCAGCTTCGCATGAGCCCGGTCACCCGCATGATCCCGGTGCTGATGCTGACCGAGGGCGGCGAACCGGGGCTCGAGCGCGAGGGCCTGGAAAGCGGCGCCGACGCCTACGTGCCCAAATCCGCCGATCCGGACCTGATCGTCTTCCGCATCCGCGCCCTGCTGCGCGAGGGCGCCGGGACCGGCCCGCGCGACGACAGCCCCCTGTTCCGCCGCGCGCGGATCCTGGTGGTCGGCGGCGACGGCGCGCCCGGCCGCGACGTCGCCTCCCTGGCCGCCCTGATGCGCTCCGACGGGCACGACGTCATGGTGGCGCCGCACCCCTCCGCCGTGGACCGGCAGAGCTGGCTGGACGCGGCGCGCGGCCCCGACTGCGTGGTGGTCGACCTGGTCTCCGGCCGGTTCGACGGCATCGCCTTCTGCCGCGAACTGGACGATCTGCGGCAGAAAATCGTGGTGGGCGGCGCCGTCCCGCCACGCATCCTCGGGCTCAGCGGCGGCCAGGCCGCGCGCGGCGCCCTCTCCGCCCGCGCGTTCGAGGCCGGGGTGGACGATCTGGTCTCCGACGATGTCGAGCCCGAAATGCTCGCCCTGCGCATCCGCGCCCTGCTGCGCCGCAAGCTGCTGCAGGACGAGGCCAGGCGCATCGACCATGAACGCCAGGCGCGCGAGATCGCGGTCGAAACCGCCCGCGCCGAGGCCGCCGCCATCGCGTCCAAGGCGTCGCTGGCCGGCGCGCTGGAACAGGCCAACACCGAACTGGCCGCCGCCAACCGCAAGCTGATCGAAACCCAGAGCAAGCTGGTCCAGACCGCGAAGATGGCCTCGCTGGGCGAGCTGGTCGCCGGGATCGCGCATGAAATCAACAATCCGCTCGCCTTCATCCTGGCGCACAAGGACACGGTCGCCCGCCTGCTGGCCCAGGTGATCGACGCCGAGAAGGATGCGGCCGAAAACGACAGGCCCGGTGACGGCGCATCCCCCGCCGCCACCTCGGCCGCCGCCGAACGCCGCGCCGCGCTGGCGAAATGCCGCGACCGGGTGGAATCGATGAATCTCGGCCTGCGCCGCATCCAGAACCTGGTGGTGAACCTGCGCAAATTCTCCCGCCTGGACGAGGGCCAGTTCCAGGTCATCGACGTGCCCGAGGCGCTCGAAACCGTGCTCGCCCTGCTGACCCAGAAATTCGGCGGCCATATCGCGGTCGAACGGAACTATCGCGCGCCCGACCGGCTCTATTGCCAGTCCGCGCTGCTCAACCAGGTGATCATGAACATCATCAGCAACGCCGCCGACGCCATCCTCTCCATGACCGACCAGTCCGCTGCCACTCCTGGCGCCCCCACGTCCGCCGCATCCATGCCCGCCGGCCTGATCAGCATCGGCACCGAACTGCGCGCCGCCAGCGATCGACAAAACGGCGATCGCCAGAACGGGGGCGATCGCCAGACCTACGTCTTCACCATCCGCGACAACGGCCCCGGCATCCCCCCGGACATGAAGGAACGGGTCTTCGAGCCCTTCTTCACCACCAAGCCCGTCGGGGCCGGCACCGGCCTGGGGCTCGCCATCGCCTATGGCGTGGTGCAGGCCCATCACGGCACGATCACCGCCACCGACGCGCCGGGCGGCGGCACCCTCTTCACCGTCGCGGTGCCCTGGCAGCCCGAACTGGCGGCGCTCCCCGATCCCGGCACCCATCCCGGCACACATCCCGGGGCCATGCCGTCCCCCCGCCCCGTCGGCGCCGGAGCCCCCGCATGACGGCCCGCCCCGTCGTCCTCCTGGTCGATGACGAACCCGAAATCCTCGTGGCCCTCAGCGACCTGCTCGAGGAGTCGTTCACGATCCTCTCCACCACCTCGCCGGCCGAGGCCCTGGACATCCTGGCCCGCCGCCCGGATGTCGACGTCATCGTCTCCGACCAGCGCATGCCGGAAATGGGCGGCGACGTCATGCTGGCCCGCGCCCGCGCCTTCTGCGACGCCCAGGCGATCCTGCTGACCGGCTACGCCGACATCGGCGCCGTCGCCGCGGCGCTGAACCAGGGCCGCATCTCGTTCTATTCGCACAAGCCCTGGGACGGCGACGCCCTGCGCGCGATGATCGTCCAGGCCGCCCACCGCCACCGGCTGGAAGGCGAACTGCACACCGAACGCATGCTGCTGCACGGGCTGCTCCGGAACCTGCGCTCCGGTCTGGCCTTCAAGGACCCCCAGGGCCGCTTCATCCGCATCAACCGCCAGGCCGCCGCCTTCTACGGCCGGGACGAGGCCGCCTGCCTCGGCCAGCGCGAGGAGGACCTGACCGACCCCGCCCAGCTCCCCGCCCTGCGCGCCGCCGAGGCCCGGATGGCCGCCGAGGGCAAGGACGAGGACATCGTCGCCTTTCCCACGCCCGGCGGCGGCACGGTCTGGCGCGAATTCACCCGCGCGCGGCTCGACGCCAATCCGGGTGCCGCTCTGGGTGCCGCTCCGGGCGCCAATCCGGGCAGCGGCTCCCACTCGGTGCTGATCAATCGCGACATCACCCGCCAGCGGGAAATGGAGGCCCGCCTCCGCCAGGCCGAGAAGATGCAGGCCCTCGGCACCATGGCCGGCGGCATCGCCCATGATTTCAACAATCTGCTGACGGCGGTGATGGGCTCGCTGGAACTCGCCGCCGACACCGGCCCCCCGCTCGATTCCCGCACGGCCCGCCTACTCGACAACGCGATGGCCGCGGCCCGGCGCGGCGCGGACCTGACCCGCCGGCTGCTGAATTTCAGCCGCCCGCGCGACCTCTCCCTGCAGCCGGTCGACGTCAACGCCCTGCTGCGGAACATGCGCGACCTGCTGATGCAGGCCGTCACCGCCCGCCGCCGCGACGGCGCCGCGCCGCGCATGCCCTTCGCCATCGACGTGGGCGGCCTGGCGCCCGACGGCACCCTGCCGCCCGCCCGGACCGACGCCGGACAGCTCGAACTCGCGCTGCTCAATCTGTGCATCAATGCCGGCGACGCCATGCCCGACGGCGGCACGATCGCGCTCTCGACCCGCCCCATACATATCGACGGCTCACATATCGACAACCCGCATACCGACACTCCGCACGGCGACGGCCCGCGCATCGGCGATTCGGCCGGGGGCGACCTCGCGCCCGGCCCCTACGTGGTCGTCTCGGTCGCCGACCAGGGCACCGGCATGTCCCCCGAAACCCTGGCCCGCATCTTCGAACCCTTCTTCACCACCAAGGATGTCGGCCGCGGCACCGGGCTGGGCCTGTCGATGATCTACGGCTTCATCCGCCATGTCGGCGGCGACGTCCGCGTCGCCAGCACCCTGGGGCAGGGGACGCGGGTCGATCTCTATCTGCCCGTCCAGCAGGACGCCGCCACCCCCGCGCCGCCGCCGCCCCCCGAACCCCCCGCGCCGCGCGGCCTGCTGGCGCTGGTGGTCGATGACGAGGACGCGGTCCGCGCGGTCACCGCCGGCTTCCTGCGCGGCATGGGCCACCGCACAATCGAGGCGACGGGCGGCGAGGCCGCCCTGTCCCGCCTCTCCGACATGGAACCCGACATCCCCGACCTCGTGGTGATGGACGTCATGATGCCCCGCATGGGCGGCGAGGAAGCCGCCCGTCGCATCCGCGCCCGCTATCCGGGCACCCCCATCCTGTTCCTGACCGGCTATGCCGACAATGCCGACCTGCCGGACGACGCCCTGATCCTGCGCAAGCCGTTCACGCAGGCCGAACTGTCTGAATACGTAGCCCGCGCCATAGGATCATAAACGGCGGTGGGGTCGTAAACGCGGGCTGGCGGCGATCCGACGCGCGTTTGCTGCGCTTCGCTGCTCACGGCCCACAAGGCCGCTGCGCTGCGATGCTCGCAAACCCACGCCGGCCGTGCCGCGGCGCGGCACTCTCGCTCGCCAGCCCACGTTTCCGACCCCACCGCGGCTCGGCGAGGTCATAAAAGCGGGCTGGCGGCGATCCGACGCGCGTTTGCTGCGCTTCGCTGCTCACGGCCCACAAGGCCGCTGCGCTGCGATGCTCGCAAACCCACGCCGGCCGTGCCGCTGCGCGGCACTCTCGCTCACCAGCCCACGTTTCCGACCCCACCGCGGCCCGGCGAGGTCATAAAAGCGGGCTGGTGGCGATCCGACGCGGCTTTGCTGCGCTTCGCTGCTCATGGCCCACAAAGCCGCTGCGCTGCGCTGCGATGCTCGCAAATCCACGCCGGCCGTGCCGCTGCGCGGCACTTTCGCTCACCAGCCCACGTTTCCGACCCCACCGGGGTTCGGAAAAGGGTAATCCAGTTCCCACCCTTGTCCTGCGCGGCGGACGGCTTATCTGTTCCAGTCATGCAGACCATACACAGCACCCACCATGATCCCATCGGCTGGCACGGGACGACCATCCTGTGCGTGCGCCGCGGCCGCCAGGTGGCCATGGCCGGCGACGGCCAGGTGACGCTCGGCAACACCGTCATCAAGGGCAACGCCCGCAAGGTCCGGCGCATCGGCCCGGCGGGCGAGATCCTGGCCGGCTTCGCCGGCGCCACCGCCGACGCCTTCACCCTGCTCGAACGGCTCGAGGCCAAGCTCGAACGTTTCCCCAACCAGCTCGAACGCGCCTGCGTCGAACTGGCCAAGGACTGGCGCACCGACCGCTATCTCCGCCGGCTCGAGGCGATGATGGCCGTGGCCGACCGCGAACGCGCCTTCACCCTCACCGGCAACGGCGATGTGCTGGAACCCGAGGACGGGATCATCGCTATCGGCTCCGGCGGCAATTACGCGCTCTCCGCCGCCCGTGCCCTGGCCGAAATCGACGGGCTGTCGGCCGCCGACATCGCGCGCCGCGCCATGCGCATCGCCGGCGAGATCTGCGTCTTCACCAATCATTCCGTGATCCTGGAAACATTGGGCCAGGATACGGACGAGGCCAAAGCGTAATGGACGTCCCCAACCACTCCCCCCGTGAAATCGTCTCGGAACTCGACCGCTTCATCATCGGCCAGGCCGACGCCAAGCGCGCCGTCGCGATCGCGCTGCGCAACCGCTGGCGCCGCGCGCAGCTCCCCGAGGGGATGCGCGACGAGGTCGTGCCGAAGAACATCCTGATGATCGGCCCCACCGGTTGCGGCAAGACCGAGATCGCCCGCCGCCTGGCCCGCCTGGCCCAGGCCCCGTTCCTCAAGGTCGAGGCCACCAAGTTCACCGAGGTCGGCTATGTCGGCCGCGACGTGGAAAGCATCATCCGCGACCTCGTCGAGGTCTCGCTGACCATGCTGCGCGACCTGCGCCGGCGCGACGTGCAGGCCCGCGCCGAGCACGCCGCCGAAAACCGCCTGGTCGACGCCCTGGTGGGCGAGGGCGCGTCGGCCGACACCAAGGGCAAGTTCCGCCGCATGCTCCGCCAGGGCGAGCTTGAGGACAAGGAGGTCGAGATCGCCGTCGCCGACACCCAGGGGGCGGCGGCGCTCGGCGACCTGCCGAACATGACCCCGGGCACGGTGATCAATTTCTCCGACATGATGAAGGGGCTGATGAACCGCGTGCCCCAGCGCCGCCGCATGAGCGTCGCCGCCGCGCGCGAGGCCCTGACGCGTGAGGAGGCGGACAAGATGCTCGACAACGACGCGCTGACCCGCGAAGCCGTCGCGCACGCCCAGGATCACGGCATCGTCTTCCTCGACGAGATCGACAAGGTCTGCGCCCGCTCCTCGGAAAGCGGCTTCCGCGGCGGCGACGTCTCCCGAGAGGGCGTACAGCGCGACCTGCTGCCGCTGATCGAGGGCACGACGGTCTCGACCAAATACGGCCCGGTCAAGACCGACCACATCCTCTTCATCGCCTCGGGCGCGTTCCATATCGCCAAGCCCTCCGACCTGCTGCCCGAACTGCAGGGCCGCCTGCCGATCCGCGTCGAACTCGCGCCGCTGACCCGCGAGGATTTGCGCCGCATCCTGACCGAGCCCGAGCATTCGCTGCTCAAGCAATATACCGCCCTGATGGAAACCGAGGGCGTCACCCTCGATTTCTCCGACGGCGCGGTGGACGCCCTGTCCGAACTCGCCGCCGACATCAACGAACGGATCGAGAATATCGGCGCGCGCCGCCTGGCCACGGTGCTCGAACGCATGCTCGAGGACGTGTCCTTCTCCGCCGCCGACCGCTCCGGCCAGACCGTGCACATCACCGCCGCCGACGTGCAGGACAAGGTCGCCCCCCTGGCCCGAAAGGGCGACCTCAGCCGCTTCATCCTCTAAACCCGCCCGGGACCGCGCGCCGGCGGTGGTCCGGCGCGCCGCCCGCAGTCCCGAACGGCTCCAAGGCCGGGCGGGCGACGGGCCGGCGGGCATGGCGCCACCGTCCCGTCCCGGCCCGTCCCGTCTTGACCGGACGGGCCGGTGGCGCCACAGGATTGCTCCATGACCGCCGTGACCGACCCCTTCGTCAGACCCGAGGACGAAACCGCCGCCGCCGCGATCGCCACGATCGGCGACGAGCTGGCGCTGTTCGACGACTGGATGCAGCGCTACCAGTACATCATCGAACTCGGGCGCAAGCTGCCGCCTTTCCCCGCCGAATGGACCAATGACGCGCATCGCGTCCCCGGCTGCCAGAGCCAGGTCTGGCTCGAATCCGCAACCCGCGACGGCGCGCTCTATTTCGCCGGCGCATCCGACGCCGCCATCGTCTCCGGTCTGGTCGCCCTGCTGCTGCGCGTCTATTCCGGCCGCACGCCCGACGAAATCCTCGCGACCGATCCGGGCTTCCTGCGCGACCTGGGCCTGGTCCAAGCCCTCTCGACCAATCGCGGCAACGGCGTCGAGGCCATGGCCCGCGCAATCCGCCATGCGGCAGCCCAGACAGCGGCCCAGGAGAGGGGATAAGCGTCTTCCATTCGTTTTGGGAATCCCATCCGCTCTGGAAAGGATTCCGCAAACGATCAAAAATCTTCTGCCACCCCCTTCAGAAAACAGAAAGCCGACCTCACGCGCTCTCCTGCCGGTGCGCCTGGAAATGCTGGTATTCCCGCCGCACGATCGCCATCAGTTCCGGCACCGACGTCGCGCTCGCCGCGTTTTCATAGGTCACGCGCCCCCGCTGCATCAGCATGATCCGGTCGGCGATATCCAGCGTCTGCGCGTAATTATGCATGATCATGACGATCGAGATCGCATTCTCGCGCTTCAGCCGCAGGATCAGCTCGACGATCAGCGCGGCCTCGCGCGCCCCCATCGCCGCCAGCGGCTCGTCCAGCAGCAGGATGCGCGCCTTGCCGTATACCGCGCGGGCGATCGCGATCGCCTGGCGCTGCCCGCCTGACAGCGATCCCACCTCGGCCTCGACCGACGGCACGTATACGCCGATCTCCTCCAGGCACCGCGCCGCCTCGCGCCGCATCGCGCGGTTGTTCAGGACATGCAGGCCGGGATAGAGGATTTCCCGATTGAGAAAAATGTTGTGGTAGACCGACAGCGAGTTGGCCAGCGCCAGGTCCTGATAGACGCATTCGATGCCCAGCGCGCGCGCATGGTCCACCGACCGCAGGCGAGTCTCCACCCCCTCGACGAACAGCCTGCCCGAACTCGGCGGCTGATAGCCGGTCAGGATCTTCATCAGCGTCGACTTGCCGGCGCCGTTATCGCCCAGAATGCCCAGGACCTCACCCCGGCGCAGCGACATCGACACACCGTCCAGCGCCGTGATCGGCCCGAAAACCTTGACGATGTTCTCCGCCCGCAGCATCTCCGGCCCGGCCGCCTCCATCCGGGCTCTCTCCGCAGGGGGGATGACGGGCGCCGCGGGCGTCGTCGCGATGGGCGTCGTCATGGCAGGTTCCGCATGGCGGTCTCCCTCCCGGCGTGACCCGCGCCAATGTCCCGGCCATGCCTCATGACACGGACAGACGGCGCCGGAAACGGCCGATATGGATGTTGAACAGCATGGCCACCAGGATGGCCGCGCCCAGGATCAGGTCGAAGGTAAAGGCATTGATCCCGATCAGCGTGAACCCGTCATTCAGGATGCCCAGCACGATCGCCCCGACCATCGCGCCCGCGATCGTGCCCGACCCGCCGGCCAGCGGCGTGCCGCCGATCACCGCCGCCGCCACGGCCAGGAACATGATATGCGTCCCCCCCGCCGTCGGATCGATCGACGCAATGCGGAACGCCTCCAGAATGCCGGTCAGCCCGGACAGCGCGCCGCACAGGATGAAATTGCCGACCTTCAGCCGGCGCGTCCGGATTCCGGCCTCGCTGGCCCCGGTCGGGTTCGCCCCGGCCGCGATGGTGTGCAGCCCCCAGCGCGTGTTGCGCAGCATGAAATGCATCACCGCGACGATGGCCAGCGCCCAGGCGAACTCGGCATAGCCCGCCCGGCCCAGCAGCCAGGCCAGCCGCCGCCCGGCCTCCACCTCGACCGGCGTGCCGGCCGAAATCGTCAGCGTCAGCCCGTTCAGCAGAAACAGCGTGCCCAGCGTGGTGACGAAGGACGGCACGTCCAGCATCACGGTCACGAAACCGTTCAACGCCCCCACCAGGGCCGCGCCGGCCAGCGCGCCCAGCACCGCCAGCGGATAGGGCAGGCCGGCCTGCGCCAGGAAATACATCAGGAACGGCGCCAGCGCGTACACCATCCCGGCCGACAGATCGATCTCGCCGCCGATCATCAGCATCACCTCGCCACAGGCGATGATCGCGACGGGCGCCACGAACTGCGACAGGTTCTGCACCGAGTCATTGGAAAACAGGAAACTGGAATTGGCGATCTGGAAATACACCGCCAGCACCACGGCCACCACGATGACGCTCGCCTCACGCCATTTCAGCAGCCCACCAAGGATTCGCGACATTGCATCATGTTCCCTAACGCCGACCCGAAAGCGTTCCCGTTCTTTTTTGAAAAAAAGAACCAAAAAACTTTTGATTTTTTCGGGAAAATCTTGCCGATACAAGCAAACTCCAAAAAACGAACTAGCCCTGTCCCGCTCCGGGCCTGTCCGGGAATGTGGGCTGGCGAGTGGGAGCGGCCCGATAGGGCTGCGCCCGGCGTGTGTTTTCGAGCACCGAAGCGGAGTGGCCTTGATGGCCATGAGCATCGGAGCGCAGAAAACGCGCGTCGGACCGCCGCCAGCACGCATTCCCGGACAGGCCTACGATTGGATCGCTCCTGACCGCGCGACAAGCTGCGCGGCGCTGGAACTCCCCTCGTAGCGGGTCTTGGTCGCCAGATAGGGCGCGACATTCCCCTTGGTCACGAATTTCAGGCCGGTATTGATCTCCGCCGGCCCCACCAGCCCGCCCGAGACCAGATAGGTGTACATTTCCATCACGGTGTAGAATCCCTGCAGATAGGGTTGCTGGTCGATGGTGAAATCCAGGTGCCCGGCATCGATCAGGTGCAATGTGCGCGGCAGCAGGTCGAACCCGCCGCCCCGCACGCCCTTCGCCGCCAGCCCGTACTGTTCCATCGTCTCGGCCACGCATTGCGTGGTGCCGCCATCGACCGAAAACAGGCCTTTGACGTCCTGATGGCCCAGGTAATAGGCTTTGACCTTGGACAATTCCTCATTCACCGTCGCCCCGGTGGCGACGATGTCGATCTGGTAGGACCGCCCGCTCTTGCGCAGCACGTCCTGCGCGCCGTCGATGCGCGGCTGGATGTTCAACTGCCCCGGCGTCGCGATCAGCAGCGCGACCCGTCCCCCCGGCACCAGGTCCAGGATGCGCTGGCCCATCATCTGCCCGGCCTTGAACAGGTCCTGCCCGATATAGGCCAGCCGCTTGTTGCCCGACCCGGCCGGCGCGTCGGCATTATAGGCGAAGACCGGAATCCCCGCCGCCAGCGCCCGCGCGACCGGCTCGTTGAAGGCATGCGGATCGACCAGGCTCACGGCGATGGCGCTGGCCTTCGCGGCGATCGCGGCATTGATCGCGCTGATCATCTCCGCCGCGATGCTGTTCTCCGATCCCGTCCATTGCGTGTCCGCGCCCACCAACTCGGCCGCGTCCTGGATGCCGTACTGCGTCGCGGTAAAGAACGGATTGGTCGTCACATGATTGACGAACACCAGCCGAAAACGCGGATGCGCCGGCAGCGCCGCCCGCGCGGGCCGCACGCCCAGCACCGCCTGCGACGCGGCCAGGGACGCGCCCAGGGATACGCCAAGCGCCGCCGCCTGCACGACGCCGCGCCGGCCGACGCCACCCGGCGCCGGTAGTTTGATCCTGTTTGCCATCACGCTCTCCCGACAGGCCGCCTTCTCCGGCGATCTTGTTGCCCGGCGCTCTTGCTGTCTGACCTGGCGCCGGAATTCGTATCGGAACCCTTGAGACTCAAAGATGACCCCGCGCCTCCCAGGGCACGCGGCCTCAACATCCCACATCGTCCCGGGCCGAGACCATTGCGACGCCCGCGCCGATCAAGAACGCGCGACGGAACGCGCAACGGGGCAGGGGAGGGCCGCGCCGCCGCGCGTCAGGACGCCGCGCGCAACGCCGCGCCGGCCGCACGGTCCATGCGCAGGTAACGCGGGATCGACAGCGCCAGCGGCACCGCCACGATCATGAACGCATAATGGAAATCCGCGGGCACGAAGGCCCCGTCCGTTGGTTGCCCGCCCCGCAGCGCCGCCGCCAGGCGCAGCATCAGCGCCCCGAACGCGACCGCCAGCCCGATGCAGGCCTGCTGGTTCACGCTCAGCAGCGTGCTGGCCGCCCCTTTCTCCGTGTCGCCGATATCGGCATAGCCCAGGGTCGCCAGCAGCGTGTACTGCATCGACCGCGTCACCCCGCAGCCCAGCAGCACCAGCAGCAGCACGGCCGCCGACGTCGCCGGCACCATCGCCCCGGCCAGCAGCACGAACAGCACGCCCAGCGTCGCGTTCACCACCGCGGTGGCGCGAAAGCCGAACCGCTCCAGGATGCGCGTGGTAAAGGCCTTCATGCCCAGATTGCCCAGCGCGAAGGCCAGCATCAGCATCCCGGCATGAAACGCCGTCAGCCCGAATCCCACCTGTAGCATCAGCGGTACCAGATAGGGAACGGCGTCGATGGTCAGGCGGCTCAGGCTCCCGGCCAGCACCGTGACGGCAAAGGTCGGGTGCCGCATCAGCCGGAAATCCAGCAGCGGATGCGCCTGCCGCGCCGCATGGCGCAGGCTGGCGGCCCCCAGCGCCAGCCCGCCCGCGACCAGCGCCCCGGCCAGCGCCAGGCCGGCATGGCTGTCGCTGGCCAGCTCGGTCCCCAGCAGGATCGCGGTCAGCGCCGCCCCGCCCATCACGAACCCGCCCCAATCCATCGGCCGCCGCGCGCCGAATTGCTGCGGCACGATGGCGAAGATCACGCCCAGCACCGCCAGGCCCAGCGGCAGGTTGATCAGGAAGATCCAGTGCCAGCTCGCGAAGGTCACGATCATCCCGCCCACCGTCGGCCCCACCACGGGGGCGGCGACGGCGGGCCAGGTGATGGTCGAAATCGCCCTTATCATCCGGCCGGTCTCGGTATTGCGCACCACGATAAAGCGCCCGACCGGCACCATCATCGCCCCGCCCAGCCCCTGCAGCACCCGCGCCGCGATAAACGCATCGACACTGCCCGCCACCCCGCACAGCACCGACGACGCGGTAAAGACCGTCACCGCGCCGGCGAACACGCTGCGCGAGCCGAACCGGTCCGCCGCCCAGCCGCTGATCGGAATAAACACCGCCAGCGTCAGCATATAGGCCGTCATGCCCAGGCTCAGCGCGTTCGGCCCCACATGGAACGACCGCGCCATCGCCGGCAGCGCCGTCGCGATGATCGTCGAATCCAGATATTCCATGAAGAACGTGGCGGCGACGACATAGGGCAGCGCCCGCATCGCGCGGGCGGAGAGGGATCGGGCGGACATGCCCCATCATAACCGCCATGCGCCACCCCCGAAACATGCCGATCGACAGGCTTTGCGGTGATTGCGGCTCATAATCACCGCATCCCATGCGGAGTTTCTCTGGAGGGACGCGGTGAATGGCTGCTACATTCCCCGCAAGGAGTGCGGGGAATATGGCGCGCTATATCTACCAACAGACGGGCTGGCCGGAATTCACATGGGACGTCGCGCATCTCTCCCATCAACTGGCGGCCGTACGTCATCGTCAGGGGCGGCTCCTGGGGCGCATGGAATCGCTCGGTTTCGATTTCCGTGCCGAGGCGGTTCTCGGGACGCTGACGGAAGACGTCATCAAATCCAGCGAGATCGAGGGGGAGCGTCTGGATCGCGGCCAGGTGCGCTCCTCGATCGCCCGGCGGCTGGGCATGGATATCGGTGCCCTGGCCCCGATCGACCGGGACGTCGAAGGCGTCGTGGAGATGATGCTGGACGCGACCCGGCATTATGCCGAACCCCTGACGCAGGAGCGTCTGTTCGCCTGGCATGCGGCCCTGTTCCCGACGGGGCGCAGCTTCATGACGCGGATCGTCGTGGGGGCCTGGCGTCATGACGGCGCGGGAGCCATGGAGGTCGTCTCCGGCCCGATCGGGCGGGAACGCGTGCATTACCGGGCACCCACCGCCGACAGAATAGAGGCCGAGATGGCGTCCTTCCTGGCCTGGTGCAATGGCGCGCAGGATCTCGACCCGGTGCTGAAGGCCGCGATCGCCCATCTGTGGTTCGTGACCATCCACCCGTTCGAGGACGGGAACGGGCGCATGGCCCGCGCGATCGGTGACCTCATGCTGGCCCGGTCGGAACAGACGTCCCAGCGTTTCTACAGCCTCTCGGCGCAGATCCGTCAGGAACGGAGGGCGTATTACGCGGTTCTGGAGGCGACGCAGAAAGGAACGCTCGATATCACCCCGTGGCTGCACTGGTTTCTCGGTTGCCTGGACCGGGCCTTCGGCCGCGCCGAACAGGCCTTGGGCAAGGTGCTGCAGAAGGCCCGCTTCCGGGAAGACATGGCCGGGCAAATCTTCAATGCCCGGCAGCATCTCATGCTGAACCGGCTGCTGGACGGCTTCGAGGGCAAGCTGAATTCCTCGAAATGGGCAAAGATGACGAAGACATCGCCGGATACCGCCCTGCGGGACATCAACGACCTCGTCTCTCGCGGTATCCTGGCCAAGGACGCCGCCGGGGGGCGCAGCACGCATTACGCGCTGATCCTCCCGAGAGCACAGGAGGCCGAGGACGATTCCCGCGCGGAACCCGCGGCCTGATGGCGAACATGCCGGACGGGGGCGAAAAACGGGGGCGAAAAAAGACTCCCTGAAATGCCTCCCTGAAACAAAAAAGGGGGCGCGTGGCCGTCACCGGCCGCGCGCCCCCTGTCGGTCCGTCGCATCCCCGGCCCGTCAGGGCCGGGGCGCGTGGGCCTCAGGGCGTCTCGGGCAGCGCGTAGGCCACCACATAGTCGCCCAGCTTGGTGCCGAACGAGCCGTGGCCGCCATCGGCCGTCACGATGAACTGCCGCCCGTTGACCGCATAGGACATCGGGGTCGACTGGCCGCCGGCCGGCAGGCGGTCCTGCCAGAGCTGCTTGCCGGTGGTCACGTCATAGGCGCGGATATAATAATCCGCGGTCGAGGTCAGGAAGGCCACGCCGCCCGCCGTCGTCAGCGGACCGCCCAGGCTGGGCACGCCCAGCTTGAAGGGGATCGGCAGCGGCGCGCTGTCGCGGATCGTGCCGTTGCGATGCATCCACACGATCTTGTTGGTCTTCAGGTCGATCCCGGCCATGAAGCCCCAGCCCGGCTTCTTGCAGGGCAGGCCCAGCGGCGACAGGAACGGGTTCAGCGTCACGCCGTACGGCACGCCGAACTGCGGCTGCACCCCGGTTTCCGAACCCGAGGGCTGCGACTGGTCGGGGTTGGCCGGGTTGTTCGGCCCGCGCGGAATCAGGCGCGACACGAACGGGATGGCGATCGGGTTGGCAACGGCGATCTGCCGCACCGGATCGACGGCCAGGCCGCCCCACTCGAACATGCCCAGATTGCCCGGGAAGACCAGCGTGCCCTGCAGCGACGGCGGGGTGAACGGCCCCTCATAGCGCAACTGGTGGAACATGATCCGGCACATCAACTGGTCGAACATCGTGCCGCCCCACATGTCCGCGTCGGTCAGGTTCTGCTTCGGACGGAAGGTCAGCTCCGAGAAAGGCTGCGTCGGCGACAGATGGTCGCCCGGCGCCGGGCCCTGCGGCACCTTGGTCTCCGGGGCCGGCACGATCAGCTTGCCGTCGCGGCGGTCCAGCACGAAGATGTTGCCCGTCTTGGCCGGGGCATACAGCGCCGGCACGATCTCGCCGCCGGCGGTGCGGATGTCCACCAGGCTCGGCTGGGCCGGAATGTCCATGTCCCACAGATCGTGGTGCACGGTCTGGTACGACCAGGCCAGCTTGCCGGTATCGGCGTTCAGCGCCACGATCGCGCTGGCATAGCGCTCGGAATCCGCGCCGCGGTTGCCGCCCCAGATATCCGGCGTCTGCACGCCCATCGGGATATAGATCAGGTTCAGCTTCGGGTCATAGGACGACACGATCCACGAATTCGGCGAGTTGGGGACGAATTTGTGGGTGTCCGACGGCATCTCGTTCGGGTCCGGATTGCCCGGATCGAACGCCCAGACCAGCTTGCCGGTATAGACGTCGAAGCCGCGCGTCACGCCCGACGGCTCGCGGGTCGAATAATTGTCCATCACCGCGCCGGACACGATCACCATCTTGTCGGTCACGACCGGCGGCGACGTCGCTTCATAGAACCCGGCCTGCTTGAACGGCATGCCTTCGGTCAGGTCGACCGCGCCGTTGGTGCCGAAGCCCGCGCAGCGTTCGCCGCTGTCGGCATCGATCGCATACAGATGGCCGTCATTGGTCGGCAGCAGGACGCGATGCGCGCAATCGGTCGGCGCGGGCTGGCCGTCGATCGTCTGCGCGTCCGCCTTCGTCTCATGGTACGACACCCCGCGGCACGTCATGTGCTGGAAGGTCGGGCCATAGCTGATCTTCGGATCGAACTTCCATTTCAGCTTGCCGGTCGCGGCATCCAGCGCGAACAGGATCTGGTGCGGCGAGCACAGATACACGGTGTCGCGGATCTTGATCGGCGTCACCTCGTCGGTGATCTCGCCCGGATCGTGCGGCCCCTTCAGGTCGCCGGTGCGGAACACCCAGGCCACCTTCAGGTCCTGCACGTTCTGCGGCGTGATCTGCTTCAGCGGGCTGAAACGGTCGCCGAACTGGGTCCGGCCATAGGCCTGCCAGTCGGCATCGGCCATCTGGTCCGCGTCGCCCGGCGCCGGCGCGTCCTGCGCCACGGCGGGCAGGGCGCCCGCGATGTCCTGCGGGTCCTGGGTCAGGGCCATGCCCACCACGACCACCGCGGCACCCACGCTCAGGCCCAGCGGCAGTTGCGCCGCCTTGGTGGCCGGGCCCAGGTTGCGGGTCACCGGCGGCAGCAGCAGCCAGATCCCCAGCGGCACCAGCACGTCGCCGCGCGGCGCCAGCGCCCAGAAGTCGAAACCGACTTCGCCCACGGCCCAGACCATGGTGCCGATCAGCAGGGCGGCATAGACCCACAGGGCCTCCTGCCGCCGACGAAGCAACAATACCGCCGTCACCAGCAGCATGATGCCGGCGACGACGTAGTACAGCGAACCACCCAGAGCGGTCAGCCAGACGCCGCCGGCCAGCAGGTAGAGCCCGATCAGGGCACAGACCGCCGCGGTGATTGCAAGCACTGGCCGCAATCCTTGTGACATGTTCATCGAAAACCCAGTTTGCAGTGGAGGATCAGATCCGAACGGCGTGACAAGACCATATCGCTTTCGCGGGTCAAGATTGACAGGGCGGCGCAGATCTGACGCGCTGCGCGCACCATGCCGGCGGCGGCACGCTTCATATTGTTATCCTTGCCGTTCAGGGCTGCCGGAACGACGAAAAAACCCTGCCCCGATTTAGTACAGAACGGGGGCGGGATTTCTGTTCACGTTTTTGTGATAACCTTGTCCGGCCGTAATGCCGCCGCAATATCCCGGCCACGTTCCACCGTCCCTCGGCACCAGCACCCCCTCCAGGCGCCCTGGCCAAGAGCCACGTCCGCTAGCCTTCCCCGGCAACGATCCCATGCAGCGTCGCCCGCACACCCTGGTCGCGGATGGCGGTGCGCAGCCGCGTGAACAGCGCCACGAAGGCCGCGTTCTCCCCCAGCCCCCACCCGGCGAACACCGACATGTCCAGCGCCCGCGCCGGATCGGCCTCGGCGGCCAGCGCCCGGTCCTCTGCACTCAGATGCGGCTCGACCACCTCATAGGCCGCGCCGCCATCGTCCCGGCCGCGCAGATATTCGGCAAAACAGGCCAGCAGAAAGGCGATCCGCGTGGCGTCCGCGCCCCGCGCCAGCGTGCCCTCGGCGGTATCGCGCACGAAGACCGGCAGTTTCGACGCGCTGTCCGACGCGATGCGCAGCAACTGGTCGCTGATCGCCGGATTGCGGAACCGGCGCAGCAGCAATGCGCCATATTCGTGCAGTTCCATTCCCGGCGGCGCCTGCAGCAGCGGCTCGGCATCCAGGCCCAGATAGCGTTCCAGCAACGCGACGACGTCCGCGTCGCGCATGATCTCGCCGACGATGCGGTACCCCATCAGCACGCCCGGCAGGCCCAGCATGGAATGCGACGCATTCAGCATGCGCAGCTTCACCCGCTCATAGGGCGCCACGTCGTCGGTGAACAGCACGCCCACCTCTTCCAGCCGCGGCCGTCCGGCGCAGAACGAATCCTCGACCACCCACTGGATGAAATCCTCGCAGAAGACCGGCGCCCGGTCCTCCACCCCGCTCGCGGCGTTCAGCCGCGCCGCGTCGGCCTCGCGCACCGCCGGGGTAATGCGGTCCACCATGGTGCAGGGAAAGGTCACATGGGCGGCGATCCAGTCCGCCAGCCCCGCATCGCGCGCTTGCGCCCAGCCCAGGAAGGCGGTGCGCGCCACATGCCCGTTATGCGGCAGGTTGTCGCAGGTCAGCACGGTAAAGGGCCCCGCCCCGCTGTCGCGGCGCAGCCGCAGCGCCTCCGTCACCAGGCCGAACACGCTGTGCGGCACGTCCCTGGCCAGGTCCTCGGCGATCGCCGGATGCTCCAGTTGGAACCGCCCGGCCTCGTCCGTGTAATACCCGCCCTCCGTCACCGTCAGGCTGACGATGCGGATCGCCGGATCGGCCAGGCGCCGGATCGCCGCCATCCGGTCGTCCGGCGCGTGGACATACTCCACGATCGACCCCACCACCCGCACCACGTCCGGCGCGTCGGCCGGACATTCGGTCAGGGTATACAGCCCGTCCTGGGCCCGCAGCGCCTCCGCCTTGGCCTGCTCGCGCGGATCGTCCATCACGCCGATGCCCACGATGCCCCACTCCGCCTGGCCCGGCCGGGCCAGCACCCGGTCCAGATAGACCGCCTGGTGCGCGCGGTGGAAATTCCCCACGCTCAGATGCGCGATCCCCGGACGCACCGCCTTGCGGTCATAGGCGGGGATGATGATCGCGGGCGGCAGCCGCTCCAGCGTCGCAGTCTCAAGAACCGGCATTCACGTCATGTCCAGGCAACAGAGGGGTTTCGGACTGCTCTAACGCGTTCCCGCCCCGGCATTCGAGGGGGGCACCGGTAACATATATATCATTAACATATCATGTGGCTTTTTCGCCCGGCGCGGCCGGGCGGCCCGCCTATGCGCCGGCCGCCAGGAACCGGCGCAGCAGCAGGTCGCGCTCCACGTCCAGCGGCCCGCGATCGGCCGGGACGCGGGCGCGCCAGTACCAGTAATCCGCGTTCGCCAGGTCGCCCTCCCGCCGGTGCAGATAGGCATGGACCCGGCATTCCGCCGGGCTGCCGCCCTCGTTCACCAGGTCGTGCGCCGCCTGCCATTCGCCGCGCGCGTCGTGCCACAGCGCCCGCAGATGCGCGGGCCAGTCGGCCGGCGGCGCGTCGGCCACCAGCGAACGGCGGAATTCGGTCTCGTCGATCGGTGCGCTCATCTCCGGCAGATGGGCGCGCCCGCCCGGTTCGTCCAGCCCCCTGTGACCGCCGCGGCGCAGGGGGCGAACCAGAGGGGCCATTCTCTCATGCCGGCTTCTCGCGCGCTGCCATCTGCGCCGTGCGCGCGAGGCCGGCCCGGATACTCACGCCTTCCGTAACGCCTCATTGATGCGCGTCTGCCAGCCGGGACCGCCTGAACGGAATTTTTCGAGCACATCCGGGTCAAGGCGCAGCGAAACCGATACCTTCTTCCCGGGATCACGCGGCCGGCCGGCTGGCCGTTGAACCATGCCGGATTTCATCCTGGCCGCCAGGGCCGGATGGGAATCGGTGAAACGGCGCGCCTGGGCAAGTTGCCCGTCCGTGGCCTCGGGCGCGTCCGGGTCGGCGGCAATCATGGCCTGGACCTGATCTTCCGTCATGTTCCTAAGAGATTTCAGCTTCTTCATAACGCTTCCGCTCCTTCCGGCTCGCGGGCCGCATCGAAATGATCGATATCGCCTAGTGTCCTGCCCGAGAAATTCTTATGAGAATTTCTCGGATCAGCAGGCCACTAAAATATTGATTCCAGTGTCCTTTCGATTCCAAAATTCGCTTGCGAATTTTGGAATCGGGACGCTGGGTGCCCAATTCCGCGAACACAACGGCAATCGTCCCGTCGAGAAATGGACCGATGGCCATCAGGCGATCATTCTTGGCTGGGACCACGATCGACGACAGGAAGAACGAGGCTTTCAGGTCGGCGAAATCCAGACCGCGTTCATTCAGGGTCTTCAGACGTTTCGGCTCGTCCCACGTGATCGCCAGCATGGTTTCTGTATATACAGAAACTGAGTGCCGAGCAAGGGCTGTCCCAGGCTTTCGGGTGGGGGCTTGAGCCTCCCCGCGCCTTTTCCCGCGCCGCCCCCGCATCGGGGCTTGATCCGCCGCCCGCCCTTGTCTATAGCCAGCCCCCTGTTCGCGCGTCCGGGCCTGGAATGGGCATGCCCGGCCGTGACCGCCGCCTGGCCGCCGAGCGCGGCCGCGGCTTCAAGCCAAGGAGATGAAAATGCCCAAGATGAAGACCAAGTCGTCGGTCAAGAAGCGGTTCAAGATCACCGCGACCGGCAAGGTGCTGGCGGGCCCGGGCAACAAGCGCCACGGCCTGATCAACCGCTCTCAGAAGATGAAGCGCACCAACCGCGGTTCGCAGACTCTGACCGAGATGGACGGCCGCACTGTCAAGCAGTGGGCCCCCTACGGGCTGGCATAAGGAGCACCTGAGACATGGCACGTGTTAAGCGGGGCGTGACCACCCACGCCCGTCACAAGAAGGTCCTCGATCAGTCCAAGGGCTATCGCGGCCGTTCCTCCACGAACTACCGTATCGCGCTGGAACGCCTCGAAAAGGCGCTGCGCTACGCCTATCGCGACCGCCGGAACAAGAAGCGCGAATTCCGCGCCCTGTGGATCCAGCGCATCAACGCGGCCGTCCGCGAGCATGGGCTGACCTACAGCAAGTTCATCAACGGCCTGGACAAGGCCGGGATCGAGATCGACCGCAAGGTCCTGGCCGCGATCGCCTTCGACGACGCCGCCACCTTCGCCGAGATCGTGAAGAAGGCTCAGGCCGCGCTCGCCGCCTGATCTTTCCCCGCCGTCCTACGGTTCGGAACGGGCCGCCCCATATCGGGGCGGCCCGTTCTGCATTTCGGGGGTTTATTCCGCGGGGCGGACCCTGTATCCGGCCTGATCGGTAACCCACGCCCGCGTTTCGCGCCGGTTCCTTTCGTCCCCGTTCCAGCGAGGTGCCATGAACGACGATCTCGAAACCCTGCGGCAAGAGACGCTGGCCGCGCTCGCCGCCGCCGCCGACCGGCGGCAATGGGACGATGTGCGCGTCGGCACCCTGGGCAAGTCCGGCCGGCTGACCGCGCTGCTCAAGGAACTCGGCCGCATGTCGCCCGATCAGCGCAAGCTGCGCGGCGCCGCCGTCAACCGCCTCCGCGACGAACTCACCCGCGCGGTCGAGGCCCGCGGCGCCGAGATCGAATCCGCCCTGCTCAATGCCCGCCTCGCCGCCGAACGGGTCGACGTCACCCTGCCCACCCGTCCCGAGCAGCGCGGCACCCTGCACCCGATCAGCCGCACGATGGAGGAAATGGCCGCCATCTTCGGCGCCATGGGCTTCAAGGTCGCCGAAGGCCCGGACATCGAAACCGACTGGCATAATTTCTCGGCGCTCAACACGCCCGACCACCATCCGGCCCGCACCGACCAGGATACGTTCTACCTGCCCGCCCAGGCGGGCTCCGGGCGCGAGCGCGTGCTGCGCACCCAGACCTCGGGCGTGCAGATCCGCACCATGCTGGGCCAGGAACCGCCGATCCGCATCATCGCGCCGGGCCGCACCTACCGCGCCGACCACGACGCCACCCATTCGCCGATGTTCCATCAGTGCGAAGGGCTGGTGATCGACCGCGGCATCACGCTCGCCCATCTCAAGGGCTGCCTGACCGACTTCCTGCGCGCCTATTTCGGCCAGCCCGACCTGCCGGTGCGCTTCCGCGCCTCCTATTTCCCCTTCACCGAACCCTCGATGGAGGTCGATATCGCCTGGTCGCGCCAAAGCGGCGAGATCGGCGCCGGCAGCGACTGGCTCGAAGTCCTCGGCTCGGGCATGGTCCATCCGCGCGTGCTGGCCAATTGCGGCCTGGACCCGCGCGAATGGCAGGGCTTCGCCTTCGGGATGGGGATCGAACGCCTGACCATGCTGCGCCACGGCATCCCGGACCTCCGCTCGTTCTACGAAAGCGACGTGCGCTGGCTGCGCCATTACGGCACCAGCCCGCTCTCGCCGGCCCTGCTGCATGAAGGTCTGTGACCGATGAAGTTCACCCTGTCCTGGCTGCGCGACCATCTCGACACCACCGCGTCGGTCGAGGAAATCTGCGCCAAGCTGAACACGATCGGGCTCGAGGTCGAATCCGTCGCCGATCCCGGCGCCGCCCTGGTCCCCTTCCGCACCGCCCGCATCATCGAGGCCGCGCAGCACCCCAACGCCGACCGGCTGCGGGTCTGCCGGGTCGATGCCGGCCCGGGCTTCGACCCGGTGCAGGTCGTCTGCGGCGCGCCCAATGCCCGCACCGGGCTCGCGGTCATCTTCGCCCCGCCCGGCACCTACATCCCGGGCCTCGACACCACCATCAAGGCCGGCGCCATCCGGGGCGAGACCAGCGGCGGCATGCTGTGCTCGCTGCGCGAACTCGGGCTGGGCGACGCGCATGACGGCATCGCCGAACTGCCCGACGACACCCTGCCCGGCCAGTCCTACGCCGCCTTCGCCGGCCTGGACGACCCGGTGATCGAAATCGCCGTCACCCCCAATCGCGGCGACGCGCTGGCGGTGCGCGGCATCGCGCGCGACCTCGCGGCGGCCGGCCTCGGCCATCTGCGCCCCTGGCTGGCCGAAACGGTCGAAGGCACCTTCGACTCGCCGATCGCCTGGGCCAATACGTACCCCGAGGCCTGCCCCTGGGTGCTGGGCCGCACCATTCGCGGCCTGCGCAACGGGCCCAGCCCGGACTGGCTGCAGAACCGGCTGCGGGCGATCGGCCTGCGCCCGATCTCGGCCCTGGTCGACATCACCAATTTCTTCACCTTCGATCTCGGCCGCCCGCTGCATGTCTTCGACGCCGACCGTCTCACCGGCGACCGGCTGACCGTCTGCCGCGGCGCGGGCGAAAGCTTCCGCACGCTCGACGGGCGCGACCTCGTCGTCTCGCCCGACGATTGCGTCATCGCCGACGCGGCGGGCGTGCAGTCGCTCGCCGGCATCATGGGCGGCGAAGGGACCGGCGTTACCGACGGCACCACGACGGTCTTCCTCGAATGCGCCCTGTTCGATCCGGTGCGCATCGCGCTGACCGGCCGCCGCCTCGGCCTGCATTCCGACGCCCGCCACCGGTTCGAACGCGGCGTCGACCAGGCGCTGCCCGTCGCCGCCCTCCAGGCCGCCACCCGCATGATCATCGATCTGTGCGGCGGCCAGGCCAGCGAGGTCGTCTCCGCCGGCCAGCCCCCCGACTGGCGCCGCCGCGCCAGCCTGCGTTTCGCGCGCATCGCCGGCCTGGGCGGCATCGACATCCCGGCCGACGAGGCCGTCGCCTCGCTCGAGGCCCTGGGTTTCGAAATCCATCGGCGCGACGCCCAGGGCGTGGTGGTCGACGTGCCGTCCTGGCGCAACGACGTCGCCACCCCGATGGCGCTCGACCAGGGGCCGGACCTGCCGCCCGACCAGGCGCGCGCCGCCGCCGAAGGCGCCGCCGCCGTCGATTCCGAATGCGACCTGATCGAGGAAGTGCTGCGCCTGCGCGGGCTGGATTCCATCCCGCCGGTCTCGCTGCCCGCGCTGGGCGCGGTGCCGCGGCCTGCGCTCACCCCGCGCCAGGTCCGCGCGGCCACTGCCCGCCGCGTGCTGGCCGCGCGCGGCATGGCCGAGACGGTGGGCTATTCCTTCGTGTCGCAGGACGCCGCCGCCCGGTTCGGCGCGGTGCCCGACACGCTGCGCCTGCTCAATCCCATCGCCGCCGACCTCGACCAGATGCGCCCGACCCCGCTGGTCAATCTGCTCGCGGCGGTCGAACGCAACGCGGCGCGCGGCTATCCCGACCTCGCGCTGTTCGAGGTCGGCCCCGGCTTCTTCGATGCCGAACCGGGCGCCGCATCTGGCGCCGCACCGGGTGCCGAACAGGGGTTGATCGCCGCCGGCCTGCGCAGCGGCCACGCCCCGCGCTTCCCCGGCCAGGCCGCCGATCCCGTCACCCTGTGGGATGCCAAGGCCGACGCCTTCGCGGCGCTGGCCGCCCTCGGCGCGCCGGTGGACGGGCTCGGCATCACCGCCGACGCGCCGGGCCATTACCATCCGGGCCGCTCGGGCGTCATCCGCCAGGGGCCGCGCATCGTGCTCGGCCATTTCGGCCAGATCCATCCCGGCTTGCTGGCCGGGCGCGACCTCGACCGCCCGGTGGTCGGCTTCGAACTGTTCCTCGACGCGATCGCCGATCCCAAGCGCCGGCGCCGCGCCCCGCCCGACCTGCCGCCCTTCCAGCCGGTACAGCGCGACTTCGCCTTCCTGGTGGCGCGCGACGTCACGGCCGAATCCGTGCTGCGCGCCGCGCGCGGCGCCGACCGCGCGCTGGTCTCGGGCGTGCGCCTGTTCGATCTGTACGAAGGCGACAAACTGCCCGAAGGCCAGAAATCCCTGGGCATCGAGGTCACGCTCCAGCCCACCGAACGCAGCCTGACCGACGCCGAGATCGACGCCGTGTCCGACAAGGTCGTGGCGGCGGTGTCGCGCGCCTGCGGCGCCACCCTGCGCGCCTGATCCGCTCCATGACGGATCTCGATGGGACGGATGGGCACGGGACGGACCCGCATGGGACGGATCGGCAGGGTGCGGGCCCCGTTCGCCCCCGCACCATCTGGCTCCTGGCCGGCGAGGCCAGCGGCGACGTGCTGGGCGCGCGCCTCATGGCCGCCCTCCGCCGCCGCGACCCCGCGCTGCGCTTCGCGGGCGTCGGCGGCGCGCGGATGCAGGATGCCGGCCTGGACAGCCTCTTCCCGCTGCGCGACCTGGCGGTGATGGGGCTGGTCGAGATCCTGCCGCGCCTCCGCCATCTCTCCCGCCGCCTGGACCAGGCGGCGGCCGACATCCTGGCCACCCGGCCCGACCTGGTGGTGACGATCGACAGCCCCGGCTTCTCGCTCCGCCTGCTGCGCCGGCTGCAGGGGCAGGGGATTCCGCGCATCCATTACGTCGCCCCCCAGGTCTGGGCCTGGCGCGAACATCGGGTGCGCGAATTTCCCGGCCTGTGGGACCGGCTGCTCTGCCTGCTGCCGTTCGAACCCGCCTTCTTCGGCCGCCACGGGCTCGAAGCCCGCTTCGTCGGCCATCCGGTCCTGCAATCGGGCGCCGACCGGGGCGACGGCGCGGCCTTCCGCGCCCGCCATCACATCGCGCCCGGCACGCCCATCCTCATCCTCATGCCCGGCAGCCGCCGGTCCGAGGCCCCGCGCCTGCTGCCGGTGCTGGGCCGCACCCTGCGCATCCTCGCCGCCATCTGCCCGGGCATCGTCCCGGTGGTCCCGGTCTCCGCCGTGGTGGCCGATACGGTGCGGCGCGGGGTGGCCGACTGGCCCGTCCGCCCCATCATCGTCACCGACCTCGACGACAAGCACGACGCCTTCGCCGCCGCCGGCGCGGCGCTGACCAAATCCGGCACCTCCACGCTCGAACTGGCGCTGGCCGGCGTACCCATGGCCGTCACCTACCGGGTCAACCCGCTCACCGCCGCCATGGCGCGGCGGCTGATCCGCGTGCCCTACGTCGCCATGGTCAATCTGCTGGCGGGCCACCGGCTGGTGCCCGAATTGCTGCAGGACCGCTGCCGGCCCGACCTGCTGGCCGCCACCGTGTACCGCCTGCTCACCGACGGGCGCAGCGCCGCGCTGCAACGCGCCGGATTCCGCGCCGTCACCGCCGCGCTCGCCGCCCCCGCCGGCCAGCCGGACGATGCCGCCGCCGCCGAAATCCTGGCCCTACTGGACGCCCCGGCCTGATCCGGCCTTGCCGGCCCCGCCTGAATCCGCGCCACCTGGCCCCGGTACGGCCGCTCCCGCGCCCGCATGGCGCAGCGCCGCGAACTCGCTGCCCACCACATACACCCCGACACCGACCGTCATCGCCACCAGCACCGCCAGCCAGGCCAGCTTGCCGGCCTGCGCCTTCCCGGGCGCCGTCATCGCGCTCAACCCCGCCCGTACAGCGCGTCGGCCGCGACCAGCGGCGCGCTGGTCTCCGCCAGCCCGCCGGGCCGCATGGCGTTGAAGAAACAGCTCCGCCGCCCGGTATGGCAGGCCACCCCGGTCTGCTCGACCAGCAGCAGCACCGCGTCGCGGTCGCAATCCAGCCGCGCCTCCACCAGGCGCTGCACCTGGCCGGACGTCTCGCCCTTGCGCCACAGCGCCGCGCGGCTGCGCGAATAATAGCAGACCTGCCCGGTCCGCAGCGTCTCGTCCAGCGCCTCGCGGGTCATCCAGGCCAGCATCAGCACCTCGCCGGTATCATGCTGCTGCGCCACGGCGGCGATCAGCCCGTCGGCGTCGAAACGCACGCCGTCCAGCATCCGCGCCCGGTCCGCGTCGTCGATCACGGGGGCAGGCGAAGGAGGGGTCATCATGGGCGAAACTCCTGATACCGGGCGATTGCCGACGCACGGGTTGCCGGACGCAACAGACAGGACCCGCCCGCCATTGTCCAGCCGGAACCCGGCCGCTATTGCCCCTCCGGCAGGCTCAGCCATGGCGGCAGGTGCGCACGCACCGCCTGGCCGCCGGCCTCCAGCACCGCGTCGCGATGCTCCAGCCGCAGCATCGCCAGGCCGAGCCCGTCGCGGGATGACGCCATCACGCCCGCCTCCCTGCCGTCATGGGTCAGCACCGTGCCCGGCGGCGGCAGGGCCGCCCCCGTGACCGGCAGCAGCTTGCGCTTGACCAGCCCGCGATAGTGCGTGCGCGCCGTCAGCTCCTGGCCCATGTAGCAGCCCTTGGTCCAGGAAATCCCGTTCAGCGCCTCGAAATTCGCCTCCAGCAGCAGCGTCTTGCCTTCCTCGCAATCGCGCGCCCCGTCCGGCAGGCCCAGGCCCAGCCGGTGCGAATCATAGGCCGCATGATCGGCCGCCCCCGGGGCGGGATGAGGCAGGACCAGCCGCCAGCCCGCGTCCGCCAGGCGCGGATCGGGCGCGCCGATCGCCGAATCGATCATCGGCGGCACCGCACCCCATGCCGCATGCACGGCAAATCCCGTCGGGTCGATCGACACGTCCGACCGCAGGCGATAGCGCGCCAGCTTCTGGCGCAGCATGTCGGCCTGCGCCGCCGCGCAATCCATCAGCAGCCGCTGCCCCTCGGCCTCCTCATACAGAAAGAAATCCGCCAGCCACCGTCCCTGCGGCGTCAGCAGCGCGGCCCAGACGGCACGCCCCGGCGCCACCTCGGCCACATCGTTGGAAACCAGCCCCTGCAGGAACGTCACCCGGTCGGCGCCGGAAATGGCCAGCACCGCGCGGTCTGGCAGATGGGCAAGATGCGTCATGTCCGGATTCTGGGTCCGCCCGTCTCTCAAGGCAAGGGGGGCAAGGCAAGGGGGGACCAGGGCAGGGGGGAGGCAAGGGGGCGCCATATTGGTGCCGCCCCAAAAGGCGGCTAGCGTGCCCGGCATGCGGATCCTGTTCATCTCCTCCACCCGGCTGGGCGACGCCGTCCTGTCGACCGGCCTGCTGGACCATCTCCTCCATGCCTTCCCCCAGGCCCGTTTCACCATCGTCTGCGGCCCCGTGGCCCGCGATCTGTTCGCCCGCATGCCCCGGCGCGACCGCACCATCGTGCTGACCAAGCGGAAATGGGACCTGCACTGGCTGGCGCTGTGGCGCGACTGCGTGGCCACGACATGGGATCTGTGCGTCGACGTACGGGGCTCGGGCGTCAGCTTCTTCCTGCGCACGCGCCGCCGGGCGATCATGCGCGGCGGCCGCCGGCCGGGGCCGCGCGTCGCCCATCTCGGCCGCCTGCTCGGCCTGGCACCACCCCCCATGCCCGTCGCCTGGACCGACGCCGCCGACCGCGCCCGCGCCGCCGCCCTGCTGCCGGGGCAGGGCTGGCTCGCGCTGGCGCCCACCGCCAACTGGTCCGGCAAGGTCTGGCCGGCCGACCGCTTCGTGGCGCTCGCCCACGCGCTGGGTGCCGAATACGGGCTGCGTCCGGTCGTCGTCTACGGGCCCGGCCCGGCGGAACGCGCGATGGCCGCCCCGGTCCTCGCGGCACTCCCCGGCGCGATCGACAGCGGCGGCACTCTCGTCCTGCCGCAGGTCTCCGCCCTGCTGGCCCGCTGCGCCCTGTTCGTCGGCAACGATTCGGGGCTGATGCATCTCTCGGCGGCGTCCGGCACGCCCACGCTGGGCCTGTTCGGCCCCAGCCGGGTGTCCGAATACGCGCCCGCCGGCCCGCGCGCCGCCCACATCGTCGCGCCGGGGCCCGAAGGCCGCGCCCCGATCGACGGGCTTGCCGTCGCCGACGCCCTGCAGGCGGCACGCGACCTGCTGCGCCGAACGTGATAAGGCGGCCTGGATGACCCCGATCAGCGACATATCGTCCAATGACGTATCGCCCAACGACGGATCGCCCGCCGGCATATCGCTTGCCGGGGCGCCCCCCTCGCGGGTCGCCCATCTGATGGCCGGCGCGGCGATGGGCGGCGCCGAGCTGTTTTTCGAACGCCTGTGCATCGCCCAGGCAGGCGACGGGCTGGACGTGCTGCCGGTGATCCGCCGCAATGCGGGCCGCGCCGCCCGCCTGCGCGCCGGCGGGGTCGAAGCGCACGAACTCGCCTTCGGCGGCCGCGCCGACCTCGCCACCGGCCTGCGGCTGCGCCGCCTGCTCAAGCGATTCCAGCCCCGCGTCGTCGTCGCGTGGATGAATCGCGCGGCCCGCCTGGCGCCGCGCGGCGACTGGGTGCTGGCCGGCCGGCTCGGCGGGTTCTACGACCTGTCCTATTACCGGCGCTGCGACCATCTCATCGGCAATACGCGCGGCATCGTGCGCTGGCTGGTCGAACAGGGCTGGCCCGCGGCGCGCGCCCATTATCTGCCGAATTTCGCGGTCGATATCCACGGCGCCGCGCCGCGCCGCCCGGCCTGCCTGCCGCCGGGCGTGCCCTTCGTGCTGGCGCTGGGCCGCCTGCACCGCAACAAGGCGTTCGACGTGCTGATCCGCGCCATGGTCCATGTGCGCGGCGCCCACCTGGTCATCGCCGGCGAGGGGCCGGAACGCCCGGCGCTGGAAAAATTGGCGCGCGATCTCGGCGTCGCGGACCGGGTGCACCTGCCCGGCTGGTTCGACGGCACGGCCGGCATCGTCTCGGCCTGCGACCTGCTGGTCTGCCCCTCGCGGCACGAACCGCTGGGCAACGTGATCATCGAGGCCTTCTCGGCCGTCCGCCCGGTGGTCGCGGCGGCGGCGCAGGGGCCGGTCGAACTCATCACCGACGGCGGCAACGGCCTGCTGGCCCCGATCGAGGACGACCGCGCCCTGGCCGACGCCATCTCCGCGGTGCTCGCCGACCCCGCCCTGGCCGCCCGGCTGGGCCAGGCCGGCCGCGACGCGTTCGACCGGCATTACGCCCAGGCCCCGGTTCTCGCGTCGTGGCGGCGCTTCCTCGCGGACGTGAAAAAAGTCTAAGGGGGAAAAAGGCTTGAGGGGAGACATCTGACATGTGCGGCATCGCCGGTATCGTGTGCGCCCGCGCGGCCACCCCGCCCGATCCGGCCATTCTCGGCCGCATGGTCGATGCGCTGCGCCATCGCGGCCCCGACGGCAGCGGCGTCGTCGCCGCCGGCCGCGCCAGCCTGGGTCATGCCAGGCTGGCCATCATCGACCTCGCGGGCGGCGACCAGCCGCTGCGCGCCGGCGCCGCCACCCTGGTCGCCAACGGCGAAATCTACAACGATCCGGCCATCCGCGCCCGCCTGGGCCCGGCCGGCTACCGCACCGGCAGCGATTGCGAATCGGCGCTCCAGCTCTGGCTGCGCGACGGGCAGGGCTACACGGCCGGCCTGCGCGGCATGTACGCCATCGCGATCACCGAACCCGGCAACCAGGACCTGGTCCTGTCGCGCGACCCGTTCGGCATCAAGCCGCTCTACGTGGCCGAGGCCGGCGGCCGCGTCCTCTTCGCCTCCGAACCGCGCGCCATCCTGGCTTCCGGGCTCGTTGCGCGCGGTCTCAGCCCCGCCGCGCGCAACGAACTGCTCCAGCTCCATTTCACCACCGGGCGCGACACCATCTTCCCCGGGATCTCCCGCGTCCTGCCGGGCGAGACGGTGCGCGTCGCCGACGGCCGCATCCTCGACCGCCGGCGCCAGCCCGCGCTGCCCGACGGCCCGGTCGAACAGCTCGGCGAAGACGCGGCCCTGGCCCGTCTCGACGCCGCCCTGACCGACAGCGTCGCCGTCCACGAACGCGCCGACGTGCCCTTCGGCATGTTCCTCTCCGGCGGCATCGACAGCACCGCCGTGCTGGTCGCCATGGCCCGGCTCGGCGGCCCGCCGGTCCAGGCCTGGACCGCCGCCTTCGACGCGCCGGGCGCCGCCGACGAAACCGAACACGCCGCCGCCCTGGCCCAGGCCACCGGGGCACGGCACCGCGTGCTGCGCATCGATCGCGACATGGTCTGGCGCGACCTGCCCGCCATCGTCGACGCGATGGACGACCCGGTCGCCGACTACGCCATCATCCCGACCTGGCTGCTCGCCCGCGCCGCCCGCCAGGACGTCAAGGTCGTGCTGTCCGGCGAGGGCGGCGACGAGCTGATGGCCGGCTATGGCCGCTATCGCCGCGCCATGCGCCCCTGGTGGCGCGGCGGCCGCCGGATGCGCCCGCGCGGTACGTTCGACGGGCTCGACGTGCTCGGCGAGACGATGCGCGGCTGGCGCGACGGCATCGCCGCCGCCGAACGCGCGACGCTCGCCGCCCCCACCCGGCTCGCGGCCGCCCAGGCCGCCGACATCGCCGAATGGCTGCCCAACGACCTGTTGCTCAAGCTCGATCGCTGCCTGATGGCCCACGGGGTCGAAGGCCGCACCCCGCTGCTGGACCCGGCGGTGGCCGGCGCGGTCTACCGCCTGCCCGACAGCATGAAGGTCCGCGGCCGCATGGGCAAATGGCTGCTGCGCCGCTGGGTGGAGCAGGCACTTCCCGCCGCCCGGCCCTTCGCCCCCAAGCAGGGCTTCACCGTCCCGGTCGGGGCCTGGATCGAACAGGACGCGGACAGGCTCGGCCCCCTGGTCGCCCGCCAGCCCGGCATCGCCGAGATCGCGCCCGGACCCCGCGTCCGCGCCCTGTTCGCCCGCGCCTCGGAACGCCGCGCCCGCCACGCGGCGTGGACCTTGCTGTTCTACGCGCTCTGGCACCAGATCCATTTGCGCGGCATATCGTCCGACGGGGACGTGTTCTCGGTGCTCGCCGCCTGACGGCGCCGGGCAGCGGCCCGCCCGCCGGCATTCTGGAGGCAGCCTCATGCATTTCGACCTGATCATCCGCAACGGCGTCTGCGTGCTCCCCTGGGGCGAGGCGCGGACCGATATCGGTGTCACGGACGGCCGCATCGCCAGCCTGTCCGCCGGGATCGCCGACGACGCCGACCAGGTGATCGACGCTGCCGGCCTGCATGTCCTCCCCGGCCTGATCGACCCGCACGTGCATCTGCGCGATCCGGGCGACGCCACGGTCGAATCCATCCCCACCGGCACCCGCGCTGCGGCCCTGGGCGGGGTGACCACCGTCTTCGACATGCCCAACACCCAGCCCGCGATCACCGACGCCGACATGCTGCGCTGGAAGCAGGACTACGCCTCGCGCGAAAGCTGGGTCGATCTCGGCCTCTATGTCGGCGCGACGCGCGACAACACGCCCAGGCTGGGCGAATACGAGACATTCGCCGGCGTCTGCGCGATCAAGGTCTTCGCCGGCTCCTCGACCGGCAACCTGATGATCGAGGACGACGCGGGCATCCGCCGCGTGCTCGAACACGGCCACCGCCGCGTCGCCTTCCATTCCGAGGACGAATATCGCCTCCAGGATCGCAAGGCGATGTTCTCCGAGGGCATGCCCTATCGCATGCACCCCGCCTGGCGGGACGAGGAATGCGCCTTCCTCGGCACCAGGCGCATCGTCGCCCTGGCCCGCAGCACCGGCCGCCCGGTCCACATCCTGCATACCTCGACCGCCGAGGAACTGGCCTGGCTGCCGGCGCACCGCGACATCGCCACGATCGAGGTCCTGGTCAACCACCTGACCCAGATCGCCCCCGAATGCTACGACGCGCTGGGCCCGCTCGCGATCATGAACCCCCCCATCCGCGACCGCCGCCATTACGACGCGGCGTGGGAGGCCGTGCGCAACGGCACGGTCGACACGATCGGCTCGGACCACGCGCCGCACTCCCTAACCGCCAAGGCCCGTCCCTGGCCCGCCACCCCCGCCGGCCTGACCGGGGTGCAGACCCTGGTGCCCGTCATGCTGGACCATGTCGGCGCCGGACGCCTCTCCCTCGGCCGCATGGTCGACCTCATGGCCGCCGGCCCCGCCCGGGTCTACGGCCTGCAGGCCAAGGGCCGCATCGCCCTGGGCTACGACGCCGATTTCACCCTGGTGGACCTCAAGGCCCGCCGCCGCATCACCAACGACTGGATCGCCACCCCCGCCGGCTGGACCCCCTTCGACGGCATGCAGGTCACCGGCTGGCCCCTCGCCACCATCGTCCGCGGCCACCCCGTGATGCGCGAAGACACGATTCTGGGCACCCCGATCGGCAAGCTCGCCCGCTTCGCGCCCTGAACACCATGATATCCCATAATCCCGGCCCGTCGTTGCCGCCACGCCACATCCCGGCTATGGTCCCGGCTTGATCGGGCGGCCGGGAACCGCCCACATGGCGGAGAACGAGCAAGACGTGGCTGACGACATCTTCAGGGAAGTCGATGAGGGTTTGCGCGCGGACCGACTGCGCGCCCTGGCGCGCCGCTACGCCCTCGCGGCCGCGGCCGTCATCGGCGTGGCAGCCGCCGGCGCCGGCATATGGCAATACCAGGCCTGGCAGCAGCGCCAGGCGGATCGCGCAGCCGCCGCGACCTATTTCGCCGCCCTGCGCACGGCTGACAGCAGCCACATCATGCCGGGCGAGACGACGTCCCTGACCCCCCAGCAGCATGACGCCCTGGCCCGTCTCGCCACACTCGACGGCGCCCCGGCCGGCCTGCGCACGATGGCACGGTTCCAGCGGGCAACCCTGCTGGTCTCCAGCGGCGACGCGGCCGGCGCCCTGAGGCTGTGGAGCGCGATCGCCGAGGATTCTGCCGCGGATCCGCTCCTGCGTTCCCTGGCCAGCCTGTTCTGGGTTCAGCACCAGATCGACCATGGCGACCCGGCCACTCTCCGCTCGCGCCTCGCGACGCTGGACGCCGAGGGCATGCCCTGGCGGGATTTCGCCATGGAAGCCGAGGCATTGCTGGACCTGCGCCAGGGGCACGCCGCCGATGCCCGCCGGCGCCTCGCGCAACTCAGCGCGGAAGCGGACATCCCCGAAGGGATGCGTAGCCGCGCGGGTGGATTGTTGCAGACGCTGAACGCCAATCCATTATAATCCGCCGCCTTCCCAAGCCCACGCAAGGGCGCCTTTGCAGCGCCCGTATAGAATTGGAATTGGATGCGCAGGCGCCGAGAACCGCCTTCGCTCCGCTCCCTCGCAGTGCAGGATAGACATGAACAAAGTTCTGACCCGCCGTCATGCGCTTCTGGGCGGATCGATATTGCCGTTTCTGGCGGGATGCAGCCTGTTCGAGGATGACGAGAAGCCTCTGTTGGCGGGCAAGCGCATAGACGTGCTGAGCACGGGTGCCGGACTGATGGTCGACCCCGACGACCACACGCCGATCGCCGTTCCCGCCCAGACAATGGTGGCCGAGTGGCCGCAACCCGGGCGTCTTCCCACCCATGAAGGCGTCAACCTGGCGTGGAGCGGCCATATGCGCCGCGAATGGTCACGGGATATCGGCGCCGGAGTGTCCGAGCCCGACTTCATGGCCTGGGCGGCTCTTGGTTCGAACGGGCGCGGCGTCTTGCAGGCGACGCCCATCGTCTCGAACGGCCGGATTTTCGTCGGCGACGCCCAGGGGGTCATTCGCGCGTATGAATGGCCGCGCATGCGTCAATTATGGAGTTTCACCCCCAAGCCCAAGAAAATGCAGTCCAGCAATCTGGGGGGCGGGTTCGGTGTCGCGGGCGATATCTTATATATCGTAGATGGCGTCGCGCAGACCCTGGCGGTGGACGTCGCGACCGGTCACGTCAAATGGCGCATCGATACCGGGACGCCGGGACGCTCGGCACCGACCATCGCCGATGGGCGCGTGTTTTTCGGAACGATCGATGAGCGACTGTTCGCTGTCGAGGCCGCGACGGGCAAAGTTCTATGGACATATACGGCGACGCCCGCCGATACCGTCATCTTCGGCCAGCCCGCGCCGGCCGTGGTCGGAGATGTGGTCATCGCGGGTTTCGGTTCGGGCGACCTTGTCGCCCTGCGGGCCGAAAGCGGCGAGACGGTCTGGAGCGATACGCTCGGCAGCACCAACGGCCAGGAATCGACGGTTGATTTTTCTTGCGTCCGCGGCATGCCGGTGGTCGTTGACGGTACGGTCTACGCGATCAGCGCGGGTTCCATCCTCGTTGCGATGGATCTGCGTTCGGGCCGGCGACTCTGGGAACGCGCCATCGCCGGGCAGAACAGCTTGCTGGTTGTCGATAACTGGCTCTATGTGCTGTCGCTCGATCAGCAACTGGCCTGTATCGACCGGGTGAATGGTCATGTTCGCTGGATCACCCAGTTGCGTCGTTATCGCCGTGTGGCGGCGCAGAAGGATGCCATAACATGGACCGGTCCGATCCTGGCGGGCGGCAAGTTGCTGTGTGTCAGCACCCTGCCGGAAACGGGTTATGTGACCGTGGATCCGACGACCGGTGCCATCGGGGCCATCGGCAGCCTGCCGGGGATTGTCACGGTGGCGCCGATTGTTGTTGATGGCCGGCTTCTGCTGATGACCGATGACGGCCATCTGCTTGCGTATAGTTAGGAGTTGCTGAGAACGGTGGCTAAGTCTCTTTCCACGTCGGCTGGGAACGATTTGCCGGTGGTGGTGATCGCTGGCCGCCCGAATGTCGGCAAATCGACACTCTTCAACCGGTTGGTCGGGCGGCGCCAGGCCCTGGTCGCCGACACCCCGGGCGTGACGCGTGACCGCAAGGAAGCCCAGGCGACGTTGCGGGGGCGCCGTGTGCGGCTGATCGATACGGCGGGGTTGGAAGAAGCCGCGGCCGAAAGCCTGGCGGGGCGCATGCGGGCTTCGTCCGAACTGGCCGTCGCTCATGCCGACCTGGTCCTGTTCTGCGTGGATGCACGGGCCGGGATCACACCCGCCGATGAGCATTTTGCGGCGTGGCTGCGCCGGCAGGGGCGTCCCGTCCTGCTGATCGCCAACAAGGCGGAAGGGCGCGGCGGCGCTGCGACGGCCCTCGAAGCCTACGCCCTGGGACTGGGCTCCCCCCTCGCTGTTTCCGCCGAGCACGGTGAGGGCCTGGCAGATCTCATGGGGGAAATCGCGGACCGCCTGCCGCCCAAGGAAGAAGACGCGCCGGCCCCCGCGGCATCGGATGCCGCCGAACCGGACGAGGAAGATGAGCGGCCGCAAGGTCCTCTGCGCATGGCGATCGTCGGTCGTCCGAATGCCGGCAAATCGACCTTGCTGAATCGCCTTTTGGGCGAGGAACGGATGATCACCGGGCCCGAACCCGGACTCACCCGGGATTCGATCTCGGTCCTGCTGCATGACGAACACGGCCCAATCCAGTTGGTCGACACGGCCGGTCTGCGCCGACGCGCCAGAATTGACGAGGCATTGGAAAAAATGTCCGTCTCGGCGTCGATCGAGGCGCTGAAAATGGCCGAAATCGTTGTCCTGGTGCTTGATGCCACGCTGGGCGTGCAGGAGCAGGATCTGCAGATCGCCCGTCTGATCGAACGCGAGGGGCGCTGCTGTGTCCTGGCGCTCAACAAATGGGATGCGGTCGATGACCGGGCTGCCGCCCGTCAGGCGATCGTTGACAGGATCGAGGCATCGCTCGCCCAGATGCGGGGCATTCCCGTCGTGTCCTTTTCGGCGCTGACCGGGGCGGGTGTGCAAAAGCTTCTGCCGGTCGTGCGGCGCGCCTATGCGATCTGGAACAAGCGCATCTCGACCGGCGAATTGAATCGCTGGTTTGAAATGATGCTCGAACGGCATAATCCGCCATTGGTGAATGGCCGGCGGCTGAAGCTGCGCTACATGACGCAGGCGAAGGCACGGCCACCGACTTTCGTTCTGTTCGGCACACGGGCCGAACAATTGCCCGAAGATTATCAACGCTATCTGGTCAATGGTCTTCGCGAGACATTCGACCTGCCGGGAACGCCAATTCGGCTGCAACTCCGTGGAACACGCAATCCCTATACCGAGGGATAGGGCTGCGCACTGATACCGGTCGAACGACGAAAGGCTTGTCCAAAGGATAAGCCTTTCGTCGTTGACGTCAGCTCAGTGGATGAACTGGGACAGCAACAGGCAAAAGACCAGTCCCAGCACGGCGATCAGCGTTTCGATGACGGACCAGGTCTTCATCGTCTGCCCAACGGACAGACCAAGATATTCCTTGATCTGCCAGAAGCCGGCATCGTTCATCGGGCCCAGGGCGACCGATCCCGCGCCGGTGACCAGCACCATCAGTTCCGGCGACGTGCCATGGCTCTGCAGCAGGATCGGTCCGACGATGCCCGACGCGGTGCTCATGGCCACGGTGGCGGATCCTGCGGCAACCCGAACGACGACAGCAAGCATCCACGCCAGCACAAGCAGGGGAACATGTGCGCCCAGGGCGAGATCGGTAATGGCCTTGGAAATCCCGCTATCGACCAGTTCACGGCCGAAGCCGCCGCCCGCACCGACCAGCAGCATGATCAGGGCTGTCGGGCCCAGACTTTCATTGGTAAAGCGCAAGATTGTCTCGCGAGAAAAACCACGCGCCAATCCAAGAACATAGAAGGACAGGATCGTTGCCAGGACCAGTGCGATGTCGGTATTGCCGACAAAATGCAGGATCGTATTCGGCAGGCTGCCGGGCGAGGCCACCACGTCGGCAACCGATCCGATCAGCATCAGCAGCACCGGCGAAAGGATGGTGAACACCGTAATCCCGAATGGCGGCATGTTTGCCGGAACATCTTTATTGGAAAATTGTTCGGCGAGAGGCGGCGGGCCCTCCAGACGCACACGTGGCGTAATATATTTCGCATAGATGGGGCCGGCCAGCGCTGCGATTGGCGTGCCGACGATGACGCCCCAGAAGATCGTCCGGCCCGTGTCGGCATGATAGGCCGCAAGGGCCAGCAATGTCGCCGGATGCGGCGGCACCATGGCGTGCGTGACTGACAAGGCGGCGCCCATCGGCAACGCCAGGAGCAGCATGGGCGTTGATGTGCGGCGCGCCAGGGTAAAGACAAGAGGGATCAGCAGGACGAAGCCGACTTCGAAGAATACGGGCAATCCGATCAGCAGTCCGATGATCATCATCGCCCAACTCATTCGGCCCTTGCCGGCAACGCGCGTGATGGTCAACGCGATCTGGTCCGCCCCGCCGGATTCGGCCAGCATCTTGCCCAGCATGGTGCCCAGCGCGATGACGGTGGCAATGTGTCCCAACACGTGACCGGCCCCGGCCTCGAATGAGGCAACAGCCTTCTGTGGCGGCATGCCGGCGACCAGCGCCAGAAGCAGGGACACCGTAAACAGCACGATGAACGGGTTGAATTTGTAGCGGCCGATCAGAAGAACGACGGCCACGATCGCCGTGGTGGCGAGCACAACTGCAAGGACTGATGACATGGAACCACGTCTGTAAAGATGAGAACACGCATCACTGCGTCATGTTCGTAGGTTGTCAATCGGGCCGCCGGTCACATCTCCGGTGAGATGAACGGTTCCTGACATGCGATATTTTTTGGCCACGGTATGACCGCGCACCCCCATGTGCCTAGTCAGGCGCGGCGGTTTCGTTTCATAAGAAATTTCCCGGGCATCCGTGGCAGCGCCGCCTCGTCGCCCCTTGGGACGAAAACGGTCTGAAATAAACAGCGGCGCCAGGTTGGCGCCGTAAGAATGTGAGAACACCGGAGGAACGTCGTTATCATGTCTCTAGACCAGTCAGCCGGGCTTGTGCGGTCGGATGACGGCGTCGGCGCGGCGTCGTCGGCGCGCGCAATCGTCGTGGGCATTCTTGCGGCTCTGGCGGGGTTGATGTTCGGCCTGGACACTGGTGTCATCGCGGGTGCGCTGGGTTTCATCGGTGATGAATTCCATGCCGGCGCCCGCATGCAGGAATGGATCGTGTCGTCCATGATGGCGGCTGCGGCGCTCGGCTCCATGGCGGCCGGCCGCATCTCCTTCCATTTCGGCCGCCGGCGCGCCCTGTTGGGCGCATCCTTGCTGTTCCTCGCCGGATCCGTCGCCTGCGCGCTCGCGCCGTCGATTTCCGTGCTGATCGCCGGCCGCGTGCTGTTGGGGCTGGCGGTCGGGATCGCCGCCTTCGCCGCGCCTCTCTACATTTCCGAGATCACGGTCGAGGCCGTGCGTGGCGCGATGGTGTCCTTCTACCAGTTGATGGTCACGCTGGGGATTTTCCTCGCCTATGTGACGGACAGCTTGCTGTCCTACGGGGCGCATTGGCGTTGGATGCTGGGTCTGATGGCCGTGCCGGCTGCGCTCTTCTGCCTTGGCTGCGCCGTCCTTCCCGACAGTCCCCGTTGGCTGATGATGCGCGGCGATTCGAAGCGCGCCCGCCAGGTCATGCTGCACCTGCGGCGCGACCCGACCGAAGCTGATGCCGAAATCCGCGATATCGCCCAGGAACTCCGCAAGCCTGGTGGCAATGGGGGCGCCCTGTTCTGGACGAATGCGAATTTTCGCCGGTCCGTCATGCTGGGCGTGGCTCTGCAGATCATGCAGCAACTGACCGGTATCAATGTTCTGATGTATTACGCGCCGAAGATCTTCCAGGCGGCACATTTCGGCGTTTCCGCCTCGACATGGGCGACGGCCCTGCTCGGCTTGATCAACATGGCCTCGACCGGCTTCGCCATTGCGTTTATCGACCGGTGGGGACGGCGTCCTCTGCTTATCCTCAGTTGCGCGATCATGACCGCCGCGATGCTGGGCGCCGGGGGGCTGATGATGTTGGGCGGCGACTCGCTGGCGCAGCAGATCGGAATGGTCGCGGCCCTGCTGACCTTCGTGGCGGGATTCGCGATTGGTGCCGGGCCGCTGGTGTGGACGCTCTGTGCCGAAATTCAGCCGCTGCGTGGGCGCGATTTCGGCATTGCCTGCTCGACCTTCACCAACTGGGCGGCGAACTGGCTGATCAGCAACGTGTTCCTGACCATGATGGCGGCACTGGGCGAGGCGGTGACGTTCGGGCTGTTCGCCCTGATGAACGGTCTCTTCGTCATCATCACCCTTCTTTACGTACCCGAGACCCGTGGGGTCTCGCTCGAGGAAATCGAGGGCCGCCTGATGTCAGGCCGGCGATTGCGTGATCTGGGGCGGTGACGCTGTGCCGTCTGTGAAATGCGACATCAAATGTCATCGATCGACATGCATCCATCTTTATTGTTTCTAGTCTCCCAACTCGGATGAAGGAGAAAGCGTCATGATCCTGAGGGAACATGAAATGATCGATATCCCGACCGGGGCCGGCACGATGCGGCTGCATGTGCTGCGCCCGGCGGCGACGGGTCGCTTCCCGGGTGTCGTGCTGTTTTCCGAAATCTATCAGGTCACGGCGCCGATCCGCAGGCTCGCGGCAATGATCGCCGGCCTTGGCTACGTCGTGGCCGTGCCGGAAGTCTATCATGAGTACGAAGCCGCTGGCACCGTTCTCGCCTACGACCAGCCCGGGACGGATCGTGGCAACGCGCTCAAATACACCAAGCCGATCACGGCTTACGATGACGATGCCAGGGCGGCGATTGCGTGGCTGGCAGACCACCCGGCCTGTACCGGCCGGATCGGGACGATGGGGGTCTGTCTGGGTGGTCATCTGGCGTTGCGGGCCGCGATGAACGGCGCCGTGTCGGCTGCAGCCTGTTTCTATGCCACCGACATCCACTCTTCGACGCTGGGCGAGGGGCGGCAGGATGACACGCTGCGGCGGATCAGTGAAATTTCGGGCGAACTCCTGATGGTATGGGGGCGCCAGGATCCGCATGTTCCCTTCGCGGGTCGCCAGGTGATCCGCGAAACCTTCGAGGCGGCGAACGCACGCTATGAATGGTACGAGGTAAACGGTCAGCACGCCTTCCTGCGTGACGAAGGCCATCGGTACGACCCGGCCCTTTTCCTGCAATGCATGGCCTGGGTACGGTCCATGTTCGAGCGGACGTTGCGGCCCGGGTGAACACATCATGAAAATCGAGACAAAGCGTGTATTGGCCGAGGGCGAGGGATTGCATGGCCGCGCCCGCGTCATGGCGATGTTTGCTGTCGCCCTGTCCGTTCTGTTGTCGGTCCTGGACTACGCCATCGCAAACGTGGCCCTCCCGACGATCGCCCACGATATCCACGCCTCTCCGTCATCCTCGATCTGGGTCATCAACGCTTATCAGCTTGCCAGCGTGTCTACGTTGCTGCCGCTGGCATCGTTGGGCGCGCGTGTCGGGTTCTCGCGGCTATGCCGGATCGGGCTTGTGATGTTCGTGATTGCGTCGCTGCTTTGCGCGTCGTCACATACGTTGCTCGAACTCTCCCTGGCTCGTGCGCTCCAGGGTGTCGGCGGCGCATGCATCATGAGCGTGAATATCGCCTTGTTGCGCTTCATTTATCCGCATGCCGAAATCGGGCGGGGAATATCGCTGAACGGGGTCGTGGTGGCGTCCGGCGTGGCGCTTGGCCCGACGATCGCATCGGCTGTACTGTCCGTGGCCGATTGGCCCTGGATCTTCCTGATCAACCTGCCTCTGGGGGCCGTCGCGATGCTGGCCGCCATCGTCTACTTGCCCCGCACACCGCGTAGCGAGTCGTCGTTTGACCTGGTCAGCGCGGCATTGAACGTCATGGCCTTCGGCGGAACGATTGTCGGGCTGGATAGTTTGGTTCATCACAGCGGCCGGGTTGTGGCCATCATATTGTTGCTGTCCGGCCTGGCCGCCTTCGTTCAATTGGCCCTGCGTCAGGCTGGCCGCACCGATCCCATGCTGCCGATCGATCTGCTGGTCGTGCCGGACTTCCTGGTCGCATTCGGCGTGGGCTTCGGGGCTTTCGTGGCTTCGAACTTCTTCATCATTTCGATGCCCTTCACGCTGGAAACGCTCCTGCATCGCTCGGCAGTGGCAACCGGCCTCTTGATTACGCCATGGCCGGTCGGAATCGTGGCCATCTCCTTTATTGTCGGGCGTATCGCCGATAACGTGCCTGCCGGTATCCTTTCGTCGATCGGCTTGGCCATCACCGGCATCGGCTTCGCTCTTTTATGTTTCCTTCCAGCCGATGCCGGCAATCTCGACATTATCTGGCGTATCGGCCTGGCCGGGGTGGGCTTCGGAATTTTTCAGCCCCCGAACAATCGGGCGATGATGGTCTCGGCGCCGCCAGGGCGTTCCGGAAGCGCCAGCGGCATGGTCTCCGTTGCGCGCCTGGCCGGCCAGACGATGGGCGCCATGTTCGTGGCGCTGACCTTCAGCATCGTCGATCGCGATCCCAACCTTAAATGCCTGGAACTGGCAGCCTGCACGGCGGGCCTCTCCGCGTTGCTCAGTGTCAGCCGCCTGCTCCGGGGTACGCTGCACCCCTCCTCGCGCCCGGGGGTCGACGCGGGGATATAGATCACGCGTCCTGCGCCGTGTTGGGCAGGACCCGATATAGCGTCGTGCGCCGTGTCGTGGCGTTCTCCAATTCCATCGTCGTTGCGATGTCGCGTGTGGTCACGGGTTCCAGCGCGTCACGTGGCAGATACGCTCTCTCCGGATCGGCGATCCACACGTCCGTCGACCGCGCCGCGTCACGAAGCCACGGGAAAATATGCTCTGTCATCGGATGTTCGTAACAGACATCCCCGCAGAGAATCAGGTCCCATCGCGGTATGCAGCCGGTCAGGTCGGCGTTGGTGACGGTCAGAGCAACGCCGTTCGTTTCGGCGTTTAACGCGATCGCGGCGGCCGCCAGAGGATCGATTTCCGCAGCTTCCACAAATGCCGCGCCGGCAAGCGCGCACGCGATGGCCGCGATTCCGCAGCCCGCGGCGAAGTCCAGCACGCGACGGCCCTTGACCAGGTCGGGGTTGTCCAGAAGATAACGCGCCAAAAGCTGCCCGCCCGGCCACGCGAACGCCCAGAACGGCGGTTCCACGCCCTGCTGTGCCAGCCACGCTTCGGTCGCCTGCCAGATCGGCGTGATTTCCGTCGCCAGATGCAAGGCAATTTCCGGTACGAGTGGCGCACGAATCATGTGGGTCTGATCGGCTATGAAGCCGCGGATATCCCGGATCGTCATCGCCCGATTAGTCCGCACAATAGAGCCAGTGCGACCGCCAGTCCTGTTTCGCGGTTGAAGCGGAACAAAGCCAGGCAGGATCTCGGGTCGGTAATGTCCAGATGCATAATCTGCCAGATCAGTGCTGCCGCAGGCAGCGGCATCGCCAGCCAGAAACCGAGGCGGCACCCGCTTTGCCATCCGGCCAGCAGCAACGTGGCGAAGGCCAGGGCGTAGCAGGCGCCGACGAACAGCCGTGGCTGATGGGCCCACAGGCGCGACGTCGACTTGACCCCGATGCGCGCGTCATCCTCCATATCCTGAAAACCGTAGATCGTATCAAATCCCAATTGCCACAGGATTGTCGCGGCATAGAGAGCGATCCCGGCTGCATCGATCCGGTGCGCCGTTGCTGCATATCCCATAGGGGCTCCAAAGCCGAAAGTGAAACCCATGATAAGCTGCGGCCACCATGTCACGCGCTTTGCAAGCGGATAGAGTCCGACCAGCAGGAGCGAAGACACGCCCAAAATCCGCGCCAAGGGGTTAAGCTGCAGAAGGATCGCCAGTCCGATCGCCAGCAGCCCCAGTAGAAAGAAGGCGGCATGGCGCATGCGAAGCATGCCGGAGGCCAGGGGTCTGCCCGCAGTCCGCGCGACGCGGCGATCGATATCCCGATCCCACATATCGTTGACGACGCACCCGGCGGAGCGCATCACCAGGCTGCCGACCCCGAACAGCAGAACTAAATGAATACGCTCCATGGCCAGGACACCCCCCGGCAGCAGGATGCCCCACACGCCGGGCAGGAACAGAAGCCAGGTGCCGACCGGTCGGTCCAGCCGGGCCAGCAGCGCATAGGGGCGCAGCGGCACGGGAAGCCTGTCGACCCATCCTTCGGTCCGTATATCGGTGTGAAGCAAGGCTCAACTCACTTAATATGTTCCTCTCCGCAGATAGGTCAGGCCACGGAGGGAGGATTGATGAGGGTTTTCCACTTTCGAGAGCGCGTTCTCTAAAGCATTGTTTTTATACCATTCCACACGATGAGGCCATGCGATCTGGCGTGGATGCCTCCATGTGATGCGGCGTGGGTGTGTCGGGGTCAAGAGGTTGGTAAAGGGGCTCGTGGACTGCGCCCGAACGGAGAGATGCTGGAATGAAGGACCGCCCCCGCCTGTTTGTGAACGTGGCTGTCACACCGCCGATGCGGGCGGCATTACAGCAGGACCTGTCGCCCGGGCATGCCCACTATCTGGGAACCGTCCTGCGTATGGGAGCGGGCGATGAGGTTCTGCTGTTCAATCAACGCGATGGTGAATGGCGGGCCCAAATCGTGGATTTGCGTCGTGGCCGCGGCCGGGTGCGCTTGCTGGATCAGGTGCGCCCGGCCCAACGATCCCCTGGACTGACGTTATTGTTCGCTCCCCTCAAGCGAGATGCGACGGATCTCGTCGTGCGAATGGGTACTGAATTGGGGGTGGCACATTTCCATCCGGTGTTGACGGAGCGGACCAACACGCACCGACTCAATCTCGACCGATTGGAGGCCATCGCCATCGAAGCGGCGGAACAGTGCGAACGTATGGACGCCCCTGTCATCAGCGCACCGGCGCGCTTGGCGTCCAGTCTGGCCGGTTGGCCGGCCGGGCAACGATTGTTCGTGGCGGCGGAGCGTCTGGTGCAGCCTATGGAAGTGTGCGAAGTCAACGCAGTATCGGATGGTGATGGATTGTTGGTTGGGCCAGAGGGAGGGTTCTCCGACAGTGAAATCGCGATGTTGCGTGCTCAGCCTTACGTCACCATGATTTCCCTGGGCCCTCTGGTCCTGCGTGCCGATACCGCGGTGGCCAGTGGCCTCTCGATGATAGGGGCTGGTCTGAGGCGTGTGTCTGGTGCAGGGTCGCGGTAACGGGCGCTGGGTGGAGCCTGATGAGGAGAGCGCGACCGCACGGTGTGGGGCGCTGTCTTGTCATATTTTCAAGGACTTAGTCGAAACTCATGTCGAATCCCGGCGAACAAGATGCGACCCCGATCGAATCGGTCACCCAATTGGCATGTCTGCTTGATGCCGGAGCCAAGTCGCCTGACCGGTGGCGGATCGGAACAGAGCATGAGAAATTCGGTTTTGTTCTGCCGGAAGCGGCGAATGAGGGGCGGCAGCCCTGGATGCCTCCCCCGTACGCGCCGGACGGTATTGCAGACATCTTGGGCGATTTGCATCGGCAGGACGACGGCGCACATTGGACGCCCATTTTCGATGATGGCAATCTCATCGGGTTGAAAGGTGTGGGAGACGCACAGGGGAGTTCGGTGTCCCTGGAGCCGGCGGGACAGTTTGAACTGTCGGGCGCGCCCCTGGCCGACCTGCATGAAACCGGGCATGAGATGGCGCGCCATTTTGAGGCGATCCGTCCGATTTCACGTGCGCTTGGGGTTGGGTTCGCACCGCTCGGCTTCCATCCGATCGCCCGGCGCGAGGACATGCCGTGGATGCCCAAAAGCCGATACGCGATCATGCGTCGCTATATGCCCCAGGTTGGAACGCTCGGATTGGACATGATGCAGCGGACCTGTACGGTGCAGGTCAATCTCGATTTCGCGTCCGAGGCAGACATGGCCCGCAAGCTGCGCGTCGCCCTGGCGTTGCAGCCGGTGGCGACCGCCCTGTTTGCCAATTCGCCGTTTTATGAAGGCCGCCCCAACGGCTTCATGTCGAACCGCGCACAGGTTTGGACAGACACGGACAATGCGCGCTCGGGCATGCCTTTGTGCTTCTTCGACCCCGCATTCGGTTTCGAGGCATATGTGGAATGGCTCCTGGACGTTCCCATGTATTTCGTCGTGCGTGACGGGCGGATTCTGGACGTTGCGGGCCGTTCCTTCCGTTCCTGGATGAAAGGTGAACGCCAGCATGGCCTTGAAGGGCTGATACCGACCATCGGCGACTTCGAGGACCATCTCACGACCGCGTTCACTGATGTCAGGGTGAAGCAGTTCCTGGAAATGCGCGGGGCTGACGCCGGTTCGCCCGCCATGATGCTGGCGCTTTCAGCCTTGTGGGTGGGATTGCTCTATGACGATTCCGCTTTGGCCGCGGCCGATGCCCTGGTTCGGGAACAAGGGTGGGCCCAGTACGCCGCATTGCGTGCCGCAGTGCCCCGTCATGGCCTGCAGGCGCCGTGGGCCGGCGGTACCGTGCGCGACCTGGCGGCGCGTATGATCGAAATCGCAGCCAGCGGTTTACGCGGCCGGGCGGCGTATGACCCGAATGGTCTGGATGAAACACGCTTTCTGGCGCCGCTACAGGAAATTGCGGCCGGTGCGCCCACCCAGGCTGAACATTGGTTGCATCGCTATCACGATGCCTGGAAGGGCGATGTCACGCGTATATTTGCCGAAGCGGCGGTCTGAAGCGGCATAGAGCGTCCATGCGGAAATTCAACGCCCTCTCTGATCGAGAAATTCTTGCCCTCGCCATTTCCAACGAAGAAGAGGATGCGCGAATATATGCGGATTTCGCATATGCGTTGCGTGACAACTATCCTGACACCGCCAATATTTTCACCGATATGGTGCATGAAGAGGACGAACATAGGCGCGAGTTGATCGATTTGTTCGTTCAACGCTTCGGCTCGCATATTCCTCTCGTTCGCCGTCAGGATATTGCAGGCTTCATGTCCCGGCGTCCGGCCTGGCAGGTGCAGGGGCTGGGTATCGACGCAGTACGACGCCACGCACGGCAGATGGAGCTGGAGGCCGCGCGGTTCTATCGTCAGGCTGCTCTGCGTACGACCGACGCCGCGACGCGCAAATTGCTGGGTGATTTGGCTGCCGCCGAAGAGCGGCATGAGCAGACGGCAGGCATCATCGAACAGGCCCGGCTTCCGGCCGACAAACGCGAAAATGAGGATGAGGAAGCGCGTCGGCGCTTCGTGCTTCAGGTCATCCAGCCCGGCCTGGTCGGTCTGATGGATGGGTCGGTCTCTACCTTGGCGCCGGTCTTCGCGGCAGCGTTTGCAACGCATCAACCATGGGACGGGTTCCTGGTCGGTATCGCCGCATCTGTTGGCGCGGGAATTTCCATGGGGTTCGCCGAGGCGTTGTCGGATGACGGCAAGCTGTCCGGCCGTGGCGCGCCTCTGCTGCGTGGCGTGATCTGCGGCCTGATGACTACGGCCGGAGGGATAGGCCACACTGTTCCATTCCTGCTTAGTCAGTTTTCTGTCGCAGTGGCCGTGGCCGTGTTGGTGGTCGTGATTGAGCTTCTCGTCATTTCCTGGGTGCGATGGCGTTATCAGGAGACGCCGTTTGGTGCGGCCGTTGTGCAGATCATCGTGGGAGGGGCTCTGGTCTTCGCGGCAGGTATCTTGATCGGATCGGCGGGCTAGTGTTGGCTCGGTGGGGCATACTCAGGTCACAATCCTGTATGAAACGGATCTCATGATTTATTCTTCAGGCATCGTCCGTTTAGCATTGCGTCCTCTGGTCTGTGTTCTGGCGATTGGCGTGGCTGATGCCAATATGACCGGCGCATTGGCCAGTGATCAGGCAGCGGCGGCGCTCTTGCCGGCGGATCGGATGTGGCTGGATCGCATTCAGACATACCTGAACGGGATCGTAACGCTGAAGGCGCAATTCCAGCAGCTTGCTCCGAATGGCAAGCGCGAGACTGGTACGGTCTGGCTCAGTCGCCCGGGACGGTTGCGGTTCGCATATAACAAACCAAGCGCGCTTCTCCTGGTCGCCAATCACGGACAGCTTGTCTTCAATGACAGTCAATTGGGGCAGACGACGACGCTGCCGCTGGATCACACGCCGCTGGGGTTGCTGCTGCGTCCTGTGCTGAAACTTTCGGGGGATGTAACTGTTACCAACTTTGTCCATTCTAATGGACAAGTAATCATCACATTAGTGCGAACAGCCTCGCCCGGAGAGGGAAGTCTGACACTCATGTTTCGCGACGATCCGTTGTCTCTTCAATCTTGGACAGTAATTGATTCCCAAGGGCAGGAGACGCGTGTCGATCTATTCAATGCAAGATGGGGCAATGAGCCATTGCCCGATGCTCTATTCAATACGGATATCGGCGATCAGTGACGATGTGGTTTTTTGTCCCGCCGATTCTGGGATGCCAGCTCCAGGGCTCGGGTATACACTGTGCGGCGCGGCAAATTGATGCTGGTTGCCACCAGAGTCGCGGCATCCTTGATGGACAGGGATTGCAGAGCCGCCAGCAGGCGCGCATCCAGGTCGTCAGCGCCCTGGTCGGTTTCAGGAGGCGGCCCCAGCAGCACGGTGATTTCGCCTCGTGCGGCATTCTCATCATACCAGGCCGCAAGCGTGCCCACCGGCCCGCGTCGTACTTCTTCAAATCGTTTGGTCAATTCGCGCGCAACGGCGGCCGGGCGGTCAGTGCCAAAGGTGCTGGCCAGGTCGGCCAGCATGGCCTGAAGCCGGTGAGGCGCTTCATGCCAAATGAGGGTCGCGGAAAAGCCCGCTTGTTCGGCGGCGCGCAAGCGCCCCAGCACATCCCGCCGTGCGGCGCCCTTTGGCGGCAGAAAGCCTCCGAAGAAAAACGGGTGAGGCGGCAGGCCCGAGAGCGTCAATGCGGTAATCGCAGCGTTCGGGCCAGGAACCGCCGTGACAGCAATTTCCTCAGCGATTGCGGCGCGCACCAATCGATATCCCGGATCGGATAGAAGGGGGGTGCCGGCGTCCGAGACAATTGCGATACGACGCCCCTGCTTCAGAAGCTCCAGCAGCCGCGGAATGCGATCCCGTTCGTTATGGTCGTGCAGGGCTTCGGTTCGTACGGAAATCGCGCGGGCGACCAGCAGGCGAGCCGTTACCCGCGTATCCTCGCACAGGACGAGATCGGCATGTGTCAGCGTCACGATCGCCCGTTCGCTCAGATCGCCCAGATTGCCGATCGGAGTGGAAACCAGGATCAATTGGCCCACACGCCCGTTCTGGTCCATCGAAGCATCTTCGATCGTGTCATCCAGGTCATGACGAGCGGGGTCGGGTTCGCTATGGGAAGCGATGTGCTGGGAGGACAAGCCCTCCGTGTTTCGGACGGCAGGCAAAGGCAGGGACGATGCAAATGAGGCAGACATGCGTAATCCGCTCGCAGAAAACGCGGGTAGATACAACATTTCCCATACAAGGCCGCAAGAGCAGACTGCTTGTCATGGCATCTCTGCTCGGGATGGCGGCTTGTGCTGGCCCAGGAAGTGAGCCGGCCAGCCCTGTTCCAGCCACGCCGCAACCGCCTCTTGCTTCACAGCCACCAGGACGCACCATTGGGGTTCTGTTGCCGCTAACCGGCAGCAATGCCCGCCTGGGGCAGGAAATGCTTCAGGCAATTCAACTCGCATTGGGATCGCCCGGCGCTCCTCCGCTGGACGCCCGCGATACCGCAGCACCCGGAGGTGCTACGGCCGCTGCTCGTGCGGCCGTAGGGGCTGGCGATGGAGTGATTCTGGGGCCTTTGACTGCCCATGATACAGCACAGGCATCAGAGATTGCGATGGCAGCTTCGGTGCCCGTCTTGGCCTATACGAGCGACTTGTCGTTGGGGCGACCTGGCGTTTGGGCGCTGGGGATCGCGCCGGAACAGCAGGTGGCGCGTTTGGTTATCGCGGCCCAGGCCGAGGGGCGGCAGCATTTTGCGGCCTTCCTGCCGGACAACGCGCTTGGGCGGGCAATGGGGAGTGCATTGACGCGTGAATGCGCTGCACGCAACCTGCCTGAACCAAATATTATTTATCATACATCAAGCCAGGTCAGCATTCTCCAGGGCTTGAAGACGTTATCGGATTACGACTCCCGGTTGACGGCGGCTCAGGCGGTAAAGTCGATACCCCAGCCTGATGCTTCGGCCTCTGATATCCCAACGCCGAGTGGAGTGCCGTCTGTCCCTACGCAACCTTCGGCCGCTCCTGCTTCGCCGCAGCTTGCCCCACCTCCATTCGACGTATTGCTCCTGGCTGATACCGGCTTGCAGTTGGCGATGGTCATAGATGCGCTGCAAACAGTTCAAGTCATAAACGGAACACAAAAAATATCTGATAACGTATCTCCGGTACAACCGGCGGTCCCTGCAGATGGAGTGGTCCCAGTACGGATTCTCGGGACCGGATTGTGGGGAGCGTTTGCGAGCAAGCTTGGTCGGCTGCATGGAGCTTGGTATGCGGCACCTGATCCGCAGGCACGCCAGCGGTTTATCCAGGTATTTATGGCGCGTTATCACCGCCTGCCGACGCCCTTGAGCGATCTGTCCTATGATTCCGCGGCCCTGGTCGGAGCGTTGGATCGCGGGCGCCCCAGAAGTCGACCCAATGGCTATATAATCGATGCTTTGGCACGACCCGATGGGTTTGCCGGAGTGGACGGTGTTTTCGGTTTAACGCTGGACGGCCACACGTTACGCGATCTGGCCGTCTTTCAGATTCAGTCGGGCGGAGGTGGGAAGATCATCCTCCCGGCTTTGGGGCATCTTGTTCACACTCAGAGTTAATTAAGTGACAGCGGTGGCACTTTATGCTGCGACTGTTGCGCCGCAGGGCAATACAGGGCGAATGGCGTAAAGGGCGGCCTCGAAGCGTTGATATGCTCCGAGACGATGATCGCGCAGATTATCGATCAACACCCACTTCATGCCTTCGGGACGTAAAAGGTACGCTGGATCCGCGTTTTCGCGTACCCAGATCAACACATGTTCGATGGCTCCATTTTCGGATCGGGACGAGACATCGATATCGCATAGGCCCATGCAGCTGCCTGCCTCTAGCCAGCGCATCAGATATTCGCGGTGGCGTGGCAGAAAGCTCGCACGCAATGGAACGACATTGCTGATGGAGGGAGCGCCAGCCTTCGGGGTCATGCTTGTGGCCATCTGAACGTCCTCGAAAAAGAAGCGAGAGAGACGCTAGAGCGCGTTTATCGGCATTGCCAAATGGAATCTAAACGTCATCGCCGCAGAAAGAGGCAGAACTTCATTTGCGTGGCAAAAAAGCAATAATCATGAACGGAATCGATGAAATTTTAATCATATGTTTGTGCATTTGTATAAAATTTAGCCTATCAGGTATTGCCTGACTAAAGGGTCTCATGATCCTTTAAATTTTGTGCCTCGATTTGGTGCTGGTGCGATATGAATATCATAAGCGGTGGATAGTTATCCAATGTTCTGCATTCAGATGCCTCTGCGATATACAGATTTCGGCCAGCGTCGGTGTACCCATAGCCAGGCACCGGGATGTGCACGGATCCAGCTTTCCAACCGGTTATTGACAGCCTGCGTCAGAGCCGAGATGTCGGCTTGGCGGTCGCCGCTATTGGGTAGTGCGAGCGGCGCTTGGACGTGAATGCGCAGTCGCGCTGGGCCTAGCCGTTCGACATAGCCGGGGATGATTGGGCAACGATAGCGGAGTGCGATGGAGGCCAGGGCGGGAGCGGTCATAGCGGATTGGCCGAACAGGCGGGCTTCGATCCCGTCGTTCATTTTTTGGTCCATAAGCATGCCGAGGCGTCCGCCGCGGGCCACATGAGCCAGGGCTCCGCGTGCGCCGCGTGCGCCTTTGGCGAAGAGGGGGACCGATGTTCCGATTGCTGCTGCGTCGCGCAGGGTGCGGATCATGCCATCGATGAGGGGGTTGCCGGCGGCGCGATAGAATGAGGCGAAGGGGAGGCCGTGGCGGGCGACGGCGGGTGGGAGCATTTCCCAGTTGCCGATATGGCCGGACACGAAGATGGCGGCGCCGCCGCGGGCGGCCTGGGCGGTGAGATGCTCGGCGCCGGTTATGTCCCAGCCGGGGCCGTTGGTGGGATTTTGGGGGAGGTGGGCGAGGTGGGGGAATTCGCCGACCGTGCGGCCGAGATTGTCCCAGACGTCGCGGATGATGGTGCGGCGGGCGATGGGATCCAGTTCGGGCATGGCGAGGCGGAGGTTGGTGTCGGCGACTTTCGAGGCGGGAAGATAGGGGCCGATCGTGCGGCAGAGGGCGCCGCCGAGATTTGAGGCGCGGACGGGGCCGAGGCGTCGGAGCAGGGTGAGGGCGGCGCGGGCGGCGAGGGCTTCGAGGCGCATCGGGAGGGTGATGCGGGGCGGGGTGTCGGTCATGGTCCGGGTTGGGTTTTCATGGTGTTGGCGAAGAGATCCAGCAGGTGGTCGGGGGCGGTGGGCTGGGGCCAGGTCAGGTGGACGCCGATGGTGATTATATCCTTCTGTATATAGTTCGGCAGGCGGATGGCGTCCTTGGCGGTGGTGAGCAGGGCGGCGCCGTGGCGGGCGGCCAGGTCGCGCAGGCGGCGGATATCCTGGGCGCGGTAGGGGTGGTGGTCGGGGAAGGGCACGCATGCGGCCAGCGTGATATCCTGCCGGCGCAGGCCGTCGAAGAATTTGCCGGGCCGGCCGATGCCGGCGAAGGCGACGGCGGGGCGGCCGGCGAGGAGGGGGGCGGCGTCCTGCATGGCCAGGTCGGCGCGCAGGACCGGCAGGCTGGCAGGGAGCTGGGCGAGGGCGCCGGTTTCGTCGTCGCCGATCAGGATGGCGGCGCGGGCGCGGCTGCAGCCGGCGGCGACGGGTTCGCGCAGCGGGCCGGCGGGGAGGACATGGCGGTTGCCGAAGCCGCCGGCACCGTCGATGACCAACAGCGGCATGTCCTGGTGCAGGCCCGGATTCTGGAACCCGTCATCCATCACCAGGCAGTCCGCGCCCGCCGCGATCGCGGCGCGGGCGCCGGCGGCGCGGTCGGCGGAGACGTGGCAGGGGGCGAGCTGCGCGAGCAGCAGGGCCTCGTCGCCCACGTCGGCGGCGGTGTGGCGGGCGGGATCGACGCGTAGCGGGCCGCGCAGGCGGCCGCCATAGCCGCGGGTGAGGAAATGCACCGCCCGGCCGCGTGCCAGCAGGCGGGCGCCGAGATCGAGCGCGAGCGTGGTCTTGCCCGTGCCGCCGGCGGTGAGGTTGCCGCAGCACAGGACCGGGACCGGCGCGCGCCAGCCCGGCCGCCGCATCCGCCGGGCGGTGGCCAGGGCGTAGAGCGCGGCGGCGGGGGACAGCAGCCGGGCCGGCCAGCCGCCGCCCCGCCGGTCGGACCAGAAGGCGGGCGGGCGCATCAGGGCGCGATGAGCGCCAGCAGGCGCGCGGCGAGGCGGTCGGGCAGGTCCGGGTCGATCGTCGCGGCGTCCCGCGCCCGCCGGGCGGCGGCGTCCTGCCGGGTGGGATCGGAGAGCAGCGCATCGACCCAGCCGGCGAGGGCGGCGGGGTCGGGCGTGATCGCGACGGCGTCCGCCGCGCCGAGCCGGGCGAAGGCGTCGGCGAAATTGCCGGTCAGCGGGCCGGTGGCGAGGGCGGCGCCGAGGCGGGCCGGTTCCAGCGGGTTATGGCCGCCGCGCCGGCCGGGGCCGGGAAGGCTGTTGCCGAGGAAGACGATGGGGACGGCGCGATAGAACAGGCCGAGTTCGCCCAGCGTGTCGCAGATCCAGAACCGGTCGGCGGGTCCGGGCGGGGTGCCGGCGGCGCGACGGGGCGCGTTGCCGAGGCGGGACGCGATCTCGGCGCCGCGTTCGGGGTGGCGCGGCACGATGAGGGTCAGCAGGCCGGGATGGCGCGCGCGGAGCAACTGGTCGGCCTGGGCGATCTGCTCTTCCTCGCCCGCATGGGTCGAGGCGGCGAGCCAGACCGGGCGGCCGGCGAGTTGCCTGCGGAGCCGGTCCAGTCCGGCCGGGTCGCAGGGCAGGGGGGCGGCGGCGTTCTTGAGGTCGCCGGGGACGTCGACCGATCCGGCGCCGAGGGCGCGCAGGCGGGCGGCGTCCGATTCCGAGCGGGCGGCGATGAAGGCGAAATGGCCGAACATGCGCTGTGCCAGGGCCGGGGCGCGCCGCCAGCCGGCCTGGGCGCGATCCGACATGCGGGCGTTGAGCAGCGCGATGGGGATGGCGGCCCGGGCGCAGGATTCGACCAGGTTGGGCCAGAGTTCGCTTTCGGTCAGGGCGGCGGCGTCGGGCCGCCAATGGCGCAGGAAGCGGCCCAGCCAGCGGGGTACGTCCAGCGGCACGAACTGATGGATCACCCGGCCGCCCCATGGGGCGGCCTGCGATCGTTGGTCCAGCAGGGCGGCGGCGGTGACGGTCGCGGTGGTGACGAGGACGTGCAGCGCCGGATCGCGCGCCGCCAGCCGTTCGATCACCGGCAGGATCGACAGGCTTTCGCCCACGCTGGCGGCGTGCAGCCAGATGAGCCGGCCGGGCGAGCGCGGGCGGGCGGTGAAGCCCATCCGTTCCCGCAGCCGGTCGCGCCGTTCCTTGCCGATCGCCAGCCGGCGGCGCAGCAGCAGGGTCAGCGCCGGGGCGAGGGCGGTGGCGAGGAGGGCCCATGCATGAGAGAGCAGGGGCCGGGAGAGCCGGGCGGAGGGGAGCGCGTGGGCGGCGGCGGTCGCGGCGTCGATCGCCTGGCCGATCCGCTCGGCGGCGGTACCGTCGTCGCTGGTGAGGGTGATCGGCGCGCCGCAGACCATGCGGCCGCGCCCGAAGGGCAGCGGGATCAGCATCCGGTCCCAACTGCCCAGCCGCCGGGCGCGGCAGGCGGCCCCGACCGGGACGACCGGCGTGCCGGAGAGCCGGGCCAGCCCGACGAGACCGGGCTGGACCTGGCGGCGCGGGCCGCGCGGGCCGTCGGGGGTGATCACGACCAGGCTGCCCGCGCGCAGGCAGTCGAGCAGGCGGCGCAAGGCGGTGGCGCCGCCCTTGCTTTCCTTCCGGCCCCCGTTCCTGCTCTTGTCCTTGCGGTCGGTCGAGCCGGCGATGGCCGCGATCCCCCACGGGGCGACGATGTCGGTGATCATCTGCCCGTCGCGGTTGCGGCTGATCAGCACATGCAGGCGCAGGGACGGGTTCTGCGGCCGGGCCCACCACCACAGGGCCGGGGTAAGCACCAGCGTTTCATGCCAGAAGGCCACCAGGGCGGTCCGTCCGTCCCTGCCGGTCAGCAGGGGGGCGGCGTCGGGGTGGATGTCGAACGTCCAGCGCGTGGTGCGCAGGGCGAAGCCCAGATAAGAGCGCAGCGCGGCGATGGCCAGAACGCGGAAGGCCGGGGCGCGACCGGGCCTTCCGGCCAGGAGGCGCTTCAGCATCGGCGGGCGGGAAGACGTGTCATGGCCCGGCGGTAGCATGGGCGACCGCCGGGCGGAAGGGCTCAGGCCGGGAGGCGGCCCAGGAGACGGCGCAGTCCGAAGCCCTCGGCCCGTTCGTCGCGCACCGCCGGCTGGTAGGCGGTGGTAAAGCGCGCATGGGCGCGGGCCCAGGTCGCGGGATCGTCGCCTTCGGGCAGCAGGACGGTGGAGGCGCCGCAGCGCAGCAGGAATTCGTACTGGTCCGGCAAAGGGCGACCGGTGACGCGGATTTCGCCCGGGAAGTCCAGATGTTCGCGCAAGGCGCGGCACTGGCTGAAGGCGCGGCCGTCGCGGAAGGTGGGAAAGGTGACGGCGACCAGCGCCAGCCGGGGCAGGGCGGTGCGCAGGACGGCGATTTCGTCATCCGGGGCCAGGGCGACGCCCAGCTTGCCGCCGGGGGGGCGGGCCAGCCCTTCCTCGAGCCGGGAGAGCGGCACGATGACTGCATCCCCGGGCACTGCATTCTTGGGCACCGCGCCCGTGGGGGGCAGCGGGTCGTCGGGGCCGATCATGGTCCAGGGGTCTTCGACGACCTGTCCGTTTTCAAGCAACGGCATAGACGGCATCCTTGAAAAGCGCGGCGCCGAGCCGCCGGTAGGTATCCAGGAAACGCTCGCCCGTGTTGCGGTGGACCAGATAGGCGTCGACCAGGCGGGCGATGGCGTCGACCGTCGCGTCCTCGGGCAGAGCCGGGCCCAGGATCTGGCCGACGGCGGCATCGTTGCCGGCCGAGCCGCCCAGGGTGAGCTGGAAGAATTCCTCGCCTTTCTTGTCCACGCCCAGGATGCCGATATGGCCGGCATGGTGGTGGCCGCAGGCATTGATGCAGCCCGAGATCTTGATCTGCAGGTCGCCGATGGTTTCCTGCAGTTCGGGGCTGGCGAAGCGGGCGCTGAGCTTCTGCGCGATCGGGATCGAGCGGGCATTGGCCAGCGAGCAGTAATCGAGCCCGGGGCAGGCGATGATGTCGCCGATCAGCCCGATATTGGCGGTGGCGAGACCCACGGCGCGCAGCTCCTGCCACAAGGCGTGGAGCTGGTCCTGCCGGACATGGCCCAGCACGATGTTCTGCATGTGGGTGATGCGGATTTCGCCGAACGAGAAGCGGTCGGCGAGGTCGGCGATGCGGTCCATCTGCGCCGCGGTGGCGTCGCCCGGGATGCCGCCGTCGGGCTTGAGCGAGATGACGGCGGAGATATAGCCGGGATGCCGGTGGGGATGGGTGTTGGTGCGCGCCCAGCGGTCGAAGGCGCGGTCGGCGGCGCGGGCGGCGGCCAGGCTTTCGGCGGCGCCGGCGGGGGCGGCGAGGTCGGGCGTGCCGAAGCGCGCGCGGATGGCGGCCACCGTTTCGGGCGGCAGGCGGTAGCGCGCGCGGTCCATGGCGGCGAATTCGGCATCGACCCTGGCGCGGTAGCCTTCGGCGCCCAGGGCCTGGACCAGGATCTTGATCCGGGCCTTGTAGATATTGTCGCGGCGTCCGTACTCGTTATAGACGCGGACCATGGCCTCGAGATAGGCGAGGAGGTCTTCCTCGGGCAGGTTGTCGCGCAGATGCACGCCGACCAGCGGAGTGCGGCCCATGCCGCCGCCGACGAAGACGTCGAACACCACCTTGCCGCCGTGGCCCGGCTTGGCCACCAGCCCGATATCGTGGAAGCGCGCGGCGACGCGGTCGTGCGGGCTGCCGCTGACCGCGATCTTGAACTTGCGGGGCAGGAACGAGAATTCGGGATGCAGGGTCGACCATTGCCGCAGGATTTCGGCATGGACGCGCGGATCGACCAGTTCGTCGGCGGCCGCGCCCGCGAACTGGTCGCAGGTCACGTTGCGGATGCAGTTGCCGCTGGTCTGGATGGCGTGCATGTCCACCGACGCCAGGCGGGCGAGGATGTCGGGCGTGTCCTCGAGCCGGATCCAGTTGAACTGGAGGTTCTGGCGGGTGGTGAAATGGCCGTAATCGCGGTCATAGGTGCGGGCGATATGCGCGAGTTCGCGCATCTGCCGGGAATCCAGCATGCCGTAGGGAATGGCGATCCGCAGCATGTAGGCGTGGAGCTGCAGATACAGCCCGTTCATCAGGCGCAGCGGCTTGAATTCATCCTCGGACAGGGCGCCGGAGATGCGGCGGGCGACCTGGTCGCGGAACTGTTCGACCCGGTCATGCAGGAAGGCGCGGTCCACCTGGTCGTAGGCGTAATGCCCGACCGGCAGCGCGGGCGCGGCGTCTGCGAGGGTTTCTGCTTCAGCGGACATTGGTGGTGGCCTCGGTGAAGGGGGCGAATTCCGGATGGACGGAGGGGCCGAAGGCGCGGATGCGTTCGCGCACCGTGGCGGGCACGGGCGTGGCGCTGTCATCGCGCAGTTGCACGCCGTAGACGCCAACCACGCCGTCGGCCTGCTGGCGGGCGGCGACGGCGGCGATCACGGATTCGATTCCCCCGTTGGATCCGCTTTCGGATCCGCTTTCTGACCCGCCCTCGGGACCGTCATTAGCGAAGATCCTGGCGGCGTCGATGCGGTCGGACCATACGCCGTCCTCGGCCAGCCAGACGATGCGCCCGTCCAGCAGCCGGTTGGCGGTCACCACGCTCGATCCGCCCGCCTGGCGGCGGTTGTTCCTGACATCCACGTGCGATCAGTCCTTGTTGCGTCCGGATTCCGGCCGGCCCGCATCCATGGTGACATGGCGTCGGCGGGCGGGGTTGTCCAGGCTGCGCCGCCCCGGCGAAGCGGGGCGGCGGCGCGGTTTACGAGCGGCGGCGGGCGGCATCGCCCAGCAGCACGGTGCCGGCCACGTGGGCGGCCAGGCGGTCGGCGGTCTCGGCGACGCTGCCCTGGCCGGTGGCCAGGCGGAGGTCGGGGTTTTCCGGCACGTCATAGGGCGCGTCGATGCCGGTGAAGCCGGTGATGCGGCCGGCGCGCGCCGCGGCGTAGAGGCCCTTGGGGTCGCGGGATTCGCAGACGGCCTGGTCGGCATCGACGAAGATTTCCTGGAACCCCTCGCCGACGACCTGGCGCGCCAGGTCGCGGTCGGCGGTGCGCGGCGAGATCAGCGCGACCAGCACGACCTGCCCGGTTTCGGCCAGGATGCGGGCGACCGCGGCGGCGCGGCGGACATTTTCCGTCCGGTCGGCTTCGGAGAAGCCGAGATCGGCGCACAGGCCGGCGCGCAGCGTGTCGCCGTCGAGCACCGACACGTCGATCCCCTGGGCGAAGAGGCGGGATTCCGCCGCGCGGGCGATCGTGCTCTTGCCCGCGCCGGGCAGGCCGGTCATCCAGAAGACGCCGCCGCGATGGCCGCGCGCCTGGGCGCGGTCCCACAGCGAGACGGTGCTGTCGGTCGGGTGGATGGCGCGGGTGCCGGTGGCGATCGCGGCCGGGCCGATCAGCGGCGCGCCGCCGACGATGCGCTGGTTGCGGTCGACCAGCACGCCGCGCCCGTCGGTGGTGCCGGGGGCGAAGGGGTCGAACAGGATGCTTTCCGACGCCGCCAGGGTGATTTCGGCGAAGCCCTCGGGCGGGACGTGGTCGGCGGCGTGTTCGGTCAGATCGTCGAGGCGCACCACGGAATCGATCGAGGCCACGGTGACCTGATGTTCGGCGGTGGCCAGGCGCAGGCGGAAGCTCTCGCCGACGCGCAGCGGTTCCTGGCGCAGCCAGAACAGGCGGGTGCGGATGCGCGCCGCGCGGACCGGCGCCGCGTCCGGCCTGTGCAGCAGGTCGCCGCGGTCGGGGATGACGTCCGGTTCGAGGGTGATGGCCACCGACTGGCCGGCGACCGCGGAGATCTGCGGCGCGGCATGCCAGCTTTCGATCGAGGCGACGCGGGCCACCGTGCCGTGGGTGCCGATCACCAGGCTGTCGCCCACGGTGACGCGGCCGCGTTCGATGCGGCCGGCGACCACGCGCTTGTTGTCGAAGCGGTAGACGTCCTGCACCGGCAGGCGCAGCGGCAGGTCGGCGCGGCCCGAGGGGGCGGGGACCTGGGCCAGGGCCTCGGTCAGGGTCGGGCCCTGGTACCAGCCCATATGGGGCGAGCGGGCGGCGATATTGTCGCCTTCGCGCGCCGAGGCGGGGACGAACAGGCTGGGTTCGATGTCGAGCTGGCGGAGCAGGGCGGCGACCGCGCGTTCGGATTCGGCGATGCGGGCCTGGTCGTACTCCAGCAGGTCGACCTTGTTCATCAGCACGATCACGTGGCGGATGCCGATCAGGCGCAGCAGCATGGCATGGCGGCGCGTCTGTTCCTGCGCGCCCTCGGCCGCGTCGACGACCAGGACCGCGGCTTCGGCATCGGCGGCGCCGGTGATCATGTTGCGCAGGAACTGCCGGTGGCCCGGCGCGTCGACGATGACGAACTGGCGCGCGTCCAGATGGAAGGGGATGCGCGTCGAATCGACGGTCACGCCCTGGTCGCGTTCGATCTGCAGGCTGTCGAGCAGGAAGCTCCACTCGATCTTCAGGCCGCGCTTCTTGGAGGATTCGACGATCTGCGCCACCCGGCCCTCGGGCAGGTTGTCGGTATCGTGCAGCAGGCGGCCGATCAGGGTCGATTTGCCGTGATCGACATGGCCCACGATGACGATGGGGGTGGCCGCATCCTGACGGGCCGCGATATCAATGCTCATAATTTGCCTCGGTCCGTCCGTGGGTCAGAGATAGCCGGCGACGCGCAGACGCTCGAACGCGTCCTCGGATTCATGATCCATGGCGCGGCCCGCGCGTTCGGACGTGCGGGTGGTCTGCAGTTCGGCGATCACTTCGGCCACCGTGGCGGCGTCGCTGTCGATCGGGCTGGTGATGTCCTGGTCGCCTAGCGAGCGGTAGCGCTTGCCGTTCCTGGCGAAATAGAGATCGACCAGCGGGATGCCCTCGCGCTCGATATAGCGCCAGATATCGATCTCGCGCCACGCCAGCAGGGGGTGGACGCGGATATGCACGCCCTCTTCATGCGGGGTGGCGTACTGGTCCCAGAATTCGGGCGGCTGGTTGCGCACGTCCCATTTGTGGCTGGAGCCGCGCGGGCTGAAGATGCGTTCCTTGGCGCGGGTGGCCTGTTCGTCGCGGCGGATGCCGGCGATCACGCCCTCGAGCTTGTATTTCTCGATCATCGCGGCGAGGCCGGCCGTCTTGCGCGCGGCCGAGCGGGCGGCCGGCGGCAGGGTCGGGTCGATCTCCTCGACCGGGGGGCATTCGCCCAGCAGCAGCTCCAGTTCCCATTTGCGCGCGTATTCGTCGCGGAAACGGTACATCTCGGGGAATTTCTTACCGGTATCGACATGCATCACCGGGAACGGCACGCGACCGAGGAACGCCTTGCGGGCCAGCCAGAGCATGACGTTGGAATCCTTGCCGAGCGACCACAGCATGGCCAGCGGCTTCAGCTTCCGGTACGCCTCGCGCAGGATGTAAACGCTCTGGGCTTCGAGTTGGTCGAGATCGTCCATGACGGGGGATTCTTTCAGGCGCGGTGAACGGGTGTGGCGGGCGGTGCCGGGTGTGGCGTCAGGCATGGATGCCGCATTCGGTCTTGGCCAGGCCGGCCCAGCGGCCGGCGCGCGCATCCTCGCCTTCGCCCACCGGGCGGGTGCAGGGGGCGCAGCCGATCGACCTGTAGCCCAGGCCGGCCAGCGGATGGCGGGGCAGGGCGCGGCGGGTCATCTCGGCATCCAGTTCGGCCGGGGTCCAGTGGGCCAGCGGGTTGATCTTGAGCCGGCCGTCCCGGGCGCGCTCGACGATCGGCAACTGGGCGCGGGTGGCGGCCTGCGCGCGCTTGCGGCCGGTCAGCCAGGCGGCGAAGGGGATCATCGCCTCGTCCAGCGGTTCGACCTTGCGCAGGGCGCAGCAGGCATCGGGGTCGAACGCCCAGAGCTGGCCCTGGGGGTCGCGGTCCTGGAGCTGCCGCTCGGCCGGGCGGAGGCTGCGCACGTCGCTGAGGCCCAGATGGGCGGTGAGCTGGTCGCGATAGGCCAGGGTTTCGGGGAAATGCTGGCCGGTTTCGAGGAAGAGCACCGGGACCGCCGGGTCGATGTCGGCGGCGAAGGCCAGCATCACCGCGGATTCCGAGCCGAAGGACGAAACAAGGGCGATGCGCCCGCGCAGCGGGCCGGTGAGCGCGGCGCGCAGGATGGCGGACGTGCCGCCGGCCTGTGCATCTGCCTGCGCCCCGGCTTGCGCCCCGGCCTGCACCCCGGCCTGCACGATGGCGTCGATGATCGTCTGGTCTATCTCCACGGTCACGATCCACATTCCCTATTGCACGAAAAATGTTCGTGCTTTTGGCCGATCTAATGCCTCTATCGCGGATATTCAAGCGGAATATACGTCATGAAGATGTAGTAATCGGCATGGCCCCCATGCGGCGGGCGTTGGCGGACGGGACCGGCAAGGGACGGCCGCCATCGCGGGATCAGCGGCTCATCAGCACCGGCAGTTCGGCGTTTTCCAGGACGTGGCGGGTGACGCCGCCCAGGATCAACTGACGCAGGCGCGAGTGGGAATAGGCGCCCATGGTCAGCATGTCGGCGCCGAAATCGCGGCAGGCGGCCAGCAGGTTGGCGCCGACGGTTTCGTCGGGATTGCTGAATTCCAGCAGGTCGGCCTCGATCCCGTGAATGGCGAGATATTCCGCGGCATGGCGGGCTTCGGGGCCGCGGCGCTGATAGTCGGCGGAATAGAGGATGCGCACGGCCTCGGCCTCGGCGGCCCAGGGGAGGATGTGGTGCAGGGCGGCGGTGGCTTCCGCAGTGCCGTTCCAGGCGATGCAGATGCGCCGGCCGGCGGTCTGCGGCACCTGGCGCGGCGCGATGATCACCGGGCGGCCGCTGTCGAACAGGATGGCGTGGAGGGTCTCGGAGGAGGAGACTTCCTCGCCGGAATCGGGATGGGCGACGATCGTGACGTCGGAGAGGCGGGCGCGGTAGGTCACGACTTCGTGCTCGCGGCCCGTCATGGTGACGAAGCTGGCGGTGGCGGTGCCGGTCGGGTTGCCGTGGAAGGGCGGGATGGGGCCGGTGACGGCGATGCCGTTCTGCAGGGTGAAATGGTCGAATGCCTCGCGCACCGAGAGAGCCCGGCGCGCGCCCTCGCGCTCGGCCGCCGACATCATTTCCTCGACCATCGCGCCGGACAGGCCCTCGCCGGCCAGCGGCGCGACCTCGCGGCTGTCGGCGCGGACATGGAGTGCTGCGATATGGCCGCCGAACTGCCGGGCGAAGAGCAGGCCGGTGGTCAGGGCGCCTTCGGCATTGGAGGTTCCGTTCAGAGGCAGAAGGATTTTCTGTATGATTTTCAAGTGCATGTCTCCGTCATCCTATGAACGCGGCCCCGGGAACGAGGACCTGGCGAACGGCATCCTGGGCACAGGCTGAGATAAGAGCAGAGGAACGGGGATCAGGGATAGAGGCGCGTGACCTCCCACCCCGCGTCGCGGCGCAGCCAGACGGCGCGATCATGCAGGCGGTGGGGGCGATCCTGCCAGAATTCGATCCGGTCGGGCGCCAGGCGGAAGCCGGACCAGTTCGCGGGACGGGGGATGGCGGCGCCTTCGGGATAGCGGTCCTGGAGCGCGGCGAGGCGGTCCTCGAAGATCGCGCGGTCGGCCAGGGGGCGCGACTGGTCGGACGCAATGGCGCCCAGGCGGGAGATGCGCGAGCGGCTGGCGAAATAGGCGTCGGCCTCGGCTTCGGTGACGGGCTGGACCGTGCCTTCGATGCGGATCTGGCGGCGCAGGCTCTTCCAGTGGAACAGCAGGGCGGCCTGCGGGTTTTCGGCCAGTTCGCCGGCCTTGCGGCTTTCGAGATTGGTATAGAAGACGAAGCCCCGCGCATCGGCGCCCTTGAGCAGGATCATGCGCAGCGACGGGCGGCCGTCCGGCGTGGCGGTCGCCAGGGCCATGGCGTTGGCGTCGTTGGGTTCGGCCTGCTCGGCGTCCTGCATCCAGGCGGCGAAGAGGGCGAAAGGGTCCGATCCCAGGTCGATCAGCGCGGCGGTCATGGCGTCGTTTCCATTCCGTTATATCTGGTATGTCAGGTTGCGTGTCGTGTCGGTTCGTTCCGCGGGCCGGCCCCGGGGAGGCCTTGCCACGGCGGAGCCGTGCGCCGGGGGATCCGTGCCACGGGGCCGGCAAAACCGGCGGCGCGCGTTTCCTCGGATCTTGTCGCGCGCGCCCGCTTGTGCAACCACGGCGCCGATCCGATCATGCTCCCTCCAACCCCCTCCAACCCATAGGATATCCTACCATGTCAGATGGAACGTCCAAAGTCCCGGCCACCGGCACCCTCATGAAGGGCAAGCGGGGGCTTGTCATGGGCGTGGCCAATGACCGGTCGATCGCCTGGGGGATCGCCAGCGCGGTGGCTGCCCAGGGCGGCGAGCTGGCCTTTACCTATCAGGGCGAGGCGCTGGGCAAGCGGGTACGGCCGCTGGCCGAGCGGGTGGGGTCGAGCCTGGTGCTGCCGTGCGACGTGGGGGACGACGCGGCGATCGACGCGACCTTCGCCCGGATCGAGGAGGAATGGGGCGGGCTGGATTTCCTGGTCCATGCCATCGGGTGGGCGGACAAGCAGTATCTGCGCGGGCGCTATGTCGACACGCCGCGCGAGGCGTTCCTGACCGCGCTGGACATTTCGTGCTATTCCTTCACGGCGGTGGCGCGCCGGGCCGCGCGGCTGATGAAGGCGGGCGGGTCGATGCTGACCCTGTCCTATCTGGGCGCCGAGCGGGTGATGCCGCACTACAACGTGATGGGTGTGGCCAAGGCGGCGCTGGAGGCGTCGGTGCGCTATATGGCCGCCGACCTGGGCCGGGACGGTATCCGGGTGAATGCCATTTCGGCCGGGCCGATCATGACGCTGGCCGCCAACGGGATCGGCGATTTCCGCTATATCCTGAAATGGAACCAGTACAACGCGCCGCTGGAGCGCAACGTGGCGCTGGAGGAGGTCGGCGGGGCCGGCCTGTACATGCTGTCCGACCTGGCGGGCGGCGTGACCGGCGAGGTTCACCATGTCGATTCCGGGTACAATATCGTGGGTATGAAGAATCCGTCGGCGCCCGATATTTCCGTCTCGGGCGACTGACGGCGGCGGGAGGTCCCCATGTCGCACAACAGTTTCGGCCATCTGTTCCGGGTGACGACCTGGGGGGAGAGCCACGGGCCGGCGATCGGCTGCGTCGTCGACGGCTGTCCGCCGCTGCTGCCGCTGGGCGAGGCGGATATCCAGCCCTGGCTGGATCGGCGCCGGCCGGGCCAGTCGAAATTCACCACCCAGCGGCAGGAGCCCGACGCGGTGGAGATTCTGTCGGGCGTGTTCGAGGGGCGGACGACCGGGACGCCGATTTCGCTGCTGATCCGCAACACCGACCAGCGGTCGCGCGATTACGGCGACATTGCCGAGCGGTACCGGCCCGGCCATGCCGACGTGGCCTATGACCTGAAATACGGGATTCGCGATTATCGCGGCGGCGGCCGGTCCTCGGCCCGCGAGACGGCGATGCGGGTGGCGGCGGGAGCCGTGGCGCGCATCGTGCTGGGGGAGGGCGTGCGCATTCGCGGCGCGCTGACGCAGATCGGCCCGCACCGGATCGACCGGGCGCGCTGGGACTGGGACGTGGTGGAGGGCAACCCGTTCTTCTGCCCCGATGCCGCGATGGTGCCGGTGTGGGAGGATTATCTCTCGGCGGTGCGCAAGGCGGGGTCGTCGGCCGGCGCGGTGATCGAGATCGTGGCCGAGGGCGTGCCGGCGGGGCTGGGCGCGCCGATCTATGGCAAGCTGGATTCCGACCTGGCGATGGCGCTGATGAGCATCAACGCCGTCAAGGGGGTCGAGATCGGCGACGGGTTCGCCGCCGCCGCGCTGACCGGCGAGGAAAACGCCGATCCGATGCGCATGGAGGATGGGCGCCTGACCTTCGGCGCGAACCATGCCGGGGGCGTTCTGGGCGGGATTTCCACCGGCCAGCCGGTGGTGGCGCGCTTTGCCGTCAAGCCGACCAGTTCGATCCTGACCCCGGTGGCCTCGGTGACGCGCGGCGGCGAGAATGTCGACGTGATGACCAAGGGGCGGCACGACCCGTGCGTGGGGATTCGCGCCGTGCCGGTGGGCGAGGCGATGATGGCCTGCGTGCTGGCGGATCATGCTCTCCGCCACCGCGCCCAGACCGGCAAATCCTGGCCTTGAACCCGTGCCGGGCGCTGCGGCGCGCCCTGGATGGGAAGGCGATGCTGGAGCGCCACCCGCTTGAACGGGATCTGGCTCTGGCGCATTGTTTTGGCGAGCATCTTTATCCGACCGGGCGGGCCCATCCGGTCGGATGATGCCCTAAGCCAGCGCGCGAATGGCCCTGGCAATTCCGTCGGGATCCAGGCCCTGGTTGCCTTGCTGCTGCCAGAGGCCGCCGCAGCCTTCGATGTGGACGCCGATGTGATTGTACCGTCCCCGGAAGCCCGCCTGCAGCAAGTGGCTGCCGAAGCGGCTGCCCAGGCCGGTTTTCACATTCCAGCCCTCGGCGACCAATATCCAGGGCGCCTTGGCGAGCCGGGCCATCATCGCGGGGTCGACGACGTTCAAGGTCGCCTTGTTGACGAGCCCGACATCGATGCCGTCCTCTCGCAGTCCGGTGACCGCATCCAGGGCGCGGTAGAGCGTTTCACCGAAGCTGACCACATAGCCGCCGCCGTTCTTCGCTTCCCGCACCAGGTCGTCGATACCCGGCGCGAAGGCGCGTCCCTCATAAAACCGCTTGCCATCCTCAGCCAGGATGTCCGGCACGGCCGCCCGATTGCTGAAAACGAACCGCAGCCCGGGATCCTTGAATATGCGCTTCACGCAGGCGGAGAATTGATACTGGTCCGCCGGGAAATAGAGGCGCGTCGCGTCTTCGCCGTGAAGCGGCCTGATCCCGCCATCGGCGAACATCGAATTGATGCCGAAATGGCAGGTGTTGTCCGCCATCTCGTCGACCCCGCTATGGGAGAAGTGAGCCAGCACGTTGGCGAAATTCAGCCGCGCCATGGTGATTTCGCTGACGATCATTTCGAGGAATGCGCTGAAGGTCGCGTAAATTCCCTGCTTTCCTTCGCTGGATCCGAAGCCCGCGGCGGCCGAGAAATTGCCCCGCTCCATGATCCCGGCCTTTATGAACACCTCGGGATGCTTCTTCCTGATGTGATGTAGGCCGCAGGACCCTTCGAGGTCGTTGTCGAATACCCGCACGCTGGCCCTGCGGGTCTCCTCGTCCATGCCATCCAGGATCTCGTTGACGACTTTGCCAAAATCGTCCCGGTTCTTCCCCTCGCCCGACGAGCCGCGATAGGTGAGCGGACTCTTGTCGGGCTTCGCCGCCTTGAGCATGGCGATCGCGTCGTCATAGCCGCCCCGGTTTTCGAGATAGGCAATCGCCACGTCCGTCTTCAGGGCATCGTGCGCGTGGATGTCGCCCTCGACTTTTCCGATCCCCACCGCCATCGGGCGCTTGATGACGACGGCATGCGGCGCCGGATTGTCGAAAGCCCGGCAGAGGTCGACATGCAGTGCCTCGAGGTCCTCGCCCATCGTCGTTTCCGTCGTCAGGCCATACCCCGCCAGGGTGCGCGTCAGGTCGTAGCCGGGCATGTATTCCTGGGGATGCCCCGCGATCGTGACATTGTTGTCGTCGATGAGGAGTTTGATATTGAGCCCCTGCGCGACGGCCAGGCGCGCGGCTTCGGCGTCGTCGCCTTCCATCTGGCTGCCGTCCGATCCCAGCAGGATAACGGATTTTCCCGGGTTGGCCATGGCGACGCCGTTGCAGAAGGCCCAGAGATGGCCCAGGCGACCCGAACTGAACGCCAGTCCCGGGGTCAGTTCTTTCTCCGGATGGCCGGGCAGGCCGCTGCCGTATTCGCGATAATGAAGCAATTTTTCAGCCGGCATGTCGCCGTTCAGCACGCTCAACAGGTACTGGGTCGCCACCCGATGGCCGGCTTCGTCGTAGAAGACCGGAACAATCGGCGCGCCGCCGGCGATGAAAGCCCGCACGATCATCACCTCGGGGACGGTGTCGTACGGACCGCCGGAATGACCTGCCAGGCCCTTGGCGCCCGCCAGCGCGGTGAAGAAGACAATGGCGTCGCGGCAGATCTGGATATTGTGTTTCAACACCGCCTTCGCCTCGTCGGAAAGCGTCGGGACCCTGGGGTCCAGCCGCAGCGGCTTCAGGCGACCCAGATCGATCGGGAACGTGTCGTTCGACATCGGACTTCTCTCCGGACATGACGACCATACATGACGATCATAAGGGAAACACCGCACGTCGCGTGCCGTTGCGTCGCGCGGAATGCTGGACTTGCCCGCCGGGTCGCCCCAGGCGGGTATCCGCGTGCTGGGCTCCTCAGGTGCTCAGGGTGGCTTCCAGCGTGATGGGGGCGTTCAGCAGCCTGGAGATCGGGCAGCCGGCCTTGGCCTTGGCGGCGAGGTCCTGGAACCGGGATTCGGTGGCGCCGGGGATGGTGGCCGCGAGGGTGAGGTGGACGCCGGTGACGGTGAAGCCGTCGGGCTGTTTTTCCAGAGTGACGACGGATTTGGAATCCAGCGCGGTGGCGGTCAGTCCGGCCTCGCCCAGGATGGCCGACAGCGCCATGGCGAAGCAGGCCGCGTGGGCGGCGCCGATCAGTTCCTCGGGGTTGGTGCCGGCCACGCCCTCGAAGCGGGTGTTGAAGCCGTAAGGCTGCGCCGACAGCGCGCCGCTTTCGGTGGAGACGGTGCCCTTGCCGTCCTTCAGGCCGCCGGCCCAGTGGGCGGTGCCGTATTTGGTGATGCGCATCGGGTCGGTTCCTTGCAGCTTGCCCGGTTGGTCGCAGGCCGTTCTCCGGGCTGTTTCCGCTTTGCCGGTGGGGCGGCGGGTGCCCCGGCCGGGGGCGAGCATAGCCCGCCGCGGCAGGGGCGGAAGCGGGTGGGGCGCACACGATGCGGTGAAGCGGGGCAGGGGCGGGGATGCGGCCCGATTGGGCCCGTCCTATTTGCCCGTCTTATCTGCCCGTCTTGCCAGATCGAGGCCATTCGATCCGGGACGGCGGTGGTCCAGGCAGTTGCGCCCAGACAGTTGCGCGTGGCGGGCGCCGGTGTCATAGGACGCAGCCTGCGCCCTTGCTGTCCCTCTTTTGTCGGAATGTCGGCCCACGCGATGGATCAGACCCTGCCTGCCCCGCTTCAGCACGAGCACATGCTGTTCCCCGAAGGGCTGCACCTGGAATGCGGGGTTCATCTGGCGCCGGTGCAGGTGGCCTATCGCACCTATGGCACGCTGTCGGCGGCGCGGGACAATGCGATCATCGTCTGCCATGCGCTGACGGGCGATCAGTATCTGGCGGAGCGGCATCCGCTGACCGGCAAGCCGGGCTGGTGGAGCCGGATGGTCGGGCCGGGGCTGCCGATCGATACCGACCGGTTCTTCGTCATCTGCATGAACGTGCTGGGTGGGTGCATGGGCTCGACCGGCCCGCGTTCGCCGCGCGGCGGCGTGGAGTTGGAACCCCGAGAAGGGGAACCCCGGAAACCGGAACCCCGGAGAGTGGAACCTTGGGGGACGGAATTTCCGCCGATTACCATCCGCGACATGGTGCGGGCGCAGAAGCTGGTGATCGACCGGCTGGGGATCGCGCGGCTGTTCGCCGTCATCGGCGGGTCGATGGGCGGGATGCAGGTGCTGGAATGGGCGGCGACCTTTCCCGACATGGTGTTCGCGGCCATGCCGATCGCGACCTCGCCGTTTCACTCGGCGCAGAACATCGCCTTCAACGAGGTCAGCCGCCAGGCGATCTTCGCCGATCCGGAGTGGCATGGCGGGCGGTATTGGGAGCGCGAGGCGATTCCGGCGCGCGGGCTGGCGGTGGCGCGGATGATGGCGCACATCACGTACCTGTCGGAAGAGGCGCTGACCCGGAAATTCGGGCGGCGCACCCGGCGCGATCCGTACGGGCCGGCCAATCCGCTGTCGCTGTTCGGCGAGATGTTCGAGGTCGAGAGCTATCTGCGGCACCAGGGGTCGTCCTTCGTGCGGCGCTTCGATGCCAATTCCTATCTGACGATCACGCGGGCGATGGATTATTTCGATCTCGGGGCCGATCATGACGGGGACCTGTCGCGGCCTTTCCAGGGGACGCGCACGCGGTTCTGCATCGTGTCCTTTTCCTCGGACTGGCTGTTCCCGACCACGCAGGCGCGGTCGCTGGCGCGGGCGCTGAACCGGGCGGCGGCCAACGTGTCGTTCGTCGAGATCGAGAGCGACAAGGGGCATGACGCCTTTCTGTTGGACGAGCCCGATTTCGACCGGACGGTGCGCGGATTCTTGTCCGGCGCCGCCGAACATGCGCGGATCGGCTGAGCCATGCGCCTGGACCAGCGGCTGATCGCCGAGATGATCCGGCCCGGCACCCGCGTGCTGGATATCGGCAGCGGCGACGGGGCGTTGCTGGATTACCTGTTCCGTACCAGGAGGTGCGACGCGCAGGGGATCGAGATCGACATGCAGGAGGTCACGCGGTCGGTGGCCCATGGGCTGCCGGTGATGCATGGCGACGCGGACCATGACCTGGCGCATTATCCCGAGCATGCGTTCGATTACGTCGTGCTGCAGCGTACCCTGCAGGCGGTGGAGCGGCCGCGCGAGGTGCTGCGCCAGATGCTGCGCATCGGGCGGCATGCCATCGTGTCCTTCCCCAATTTCGGGCATTGGCAATTGCGGCTGAAATTGCTGCTGGGCGGGCGGATGCCGATGACGGCGGTGTGGCATACGCCGTGGTACGAGACGCCCAACATCCATCCCTGCACGATCCTGGATTTCCTGATGCTGTGCCGCGAGGAAGGATATGTGGTCGAGGAATGGATGGCGGTGGACGAGGACGGGGAGCGGGCGCCGTGGCGCCGGTCCATCCGGCTGGCCAATCTGTTCGGCGAGCAGGCGCTGTTTTTGCTGCGGCGGCAGGACCGGTGACCGAGGGCGTGGTGCGCCTGCTGGCCGGAATCGACGGGGGCGGCACGGGGACGCGGCTGCGCCTGGTCACGCCGGAGGGGGTGATGCTGGGCGAGGGGCAGGGTGGTCCGGCCAATATCGCGACCGATGCCGCGCAGGGCTGGCGATCGGTCGGTGATGCCCTGGCGGCGGCGCTGGCGCAGGCGGGGCTGGCCCGGTCGTCGTGCCATCTGATCGCCGGGGCGGGGCTGGCGGGGGCCGAGGTGCCTGGAGCGGCGGAGCGGTTCCTGGCGTTTCCGGCGCTGTTCGACCGGATCGACCTGGTTACCGACGGTTATACGTCCTGTGTCGGCGCGCATGGCGGGGCGGCGGGGGCGGTCGTGGCCGTGGGGACCGGAACGGTCGGCTTCGCCCTGGCCGGCGGGCGCGTCCGCCGGGTCGGCGGATGGGGATTCCCCCAGGGGGACGAGGGCGGCGGGGCCTGGATCGGGCTGGAGGCGGTGCGGCTGATGCTGCGGGCCAAGGACGGGCGGGTGCCGGGTTCGGCGCTGGTCGAGCGGATCTGGCGCGCCCTGGCGTCCGAGGGCGGCGATCCGATGCTGTGGGCCGTGCGGATGGGGGCGGCGGGCTTCGGCCGGCTGGCGCCGCTGGTGGTCGCGGCGGCAGAGGACGGGGACGCGCAGGCGCGGGCTTTGCTGGGCCGGGCCGGCGCGGAGATCGCGCTGCTGCGGGCGGCCTTGTGCGACGCGGAGGGGTTTCGCGGCCTGCCCTGCTGCCTGCTGGGCGGGCTGGCCGAGGTGCTGGAGCCCTATCTGCCGGCGGAAAGCCGCGAGGGGCTGGCGCGGCCCCGTGGGAGCGCGATCGAGGGCGCGCTGTGGCTGGCGCGGCGGCTGCATGGGGACAGCGCCGCCGGAAAAGGACTTGCGGCGGAGGGGACGAGCGGCTAGAAGCCGCCCGTGGACGGACCGCGCCTGTCCGGCTTGCTGACTTGGACGCACGTGCCTTTGGACGCGGGGGGCACGCATTGGACGGACAAGAGCATCTTCCTTTCCTGACGGCTTGCGGTGAATGACAGCGTGCCCTGCGTTGCGGGGGCGCGAACCGTGTTTCGTATTTTCCAAAAAATCATTCCGGAAGCCCATCCTGTCGTGTGGCGTCCGGCCTTTCCCAGGTGCCGGGAGGCGCTGCATGACCACATTTGCCGATCTTCAGCTTGCCGAGCCGCTGTTGCGCGCGCTGAACGAGGAAGGATACACGACGCCGACGCCGATCCAGGCCGGCGCGATTCCGCACCTGCTGGCCGGGCGGGACCTGCTGGGCCTGGCGCAGACGGGCACGGGCAAGACCGCGGCCTTCGCGCTGCCGATCCTGCACCGGCTGCTGACCCATTCGCGCCGGGCGCACCCCAAGGGGGCGCGGGCGCTGGTGCTGGCGCCGACGCGCGAGCTGGCGTCGCAGATCGATGAGAGTTTCAAGGCCTATGCCCGGCATATGCGGCTGAGCCATGCCGTGATCTTCGGCGGCGTGGGGCAGGGGCGGCAGGTCGAGGCGATGCGGCGCGGGGTGGACGTGCTGGTGGCCGCCCCCGGGCGCCTGCTGGACCTGATGGGCCAGGGGCATGTCGACCTGGCGGGGCTGGAGGTCCTGGTCCTGGACGAGGCGGACCGGATGCTGGACATGGGCTTTGTCCGCGATATCCGCCGGATCGTCGCGGCACTGCCGCGCGAGCGGCAGACGCTGCTGTTTTCGGCCACCATGCCCAAGAGCATCGCCGAGCTGGCGCATAGCCTGCTGCGCGACCCGGCGACGGTGCAGGTCACCCCGCCGTCGAGCACGGTGGACCGGATCCGCCAGGCGGTGATGTTCGTGGACACGGAGAAGAAGCGCGACGCGCTGCGCCTGCTGGTGGACTCGCCGAAGGTGGAGCGGGCGGTCGTCTTCACGCTGATGAAGCACGAGGCGAACAAGGTCGCGGCGTTCCTGAACGAGAACGGGATCGTGGCCGAGGCGATCCACGGCAACAAGTCGCAGGGCGCGCGCGAGCGGGCGATGTCGGGCTTTCGCTCCGGCGCGGTGAAGGTGCTGGTGGCGACCGATATCGCGGCGCGCGGCATCGATGTCGACGACGTGACGCACGTGTTCAATTACGACCTGCCGAACGTGCCGGAGAGCTATGTCCACCGGATCGGCCGTACGGCGCGCGCCGGGCGGGACGGCTGGGCGGTGTCGCTGTGCGATGCCGAGCAGCGGGCGTGGCTGCGCGATATCGAAAAGGCGATCGGCAAGAAGGTCCCGGTGGTGCAGGAGCATCCGTTCCATTCCGACGCGGCCCAGAATTCGACGCAGAAGCCGCCCGTGCTGGGTGGAGGCGGTGGGCGCGGCCGGGGCGGCGGCGGTGGCGGGCGCCATCAGGCACGCCAGGGTGGCGGCCAGCGCGGCGGGGCGCGCCGGGTGGCGTGATGCTCCGGGACAGGCCGGCTGGTCCGGCCTGTCCGGTACGGATCGTGACGGGGTGGCGCGAGGCGCTGCCCTCGACCCGTGGGGGCACGTGGACCTTTAGCCCCCGATTCATTGATAAGTAACAGGTTTTCCAAAAGCGCCGTCTTTGGCGGGGGCTGCCGGCGCGGTCAGGGGGCCGCGGGCTTGTGGCAGACGGCCTCGATATTATGGCCGTCGGGATCGAGGACGAAGGCGCCGTAATAATCGGGGTGGTATTGCGTCCGGAGGCCGGGCGGCCCGTTGTCCCGGCCGCCGGCGGCCAGTGCGGCGCTGTAGAATTGGTCCACGCTCTGCCGGTCTGCGGCGGTGAATGCGACATGGGTCCGGGCCGGCGATCCTTGCTCATGGCCGATCCAGAAGATGGGCTTGGGTGCCTCGCCATAGCCCGCGAAAGTGGCGTTGTCCCCGTGGAGCCTGTCGATTCCCAGGGGCTTGAGGGCCCGGTCGTAGAAATCCTGGGCGCGGCCAAAATCGGAAACGCCGATGCCGACATGATCGAGCATGTCATTCCTCCAGTTTTCGGTCCCGTTTCCACATAATCTATCATGGTCGCGCGCGGCTTGGCGGATCGTCGCGCCGTTCTGACGGTACCCCGGATCACAAGGGGGCGACCCCTATTGGTGGCGCTGGGACAGGGGGTTGGAGGTCTCGTAAGCCGTGCCGAAAGGGGCCAGCCAGGTTCCGGTGACGGGGTCGTGGTCCGGGTCCTGGGTGCCGCCCAGCCGGAATTTGCCCAGGGGGCCCAGCGGGATGCCGGAATCGTCGTCCTTCGGCGGCGGGCGCGACATGTCGGGGACGGGTGCCGGCGTGTAGGTTCTGTTCCCGACGACGACGAGATGTTCCCGGACCGGCGCGGGCGTGGGGGAGGCGGTCGGGGGCGCGGCCATGGTGGGGGTGGCGGAGGCGAGCAACGCGGCGCCGAGCGGGGCGGACAGGCGTGGGGCCATCGTGGTCTGGACTCCATCGGGTGCGGGTGGATGGTGCGGGCTTCGGGAGGGGGCCTCGATTATCGTTGCGTGGGCGGGTAGTGTGTCGGGCGGGAAGGCGGCTGGTCAATGGCGGAACAATTATGTCGGTCAAAAGGGGGAGCGGCTGGTCAGCTAAGGAGCTTCCTACGATGCGTCCGAGGCATAAGCCGGCAGTCTCTGGCTCGTGCCTGACCCGTCCCGGACTTACACTTTGTCGACGTTCCGAGCCGCCGCGAAGACGTCGCGTGCGGACGTTGTACCTGCTACGTGCTCCGTATCCCCGGCTTCGAGGTCCATCCATCCCGTGTTCACGGCTTCAAACATTTCTTCGGCAGGTCCGGTGCGGCCCTTCGGGATGCCGAGCTGTTCGAACGCTTCCGCCCACCCTGCACGCGGGACTGCAAAGGCTTTCACGTCGAGACTTAGGACTTCACCCAATTGCTCCGCGACTTCATCCGCGCTGACCATTGAACCGAGTTCGACGATGCGTTGTCCTGACCAGGCTGGTCCGGTCAAAAGGGTTGCGACCTCCGCGCCGATGTCGTTCGTCGCGACCATGGTCGATTTCCGATTTGTCGGATTGTAGTAGACCGGCAGCGTTCCACCCTGTGCGACCTGCAAGCCGTAGAGGAAGTTTTCGAAGAAGCCGCCTGCGCGCACAAATGCGATTGGGGATGTCAGGTCGCGAAAACCTTGCTCCAGAAGCGACAAGGCCGTTATCATCCCGAGCCCGCTGGTCCTGTTCGCACCCATCGACGAAAGGGCGACCGCCCGCGGCGGCGCGGCTCTGGTCAGCGCCTCGACATAGTTCGAGATCACGCCCTTGGCTTCCGCGAAGTCCGGCGAAGGTGCCCATACGGCCGGCAACATGACAAACGCGCCTTCGACATCTTCAAGTGCCCGCTCGATGGCTGTCGGGTCATTCCAATCGCCGTCTACCAGTTCGACGCCCAGGTTCGCCCAATTGGCCGCCTTCTCGCGATTGCGGACGAGCGCACGTACTGTCCTGCCATGTGCCAGCAGATGTTTTGCCGTAGCGCCGCCCACTTTCCCCGTGATTCCCATGACTAAAAACATGCGTTTTCTCCCGATCTTAGGGGACAGAGCACTGGCCCTGTCGGTTCAATGGATGAGCGGCAGAACGGCCCGGATACGGGGGTTGCGCGCGTAGAGGCCGCCCCATGTCATCGCGCCCAGAAGCAGGGAAATGATTTCCGGCGGCGACCCCAGTTCACCGATGCGGACATGGGCGCAGATGGCACCTCCCAAAAAGCCCGTCACCAGGATCGCGCCGAGGGCGGCGGTGGCCGGGATGGCGTAAAGGATGGCGGAGAAGAGTATGATCGGACCCACAACACGGGTCAGGTCCATCGCGAACCCGGTTTCCTGCAACATGCTTGCGATCTGTGCCGGCGCAAAAAGCTGAATAGTGCCGTCTGCCGTCAGAGCGATAACGACAAGCGCGCTTATGATCCGGCCGGCCCACTGGGCGCGATGCACGGTCATGGTTTCAGGCGACCGATGCAGGTTCATGGTTTCGGACATTTGTCATTCTCCGATGGAGGCATCTCCATGTTCGAAACATACTGTATCTATTATTCATGATAAATATCGACAAAATGAACGCACTGTTCTCTATTTGGAGAACAATTCCGGGGTACGAAAATGCAGAATCTCGAACCCATCCTCATTTTCATAACGGTAGCGGAAATGGGGAGCTTCACTCGCGCGGCCGACAGCCTGGGCATTCAGAAGGGAAGGGCTTCAACGGCGGTCCGGAAGCTGGAAGAAGATGTCGGCGTCAGGCTCTTGCACCGCACGACGCGCAGCGTGCAATTGACGGAGGACGGGCGCGCATTTCATGCCCGTGCCCGCGATCTGCTTGCTGAAGTCGATGACCTACACGCGATGTTCGCAGGGGACCGCGCAGCACTTCGCGGGCGTTTACGGGTTGATCTTCCGACCGAGGTGGCGCGCACGACGATCGTGCCGGCCTTGCCGGATTTCATGGCGGCTCACCCCGAGTTGGAATTGGAGATGTCGAGTACGGATCGGCAAGTCGATCTGGTTCAAGAGGGGTTCGACTGTGTATTGCGGCTTGGACCCATAAGGGACGAGACGCTGATTGCCCGCCCGCTGGGCCTGTTGCGTATGGTCAACGCTGCCAGTCCCGCCTATCTGGCGCGCTATGGCGTCCCTCGATCGATGGAAGATCTCCAGCGTCAGGCACATCGGACAATTCATTTTTCGACGACGCTGGGCGCAAGACCCTATGGATGGGAATATCCGGACGGCGACAGCTACGCGACGCTTCAGTTGCCAGGTGCGCTGCACGTCAACAGCGCGCAGACCTACGATGCCGCTGCCCTCGCCGGCCTTGGCGTGATTCAGGCGCCACTCTTGGGGATTGGCCAATACTTGGAGAATGGAGCGCTTGTGGAGATCATGCCCGATTTTCGTCGCCAGCCGATCGCCGTGTCCCTCGTCGTAGCGCATCGGAGCAATCTGTCGCGTCGAGTTCGTGCATTCATGAAATGGATCGAGGATGTGCTGACGCCGTATCTGGAATAGATGGCGGCTTTCGGGACGACTCTTCTCTTTGCCCGGGAACGGCGAGGACGGGGGCATGGCAGCCGAGAACGCGGCTGTCAGCAAGCGGCATAAAGAACGCCGATCCTATGACCCAGCCATCTTTGGCACGCTGTACTACGCTATATTTTGATGGCGGAGAGGGTGGGATTCGAACCCACGGTACGCTTGCACGCACGGCGGTTTTCAAGACCGCTGCCTTAAACCGCTCGGCCACCTCTCCTTGGCACCTCGCTTATCCCGGTTTTCGGGGGGTGTCCATAGGTCGGGCGGTGGAACGGCCGTGGAGCGTGTGGCGCGCCCTGCTGGATTCGAACCAGCGACCCACAGCTTAGAAGGCTGTTGCTCTATCCAACTGAGCTAAGGGCGCGTGCCTGTCGGCGGCGCGTCCGCCGGTGGGGCGGACGGTGGGTCTGATGTGCCAGAAAGGGGGCGGGGCGTCCAGTTCGCGGCGTCTGGTTCCGTTCGTCCGGTTCAGTGCCTTGGGTTCCGTTCGTCCAGTTCAGTGCGTCCAGTTCTGGACCCGGTCGTAGCGGAAATTGTCGGCGTAGACCTTGGGCTTGCGCACGCGCGCGGTGGGGAGTTCCAAATCGTAGGGCACCGCGTGGCGGCCGGCGTAGGCGACGGCGGATTCGCGGTCGGGGAACGTGAGGCGGACCTGTGCGCTGGTGTCGCGGCTGCCGGTCCAGCCCATCAGCGGGTCCTGCCGGCGCGGCTGGGTCTGGCCGTATTCCAGGATCCACTCATGGGTGTTGGCCTGGCCGGACTGGGTGGCGGTCTTGGCTTGCTGATAGATTCGGGCCCGCATGGAATGAGATCCCCTTTTCTTTCGCCGCGTGCTTCCGCTGCGTCTTCCCGCTGGTCGGGGCGCCCGGACTCGAACCGGGGGCCTCGTGTACCCAAAACACGCGCGCTACCAGGCTGCGCCACGCCCCGAACCCGGGGAAGCTATGAGGCATTGGGCGGTCTGGCAAGCGGTCTGGCAGGCGGTCGGGCGAAAATTTCGCCCGAGGGGGGGGCAAGGGAGGACAAGGTGGCCGCGTGCGGCCCTGTGGTGGTGGGGCCGGGCGCGTTCAGGCGGCGTCGGATTTGCGGGCGAGCGGCGGGACGAAGAGCGGCGCGGTGTCCCAGGGGAACAGCACCCAGGTGTCCTGCGGGACCTCGACGACGAACAGGTCGGTCAGGGGCTTGCCCGAGGGTTTGGCGTAGAGACAGGCGAACAGGGCCTTGGGCAGGAGCTGGCGGACGAGCTGCGCGGTCACGCCCGAATCGACCAGGTCGTCGACGATCAGGAAACCCTCGCCGTCGCCGGCCGCCGTCGGGGCCTTGACGACGTTCGGCTTGCCCTGGTGCTCTTCATCGTAGGTCACCACCGAGATCGTCTCGATCAGCCGGCAATCCATTTCGCGGGCGATGATGGCGGCCGGGATCAGGCCGCCGCGGGTGATCGCCACGATGCCCTTGAACGGGCCGCGCGGCATCAGCGTTTCCGCGAGCAGGCGCGCGTCGCGGTGCAGTTGGTCCCAGGTTACGGTCGCGTAGTTGGTGGCCATCAGAACAGCATTCCTCCATCGGGCACGGTATGGTCGGGGCGAATCAGCAGGACCTCGCCGCTTTTGTCGGGCATGTCGAGGGTGAGGACTTCGCTGTAGCATGAACCGATCTGGCGCTGGGGGACGTTGATGACGGCGCAGACCTGGCGCCCGATCAGCGTTTCCGGCGTGTAGCGGGCCGACAGGTGCGTCGTGGACTGCTTGACGCCGATGCGCGGGCCGAAATCGATCCAGAGCTGGCAGCCCGGCGGCCCGTAGCCCGGGCCGGACGCCGCGGCCGACGGCCTGGCATCCGTGATCGTGCCGACCCGGATATCGGGGCGGATATCGGGGCGCGGCGTGTCCGTGGCGTGGGGGGCGTCCGTCATGGGACGGCGATCCGTGCGCAGCGGTCCGTCCAGAGAGCCGAGAGCGGTGTTTCCCTTCATGGAGCGCCTTTTGCCCGGATCGTTGCCATTTGGCAAAACTTTCGTGGCGCGGCGGCGCGCGGTTTTTTCGGGCGCAGAGAGCGATTTGGGGTCGGGGTTGCTTCAACCGGGGACGATCGCGCTCTATGGTCGTGGGATCATGCCTGAGCCAGCCGACCTGAAGACCCTGTCCCGCGGCCCTGCGGGAGGGGGCGTTCCCCTGGATGCGACCGTGCCGCGCTTGTCGTTGCTTGCCCATCCGGGGCTGGCGGCCTTTCTGTCGGCGCGGCTGCTGTCCTCGTTTTCCGCGCAGGTGCAGGCGGTGGCGGTGGGGTGGCAGATCTATATGCTGACGCACAGCGCGCGGGCGCTGGCCTGGGTGGGGCTGGCGCAGTTCCTGCCGATGGTCTGCCTGATCCTGGTGGCGGGGCATGCGGCGGATCATTTCAACCGGCGGGCGATCACCGTGGCCTGCCAGATCGTCGAGGCGTGCGGCGCGTTGGTGATGGCGGCGGGTTCGTTCGGGCACTGGCTGACGCCCGGGGTGATCTACGGCATGGTCGTGCTGTTCGGCACGGCGC